>CANQRR010000003.1 GCA_947626285.1 uncultured Lachnospiraceae bacterium
GATACTCCCGCAGCCATCTTCCTCCACGTAGGAATATTTCCAGCCTTTCCCCCGCAGATAATCCTGCAATTTTTCCAAGCGCATTTTGATCACCTCCAATATCTAAAAACCATGCATCTGTTATATTTTCTTCCAAACGATCATATACCTTTTCCACTTCGTCTAAAAAATGCACGGCCGCTTGTTCATTTTTCAGTTGATATATTAAATATCGCAAAGCAGAATCCAACAGTTCATTTGCATGCTCTGTAATTATCAATTTATAAACCATATTTTGTTCTTATCCCCGCTAAAGCCGATCTGGCCTCCTTAACCTGATCATTTTGGGCTTGCTTTTCTGACAACTCGATATCCTTGTATACAGAAAGCCGCCGCATAGTACTTTCATAGGTTTCCATACTCATAATGACCATATCTCCGTATCCGTTTTTTGTAATATAAATAGGTTCAGTCGACTTATGACACCATTCAGAAATCTCCGATGTATTTTTCAAATCTTTTATAGGAATAATTTGTGGCATTTTTTCACCTCCTTAATATGGTCAAATTATACCATAATTATGTCCTTGTTTCAACCGTGATATCCATAAAATTATCAGATCCTTATCGCAAAATAATCTGGAAATTGATCAATTACGATAATTCTCCATGTTCATGGTACAGGATTTATAGATAGCAAAATAAAAACAGTATTCCTCAAAATACCCCTATCAACGCCTCCATGATGATCTGTCCTACGCTCACCGCGTCTTCGATCATCAAATAATGATCCGCGCTGGTATCCAGCAATAATTTCCCGGACGCCGGGAACTCTTCGTCCGCAAACCACAGTTTCAACAACAACGGGTAATACGGCAGAAAATCGAATCGCACACTAAGATCCGCATTACTCTTTGTTATTCTTCCCCCGAGTTCCTGGCATTTTCGCACCAGTTCCTCCTCCGGGATTTGACTCAAGCGGCTGCGGATCATCGTCTCACAGCGCCGATCAAAATCTCCGCCCCGGATCAGACCGTCCTTCACCTCGCCCATCGTCATCCACTGTCCTGTCAGCGGCGTACCATCCGCCAGCTTCATATAGTGCAGGACCACAAGCTGATGCCATTCGTTGACGCACGGATCTATCTCATAATCCGGATATCTGATACCGATTTCCGCGCCCAGGCTAACGAACGAAAATCTCTTCGTTTCCTCGTCGTAAGCAATGCCGGTCTTTTTTGCGATATCCACCGGATCTCTATTCGCGAGCCACTCCCTGGCCGCTTTCATCATTTCCCCAAACGCACGGTTCTCCCGCATCCTGCTTCTCTCCCATCTGACCACAGGCAATCTCTCAGTCAGCTATAATCAGGTGATGCCTTTCCCACTAGTATGATTATTGCCCTCATCATTATATAACACAGCTAATGATATCACAGCTTCTTTACAAACAGGCAGCGGATCGCGTTGAGTACCGCCAGAACCATGACGCCCACGTCCGCAAAGATCGCCAGATACATATTCGCAATGCCGACCGCTCCCAGAGCGAGGCAGGCAAACTTGACAGCCAGAGCGAAGACAATGTTCTGATAGACGATGCGCAGACACTTGCGGGAGATTCGGATCGCCTTGGAGATTTTCAACGGATCGTCATCCATCAATACGATATCCGCCGCTTCGATTGCCGCGTCTGATCCCATCGCGCCCATCGCGATACCGATGTCCGCCCGCGACAGCACAGGCGCGTCGTTGATGCCGTCTCCGACGAAGGCAAGCTTTGCCTTTTCAGATTTCACGCGCAACAGCTCTTCGACCTTCTCCACCTTGTCGGCCGGGAGAAGCTCGCTGTAGACTTCATCGATCCCGAGAGAGGCCGATACCTGATCCGCTACCTTTTTCGCGTCGCCGGTCAGCATTACCGTCTTTTCGACGCCCGACGATCTGAGCAAGGCGATGGCATCCTTCGAGTGAGGCTTCACGATATCGGAAATGACAATATGTCCGGCGTAAACCCCGCCGACGGCGACATGAATGATCGTCCCGGCAGAATGGCACTCGATATAGGAAACGCCCAAATGCTTCATCAGCTTGTCGTTTCCGGCCGCGACTTCCACGCCATCCACGTTCGCGATCACACCATTGCCGCTGATCTCCTGGATGTCGCTCACGCGGCTGCGGTCCGGCTCTTTGCCATACGCGCGCTGCAGGCTCTTGCTGATCGGATGGGACGACGCGCTCTCCGCCAACGCCGCGTACTCGATCAGCTTCGCGGCCTCCATCTCATTGTGATGGATCCCGTCCACCTCAAATACGCCCTGCGTCAACGTGCCGGTCTTGTCAAACACGACAATTTTTGTCTTTGAGAGAAGCTCCAGAAAGTTGGAACCCTTCACCAGAACGCCCTGCTGGCTCGCGCCGCCGATCCCCGCGAAGAAGCTCAGCGGGATGCTGATGACGAGTGCGCAAGGGCAGCTGATGACAAGGAAGGTGAGCGCGCGGTAGATCCACACACTCCAGTTTGCGGAAAGTCCCATAAAAAGCATGCGGACGAGCGGCGGCAAAACCGCCAGCGCCAGCGCGCTGTAGCAGACGGCCGGGGTATAGACTTTCGCAAATTTTGAAATGAAATCCTCCGATCTCGACTTGCGGGAGCTGGCGTTTTCCACCAGATCGAGGATCTTCGATACCGTCGATTCCCCGAATTCCTTCGTGGTCTGTATCTTCAGCACGCCGGTCATGCTGATGCAGCCGCTGATCACCTCGTCCCCCGTCTTTGCCTCTCTCGGCAGGCTCTCCCCGGTCAAAGCACTCGTATTCAGACTGGAGCTGCCCTCGATGATCACGCCGTCGATCGGCACCTTTTCGCCCGGCTGGACGACGATCACGCTGCCGGTCTCCACCTCATCCGGGTCGACCTGCTCCAGCTTGCCGTCTCTCTCGATATTCGCGTAGTCCGGCCGAATGTCCATCAGGCTGCTGATGTTGCGGCGGCTCTTGCCCACGGCGTAGCTCTGGAACCATTCGCCGATCTGGTAAAACAGCATGACGGCGATCGCCTCCAGATACTCTCCGTTCTCGTAGATCGCCAGCGCCATCGCGCCGATCGTCGCGACCGCCATCAGAAAATTCTCGTCAAACACGCGTCCGTTTCGGATCCCCTGTAACGCCTTTTTCAAGATGTCATATCCGATAATAAAGTAATTGATCAGATAGCAAGCGAAACGGATCCAGCGTCCCGCCGACGGAAACAGATATCGGTCGAGCTGATCAAACAGCTTTGCCGGGGCAAACTGAAGCCCCAGAAGGATTGCTGCCGCAATGAGAATACGAACCATCATCTTCCGCTGCTTTTTCGTCATGCCGCCCTCGCGCCTACCGAGAAAGAGGAGGAGTCCGGCCGCCGCCAGCACCACGATCGTAAGCAATATATCTATGATCATTTCCTGCATAGTATGCTTCCTTTCAAGATATACTTAATTGTTTATTTGAATCTCTGAAAAAACCGGCTCCCTTCAAACAGCCGAAACAAGTCTTTCAAGCGCCGTATTATTTTCAGAGCTCGATCTCGCAGTCCGGCTCGACCTTTTTGCAGGCTTTCAACACATCCTTCATCACACTCTTCGAATCCTGTCCGTCCTCAAATTCCACGATCATCTTCTGCGTCATGAAATTCACCGTAGCAGAAGCTACGCCCTCCGTCTTGCGGGTCGCTTCCTCCATCAGATTCGCGCAGTTGGCACAGTCAACCTCAATCTTATAAGTCTTTTTCATGTTGATTTCCTCCCAGTCTTATAATTTTACGATTAAGCACTTGTTTAATCTTTATGTTTGTAGTATAATACAAAGCATAGAAAACGTCAATACAAAAATTTTAGGGCCTCGGCAGAAAATGCCTCGACCCTGTCAGAGTTGCAGCTATACAAGTTATTTGTCAAAATATCTTTTAAGGCAGTCCTCAAAGGATTGAAAGAAAGGAGAGTCCCTATGCGCAAAATCGAGTTACCCCACCACCACCACGAACCACAGGAAATTGAGATGCTCCAGAATCAAATCGATCGCATAGAACATTTTCAGATCGTAGCGGACATCTTCAAGATGCTCGGCGACACCACCAGAATCCGCATCTTCTGGCTGCTCTGCCACTGTGAGGAGTGTGTGATCAACATCTCCGCCATGCTGGATATGTCAAGCCCCGCCGTCTCCCATCACCTGCGTCCGCTGAAAAACAGCGGGCTAATCATCAGCCGCCGCGAAGGGAAAGAAGTCTACTACCGCGCCGCCGACACCTCGCAGGCCAGGCTGCTCCACGAAATGATCGAACAGGTCATGGAAATCGCCTGCCCGGGAGCATGATCGCCGGGACATGACTGCCCGGAAGCATAGTTGTCCGGGGAGCATGAGCGCCTGTCTCAAACAAAGCACGATGAGCAGCGGGACGCAAAAGGCTGGGATTCAAACAGATCACGATTAATTGCCTGATTCATTCTGCGCGTTTCTGTACGATTCCCAGAAGTTTTATAATCACGGGCGCTCCCGCCGTGATGTAGAGAATCAGCACGAACTGCTCCACGGCCTTGCCGATCCCGCCCGCGATTGCCTCTGTGATCAACGGCGTGGCATAGGTCTTCAGAAGCTCATAGACCGCGATGCAAATGACATAGCGGAGTGCGCGAAAATACCATTTGCCGTCCGTCTCAAATTTTATAAACCTTCTCTCCAGGAACCAGCCCACGATAAAGCCGAGTCCCATGCCCGCGTTTTTGAATGAGTCGATCGGCATTTTGGCCGGATCCACGATCACCTCTCCGGCCGCGTCATAGTCCACCGGATAGCCCTTCAGAGAGGCATAGACAACGAGCAGAATACAAAGCGCCGCGCCTACGAGCAGGACGATCCAATCCTTTTCCGGGTTCTGATCCACCCAGTCAAGCAACTTGCGAAATGCAAGCAGCAACACAATCGCCAAAACAATAGAAACGATAACGTCCTGCGGCGTGTGCACGCCCAGATAGTTGCGCGAGAATCCGACCAGTAACACTAGGGCAACCATAACTCCGCGAAAGACTTTGGGATATTTTTTATTGCTTGCGAGACCGCCGAAAAAGGCGGTAGCGTTCGCGGAGTGACCGCTCGGGAAGGAATAACCGGTGGCATCCGCTATCGCCTCCGGAACCGGCAGAACGCGCGCGTCCCGGATCCACGGGCGATACACGCAGGCCGTGATCTTCAGGAAGCCGTTGATCACACGGTTGTAATAAAATGTGAGCATCAGAAAAATACCGTCGCGCTTGTCGATGCACCAGTAGACGAGCGCCACAAGAAGCGTGACGATTGACGCCTCGCCCAGCTTCGTGATCAGCTCGAACGCACCGTTTAATACCCCGCCTGTAGCTTCGCGCAGGTTCTGCAACAATAACAAATATTGAATATCCATAATCTCATCCTCCCTGATTCCTGTCTAATCTAATCAGATTCCTCTTGCGCGTACGCCTCATCGCGTTCCGGGCAGACATGATTGCGGAACACATTTCCTTCCTCATACCAACCGCCGCAGAACTCGCACTGTACCAAGTTTTCCGTGCTCCCCGGGACGGATTCTCCTCTCACCGGGAACGCGAAATAGGTGTCCGGGTACGGCTCATTCTCCAGCGTAAAATGCCACCATTCCGTGTCTAACGGCTTGAAGCCGTTTCCTACCATGATATCTCTCAATGTATTCCTGTTCTGAATCTGCTCCTCCGTCAGATCCCCGACGTAGTCCGGATGCGAGAGCTCGCCGAAGTAATCGAACGTGCCGCCCATATCCAGTTCTTTCCCCGCATCCATATCAAAAAGGGTCAGATCCAGGGTGCTGCCCCGGCTGTGTCCGGATTTCTCCGCGATATAACCCTGGTCGAACAACACGGATTTGTCGAGCTCCGGATAGAAGTACTCCTTCATACGCGTATCTTCTATATTCTCCGCCCACGCAATGAAATTGTCCACCGCCATCTGCGGACGATAGGCGTCGTAGATCTTCAGCATATATCCCTGCTCCTGCGCGTCAGCCGCCGCTCCTTTCAACGCTTCCGCGGCTTCCTTTGTGAGCAGCGCGCACGGCTCTTCATAGCCGTCGATCCGGTCTCCCACAAAATTATAGGTAGAATAATACCGAATCTCCAGTATCACGTCGGGCACTGCCTCGGCCAGCGAGACAAAATCCGTCGCATCCATCTCCGGTGTGCCGGCCTCCTCCGCCGCCGCTCCGGCGCCTGCCATCAGCACTCCCGCCATCATGGCAACAAGTAAAAATTTCTTCTTTTTCCTCATACATTTCACTCCCTTTTATACAAATCCTGCTATCTTTCATACAGCAGTCAAAGCAATTTTCCTTTTTATTTAAAATAAAGTCCGCTTTTCTGTCAATAGCTTCTCACGAAACGTCTTCTGTATGACATGAAAAAAACGGAATAAATGTTTCCTGCAATTTAAGACACCAGATGTTTACACTCCCAGCGCTTCCTTCCACTCAGTTTCCCGGAATCCGACAAGAACACGATCTTCTCGGACCAGGATCGGGCGCTTTACCAGAAGTCCGTCAGTCGCAAGAAGCGCGTACTGCTCCTCCTCGCTCATTGTCGGCAACTTGTCCTTCAATTGAAGCTCCTTATACTTCAGCCCGCTTGTATTAAAAAAGCGTTTCAGCGGGAGTCCGCTTCTGCGGTGCCATTCTTTCAATTCCTCCAGCGTGGGATTGTCCTCCTTGATGTGGCGCTCCTCAAATTTTATTTTGTTTTGCTCCAGCCATTTCTTCGCCTTCTGGCAGGTACTGCATTTCGGGTAACATACAAACAGCATACGGTGCCTCCTTTTCCTTATATTCTTTATAATCATTACTGCCAATTCTTCATAGCCATCACTGCAAATTCAGCCGATTTGCGCTCCGCTTCCGAAACAGTCGAATTTCTGTTTCCCCAACCGCACAATATTCTCCTCACAGCAGCGGCGAGATCGCCTTCAACAGCGCGCCCTCGATCTTCACGGAGCGCTTCTCCTGCCGGATCGTCTCATCTGAAACAGCACGGCACTTCTCCAGTGTTTTGTGGAAGTCCGCCTCGATCTCTGGGATGCAGGAGGTTCGGTACATGTAAGCGGCGCACTCAAAATGATGGTACAAGCTACGATAGTCCAGGTTAATCGTACCTACCACAGCTCTGCAGTCGTCGCTGACAAACAGCTTCGCGTGCACAAAGCCCGGCGTGTACTCGTAGATCTTCACCCCGGACGCTAACAGGGACTTGTAGTGCGTCTTCGCAAGCGCGTACGGCGCGGCCTTGTCCGGAATCCCCGGCAGGATCAACCGGACATCCACACCCCGCTCCGCCGCGAATTTCAGCGCCGTCTCCATCTCGCCATCCAGGATCAGGTACGGCGACATGATGTGCACATAGCGGGTCGCGCGGTTCAGAATGTCCATGTAGACGCGCTCGCCCACCTTGTCCGCGTCGAGCGGGCAGTCCCCATAAGGAATCACATAGCCGTTCGACTGCTGCGCCAGTGTCGAAACCGCATTACCGTCCGTCTTCTGCACAGCTGTCCTAAGGGTATCCTCCTTCCCCTGCTGCATCACAGGGACTGCTTCCGCATCCGTCTGCTTCTTTTCCGTCTTCTGTTCCAACACCGGAACCTTCACATCCAGATACTTGTCATATTCCTCGTGCCGCGTGATGTTCCACATCTGCAAAAACATGAGCGCGAAGCTCTTCGCCGCCTCGCCTTGAAGCATGACCGCAGTGTCCTTCCAGTGTCCGTACTTCACGATATGATTGATGTACTCGTCGGCCAGATTCACGCCGCCGGTAAAAGCCGTATGCCCGTCGATCACGAGAATCTTGCGGTGGTCGCGATAGTTGTAATGCGTCGACAAAAACGGCGACATCGGGGAAAACGACTTACACTGGATCCCGAGCGCTTTCAGCTTCTTCGGATAATCGTGCGGAAGCGTGGAGAACTCGCAGGTGCCGTCGTACATGACACGTACCTCCACGCCCTCCTTCACCTTCTTCGCAAGGATCTCCAGGATCCTGCCCCACATCAGGCCTTCGTCCACAATAAAATATTCCATGAAAATATACTTTTTCGCCTGCTCAAGCTGCCGCAGCATCTCCGCGAACTTGTCTTCGCCCAGCGGGAAGAACGTTGTCTGTGTGTCAGCATAGACCGGAAAGCAGCCGCTCCTGCGGAAATAGCGCGCCAGCGCCGCCTCATGCGGGTCTTCCTGCTCCAGCGTCTGGAGCACTTTCTCATCCTGCGGGAGCTTGTCTTTCGTGGCCGCCAGAATATCCTCCAGCCGCTTCTTCTCCACGCGATGTCCGGTCTCGCTCTGTGTGTACCAGAACAGCAGCGCCCCGAACACCGGCACCAGCATGATCACGATCAGCCAGGTGATCTTCGCCGTCGGATCCAGCGTACTGTTGATCAGGTACAGCACCATGACAAGCATGAAGAGCACCGTCCCGCCCAACACATGCGGCAAAAATTCCTGAAACCAGAGAAACAGGCCAAGCAACATCAGCGCCTGCAATACCAAAAGCACCAGCATGATCCCCACGCGGCTGAACAGCGCGTGCATGATTCCCTTCTGTCCCTTTTTCAGCAGGCTCAGCCCGCTGCCCTGCTCGTTTGTATCCATTCCGTCAAGACTCCCTTCTGATGCAGCTTTGCTCTGGTTAAACCTCAATCTTACCATCTGTATTATATACAAGCTCCGGGCAAATTGCAATGTAAACCAGAGGGTAAAGCGTCCATCTCCGGCAATTCATATCTGTATCTTCCTTCCCTTTATTTTTTCCTTGACAGCACTCCTCTTTATGTATATAATTTTGATATCATTTTAATATCATATTCAAGAACGGAGGATAGCTATGAAAGAAAAACAGATCAACGTAGAAGAAAAAGAAATCACAGGAAAGCCCGGCTTCCTGATGCTGCTTATCGGCATCGCCGGCATACTGCTCTCCCTGCCCTGCTTTGTCTTACCGGCGGTGCTTAGGCTGCCTGTGGTCGTCATCGTTCTGGGTGCCATTCTCGGCGCCGTGCTCATAACCGGCGGTGTTCTCATCCTGTGCGGATTGCACGTCATCAATCCGAACGAGGCCCTGGTCTTCGCCCTCTTCGGCCAGTATTACGGCACCATAAAAAGGCCCGGCTTCTACTGGATCAACCCGTTCTGCGGCGCTTTGAATCCGACGGTCAAGACCCACGTGGTCTCCGGAAACGGCGGCATTAGCTACACTTCGCTCAGCAAAAAAATCTCCACCAAGATCCTGACTCTGAACAACGAGCAGCAAAAGGTCAACGACCAGCTCGGCAACCCGATCGAGATCGGAACGATCGTCATCTGGCAGGTCACGAACCCGACCAAGGCCGTGCTGAACGTTGAGAATTACAAGAGTTACCTCTCGATCCAGTGCGACGCGATCACGCGCAACATTGCCCGCTGCTATCCCTACGATACGAACGACGACGATGAAAAGACCCTGCGCAGCAGCACGCAGGAAGTCGCGGAGATTCTGAAAAA
The DNA here is from genome assembly GCA_947626285.1 of uncultured Lachnospiraceae bacterium. GTDB lineage: Bacteria > Bacillota > Clostridia > Lachnospirales > Lachnospiraceae > Choladousia. Next base: position 9,539 of record CANQRR010000003.1, read on the forward strand.
AGAGCTTCAGGAAAAAGTGGAGAACGCCGGGATCACGGTCCTGGAAGTGCGCATCTCCCGCCTCGCCTACGCGACGGAGATCGCCTCCGCGATGCTGCAGCGCCAGCAGGCCGCCGCGATCATCGACGCGCGCCAGAAGATCGTGGAAGGCGCAGTGTCAATGGTAGATATGGCATTGCAAAAATTGAGTGAAAACGATATCGTGGAACTGGACGAAGAACGCAAGGCCGCGATGGTGAGCAATCTGCTCGTCGTGCTCTGCGGCAACAAGGACGCGCAGCCGATCGTCAACAGCGGATCGATCTATTAGAAACCGTTTCGGATACCACGACAGGAGCAAGGAATGTATACACCCCGTAATTCAAATCCCTATGGGATAGGGAAACAGCTTTTCTGTTTCACAAGGTATATCGGCAAATACAGAAAATGTATAGAAATGATAGAAATAGAACTGGTATAACAGTAGAAAGGAGGACAGCACATGGACAAGAAAAAAGAAAACGCGAAAAAGCAGCTCCCTCTGCGGCTGTCCTCCTCCCTCTACAATGAGCTGGCGGCGTGGGCGGAGGACGACTTCCGCTCCGTCAACGGGCAGATCGAGTACCTGTTGACGGAATGCGTCCGCAAACGCCGCCGGAGCAAAAATCAGTCAAAAACTCCATAACTGCGGAACCGGTTCTTCCTGCGCTTCACGATCTCCTCCGCGGACATTTCCTGATAACCTCTTAAAAAAGATTTGATCTCACATCTCATGGACAGCGCAAGCTCATCCATATCCGCTATATTTGCCGGCTGCGGCTCCGGGATCACTTTTTCGATGATTCCCATGTCCTTCAGTTCGGCCGCCGTCATTTTCATGATCTCAGCCGCCTCTTCCGCCCGCTTCTTGTCTTTCCACAGGATGGCGGCGAAGCCTTCCGGAGAGAGTACCGAATACACCGCATTTTCCAGCATCCAGACCTCGTTCGCCACAGCGAAAGCCAGCGCTCCCCCGGAGCCTCCTTCCCCGGTGATGATCGATAGAACCGGCACGCTCAGATTCGACAGTTCAAACAGATTACGGGCGATCGCCTCCCCCTGTCCGCGCTCTTCCGCCTCCATTCCGCAGAACGCCCCCGGCGTGTCGACAAAAAAGACGATCGGACGGGAAAATTTCTCCGCCTGCTTCGCGAGACGCAGCGCCTTCCGGTATCCTTCCGGATTCGGCATCCCGAAATTTCGATGCTTGTTCTCTTTCGCGTTCCGGCCTTTTTGCTGGCCGATGACCGTGACATACTGCCTGTCAATTGCCGCGATCCCGCCGATCACCGCCCTGTCGTCGCCAAAAAGACGGTCTCCGTGCAGCTCGAGAAAACCGTCAAATATCCTGGAAACATAATCTTTTATATAAGGTCTGTCCGCGCTGCGGGCAATCTGAACCCGATCCCACGCGCTCACAGCGTTCTCACGATTCTTTTCTTCCATATCCACCGCTCCTCAACAAGATTCCAAGTGTACTGCGCAGCCGCTCGCGTCTCACGATCCGGTCCACAAACCCGTGCTTCAGCAGGTATTCCGCGCTTTGGAATCCCTGAGGCAGCTTTTGTCCGATCGTCTGCCGGATCACGCGCGGTCCCGCAAAGCCGATCAGCGCTCCCGGCTCCGCAAGTATTACATCCCCGAGCATGGCAAAGCTCGCCGTCACCCCGCCGGTCGTCGGGTCTGTCAGCACCGGAATATACAAAAGACCCGCCTCGTCATGTTCCTTGATCGCCTGCGCCGTCCTGGCCATCTGCATCAGGGAGAAGATTCCCTCCTGCATGCGGGCGCCTCCGGAGCAGCAGAACAGGACGACCGGGAGCCGTTCAGTTGTCGCCCGACCGATCATCCGCGTGATCTTCTCTCCCACAGCCGTCCCCATGCTTCCCATCAGAAAGTCTGCGGACATCACGCCCAGCGCCGTCCGTATCCCGCAGACGCGCGCTTCTCCTGTCACGATCGCCTCCGCATAGCCCGTGCTTTTCCGGAGCGCTTCCAGCTTTTCCTCATAGTCCTCAAACTGCAGAGGATTTCCTCCCGTCAGTCCACGGTCCCACTCCTGAAACGTGTTCTCATCCGCTATCATCGGAATGCGCTCCCGCGCTCCTATGCGGTAATACCTGCCGCATTTCGGACAGCTGTACCAGTTATTTTCTATGTCCTCTTCGAGCACGATCTTCCCGCACCCGTCGCACTTCCGAAAGAGTCCGTCCGGCGCCTGCGGTTTTTTATAGGATATTTCTGCCTCCGCTTCCCCGGCGGGCTTTTTGAAATGTTCTTTCAGCATACAGCGTCACCTTTTTCCATCTGTCTTTCTTCCATGCCGAGTTCTATTCTCTGATTGAGCGCCCGCGCGTCGCCAGAGGCAAATTCCTGACTGCTGACGAGCTCGTACTGGAAGTCCAGATTCGTGGCGATTCCTTCTATCACCAGCTCTCCCAGCGCGCCTCTCATTTTGTGGATCGCCTCCTGTCTGTCGCCGCCGCAGACGATCACCTTCGCAAGCATCGAGTCGTAAAACGGAGGAACGGTATACCCCTGATAAAGCATCGTGTCCACGCGCACGCCGTTGCCGCCCGGCAGATAAAGCTCCCTGACGGTTCCCGTGCCGGGCAGAAATCCTTTCTCTGGATCCTCCGCGCAGATCCTGCACTCGATCGCGTGACCGCGGCGGACAATGTCTTTCTGCTCAAACGCAAGCCTCTCCCCGGCGCTGACACGGATCATTTCCTTCACCAGATCAATTCCCGTCACCATCTCCGTCACCGGATGCTCTACCTGGATTCGAGTGTTCATCTCCATAAAGTAAAACTGCCCGTCATCCTCCGCCAGAAACTCGACCGTCCCTGCGCTGTCGTACCCGACCGAGCGCGCCGCGCGCACAGCCGCGTCTCCCATTTGGACAAGCATATCGTCCGGCAGAAAGACCGCCGGCGTCTCTTCGATCAGCTTCTGGTGTCTTCTCTGGATGCTGCAGTCCCGTTCCCCCAGATGGACGCTGTTTCCGTACCGGTCCGCGAGGATCTGGATTTCGATATGGCGCGCATGCGGGAGGTACTTTTCCAGATACATCTGATCGTCCCCGAACGCCTGTATCGTCTCCTGCTGAGCCATCTCGAACAGTTTTTCAAAATCCTCTTCCCGTTCCACGACACGCATCCCCTTACCGCCGCCCCCGGCCGATGCCTTGATGATGAGCGGGTAACCGATCGCGGACGCCAGCTTCTTCGCCTCGTTCACGTCGCTCATCGCCTCGTCCGTGCCCGGTATGACCGGCACGCTCGCCTTTTTCATGGCTCTGCGGGCCGCGGCCTTGTCCCCCATCTGCTCCATGATCTCCGGAGAAGGCCCGATAAAATCGATCCCGCACTGCCTGCACATCCGCGCAAATTTCGTGTTCTCCGAGAGAAAACCGAAGCCCGGATGGATGGCCTGGGCTCCCGCGGCAAGCGCCGCGCTCAGGACGCTCTCCGCATTCAGATAGCTGTCCGCGGGACGCGGTCCTCCGATGCAGATGCACTCGTCGGCAAGCTGGGCGTGCAGAGCCTCCCGATCCGCTTCAGAGCACACGGCGACCGTCCGTATGTCCATCTCCCTGCATGCGCGGATAATGCGCACGGCGATCTCTCCGCGGTTTGCGATCAGGATCTTGTGGTACATGCCATTCCCTTCTTTCCCATATCTGTTTCACGGCAATACCATGAGCCGCATTTCCCTCGAAAAACCTTTCTCAGAACCACTTTCTTACGGCTTCAGCAGCAAACGCTTCGGCCTGGTCTGAACAGTAGCCCTCGGTCCTATATGACTCATTGTATCGCAAAGGTCAGCTCCGCCTCCGCGCAGAGCTGCCCCTGCACGTAGGCTTTCGCCTGTCCGACTCCTACCGGTCCCTTGATCTTCACCAGCTCGGTCTCGAGCGTAATCACATCCCCCGGCACGACCTTCTGGCGGAAACGGGCGTTTTTGATCCCTCCGAAAAAGGCGATTCTGCCTTTGTATTGTTCGCAGGACAGCAGCGCCACAGCGCCCACCTGTGCCAGCGCCTCGCAGATCAGCACCCCCGGCATCACCGGCTCGGCCGGGAAATGCCCGGCGAAAAACGGCTCATTGTAAGTGACCGCCTTGCGCCCGACCGCCTTCTTTCCAGGTTCCAGCTCATCGATGCAGTCTACCAGCAGAAACGGCGCGCGGTGCGGTAAAATTTCCATGATCTGTTTTGTATTTAATCTCATTTATGCCTCCCTGATCCGCATCAGCGGCTGTCCGTATTCCACGAGCTGTTCATTTTCGACCAGAACCTTCTCCACGATACCGTCATACTCCGACTCGATCTCGTTCATCAGCTTCATGGCCTCCACGATCCCTACGATCTGTCCCTTTTTCACTGTGTCTCCCTCGGTGACAAACGGTTCCTTGTCCTTCGCCGGAGCCGCGTAAAAGGTGCCTACCATCGGACAGTCGATCGTGATTCCTGCCGCGTTCTCCGCATTTCCCGCCTTTTCCGCCTTTGCTCCTCCTGCCGTTTCACCCGTCCTGCCTCCGCCGGCAGAAGCCTGCACGATCTGCGGCGCGGGATTCACTCTTTTGGAAACCGACGGGCACACAGCCTCTTCCTCACCGCCGCCTTTTCTCTTGATTGATAGTTTGATATCCGCATCTTTGTATGCAAAGGAATCCAGCTCCGCTTCGTTCACCTTGTCGATCACCGAAAAAATCTCATCCAGTTCCAGTTTCATCCTTTCACCCCACAAACTTTCTGATCAGCAGGCTGCCATTGTGCCCGCCGAACCCAAGCGAATTGCTGATCGCCGCGTCGACGATCCGGGAAACGCCTTCTTTCGTGTAGTTCAGATCCATTTCCTCTTCCGCCTCGCAGAAACCCGCCGTGGCGTGGATATAGTCCTCCATCACACTCTTTACGCAGACGATGCACTCCGCCGCGCCGGCCGCGCCGAGCATATGCCCCGTCATCGACTTGGTAGAATTTACATTCAGGGAATACGCGTCTTCTCCGAACGCCTTTTTGATCGCGCGTGTCTCGCACAGATCGTTATGGTAAGTTCCTGTTCCGTGCGCGTTGACGTACTGGACCTCCGCCGGGGCGATCCCCGCCTCCTGCATCGCCAATGTCATCGCACGCGCCGCGCCGTCCCCTGTCTCCTCCGGGGAAGTCATATGGTACGCGTCGCAGGTGGCCCCGTATCCGCCGATCTCCGCGAGGATACGCGCCCCTCTCGCCTGCGCGTGCTCCAGCGATTCCAGCACGAGCACCGCCGCGCCTTCTCCCATCACGAAACCTCCGCGTTCTCTGTCAAACGGAATGGAAGCGCGCAGCGGGTCTTCACTCACAGACAGGGCGGTCAGCGCCGCAAAGCCGCTGATCCCGAGCGGCGTGATAGCAGCTTCCGTCCCTCCCGCAAGCATAACGTCCGCATCCCCATACTGGATGCAGCGATACGCCTCTCCGATGGAATGGGTTCCCGTCGCGCACGCTGTGACGACATTTATACATTTTCCCTTCAGGCCGAAATGGATCGCCACATTTCCCGCCGCCATATTGGTGATCATGCGCGGAACCATCAGCGGAGGAACCGCCTTCGGGCCCCTGCTTCTCAATTTGTCCGCCGCCTGTTCCAATATTTGCAGGCTTCCGATGCCGCAGCCGACCGACACGCCGATCCTTGTGCGGTCCTCGTTCTCCGCCACGAGAGCCGCGTCCCGGATCGCGTCCGACGCCGCCGCGACCGCGTACTGGCTGAACAGCTCCATCTTTTTTGCTTCCTTGAAATCCATATAGGCTTCCGGGTCAAAATCATGGACTTCGGCCGCCAGCTTTACCCGGTAGTCCGAGGTATCAAATCTGGTCAGCTTCCCGATCCCTACTCTCGACGCTCTCAGACTGTCCCAGAATGTCTGAACCGTATTTCCGACAGGGGAGATGATTCCCATTCCTGTCACCACTACCCGTCTTCTCAAATTCCCATTCCTCCATCTACCAGAATTGTCTGCCCCGTGATGTAGCCCGCATAGTCCGAGGCAAGAAAAGCCACCGTCCGCGCTACATCCTGCGGGTTCCCCATCCGCTTCAATGGAATCTGCGCAAGTATGGCATCCTTCACACTGTCCGGCAAGACCACCGTCATGTCTGTGTCGATATAGCCGGGCGCGACCGCGTTCACCGTAACATTGCGGCCGGCCAGTTCCTTTGCCAGGCACTTCGTCATACCGATCACGCCTGCCTTTGACGCGCAGTAATTGATCTGTCCGGGATTTCCGTGCACTCCCGTGATCGACGAAATGCTGACGATCCTGCCGGAACGCTTTTTGATCATGCGTTTCCCCGCCAGCTTCATGCACAGAAACGCTCCCTTCAGGTTCGTCTCGATCACCCGATCAAATTCTTCCTCGCTCATGCGCACAGCCAGATTGTCCCTGGTGATCCCCGCATTGTTGACCAGAATGTCGATACTCCCAAGCTGCTGCTCCATGTCCTGAAACATCGCTTCGCACTGCGCCGCATCTGACACATCCGCGCGAACCGCGATCGCACACCTTCCCAGATCACGGATCTCCTGCGCCGTTCTCTTCGCTGCATCCTCCGAACCGCTGTAATTTACCGCCACATCCGCGCCCAGACGCGCCAGCGTCAGCGCGATCGCCCGCCCGATTCCGCGTCCCCCGCCGGTAACAAGCGCCATTTTTCCTTCCAGTATCTTTTCTTCCTGCATCTTTTTCCTGCCTTTCCGAGACTTTGCGGATCGCTCCGCTCAGATCTCCGGTATGAGAGCCTGTTTTCCTGTTTCACAGCATCTGCTTTACCTGCGCCAGATCCTCCGGCGTCTCCACGGAAAACGCCCGCGCCGTGCAGTCGATCTTTTTCAGAAAACCGCACAGGGTTTTCCCCGGTCCGATCTCGATAAACGTATCCGCGCCCTCAGAGATCAGATATTCCATACTCTGCCTCCATAGCACGGAGGAGCAGACCTGCCGGGCCAAAAGTCCTTTTATCTGATCCGGATCGCTCTCCGCACGGGCCGTCACGTTCGATACGAACGTCAACTCCGGCGTTTTCAGTGGAACCCGCTCCAGAACTCCTTCCAGCTTTTCCCCTGCCTCTTTCAGCATGGGAGAATGGAACGGGCCGCTCACCTTCAACGGGACTACGCGGGCCGCGCCCGCTTCCAGAAGCTTCTGCGCCGCAGCTTTCACCGCCTCCGTCTCGCCGGAGATCACCTTCTGGCCCGGACAGTTGTCGTTTGCGACCGTGACGATCCCGGGGACGCTTTCGCAGATCTCCTCCACGGGAACCGGCCTGCGGCTCAGCACGGCGGCCATCATTCCCCGACCTTCCGGGACAGCCTCCTGCATGTAGGCTCCTCTTTCGCACACCGTGCGCAGCGCGTCTTCAAATCCTAAAGCGCCTGCCGCCGTCAGCGCGCAGTATTCCCCCAGGCTCAGTCCCGCCGCGGCCTCCGCCTGTATCCCTTCGCCGCGCACCGCCGCCAGGATCGCGCAACACGCCGTCAGAAGCGCGGGCTGCGTGTACCTCGTCTCATTCAAGCGGGAATTTTCGGTAAAACAAAGCTCCTCCATGGAATATCCGGTCAGCTTTGACGCCTTTTCAAATACCGCACGGCATACCTCATACGAATCGTAAAATTTCTGTGCCATGCCGACATATTGCGCTCCCTGACCCGGGAACAAAAATACTGTCTTACTCATACCATTCTCCTCTTACGCGAACCGACCAGCGTGGGACAGCAGCTCTTCCGCCTGCTGTGCGATCTCCTGAATCATTTCCCCGCAGGTCTGCTTCCTGGATATCAGGCCCGCAATCTGCCCGGCCATCATGGAACCGTTTTTCGTGTCGCCCTCCTGCACCGCGCGACGCAGGGAACCGATCGTCATCTCCTCAAGCTCCTCGAAGCTGCAGCCTTCCTTTTCACGCTTCAGATATTCCTTTGTCATCTGGTTGCGCAGGGTGCGCACCGGATGTCCGGTCGACCGGCCTGTCACAGCCGTACCGATATCCTTCGCTTTCAGCACGCTCTCCTTGTAATTCGGATGGATCACACATTCCTCCGCCACAAGAAAGCGCGTACCCATCTGTACGCCGTCCGCGCCGAGCATCAGCGCCGCAGCAAGACCGCGCCCGTCCCCGATGCCGCCTGCCGCCACTACCGGTATCTGTACCGCGTCTGCAACCTGCGGAACCAAAGCCATCGTCGTCGCCTCGCCGATATGTCCGCCGGACTCGCAGCCTTCCGCGATCACGGCGTCCGCCCCCGCACGCTGCATCATCTTGGCCAGCGCCACGGACGCCACCACCGGAAGCACCTTGATCCCCGCTTCCTTCCACTGTTCCATATAGGGGCCCGGATTTCCCGCGCCGGTCGTCACGACCGGGACTTTTTCTTCCGCTGCGATCGCCGCGATCTCCTCCGCATACGGACTCAGCAGCATCACATTGACGCCAAAAGGCCGATCCGTCTTTTCTCTGGTTTTCCGGATCTCCGCTCTGACATAGTTCGCCGGCGCGTTTGCCGCCGCGATGATCCCAAGCCCTCCGGCGTTCGACACCGCAGACGCCAGGCTGCTCTCCGCCACCCAGGCCATCCCTCCCTGAATGATCGGGTAGCGGATGCCGAGCAGCTCCGTCAATGCCGTCCTGATCATTCGTCGATCCCCTTTCCGGCCAGATAATCCACAACAGACTGAACCGTCGTCAGATTCTCCAGCTCTTCCGCCGGAATCTCGATGTCGTACTCTTCTTCCAGCGCGCTCACAAGCTCAAACAGATCGAGGGAATCCGCACCCAGATCCGCCTTAAAATCCGCCTCCGGGATCACCCGGCTTTCCTCCACATGCAGCTGCTCCGCTACGATCGAAACCAATTTCTCCAACATATTTTTCTCCTCTTTTCGCAATAATGTATTTATGGCTAATATTCCTCCATAAAGCAAGGAATTACCCATCTGATTGACATATTCCTCCACTTTTAAGTTAATGACATAAATAGCGATGAAAAAAAAATCATGCTGTCTTCATTATTTTTCGCCCAGCACACAGTGTGCTGAAAATGGCCGAAACAAGGCGCCGCACGGCGACGCTGTTTAAATTTATTTTATTTTCATTCCATCCAGAAATATACCAAAGGCATAGCGGAAACCGCGCATGGCTTCCTCCTCAGGCAATTCCCTCGCGAGCGCATCCGCATTGTAGCCACGAATGAAGCACCAGATGGCGTAGCTCATCGTTTCGGAGTCCAGATCCGGTCTGGCAATGCCGCGACTCTTGCCAAGCTCAATAAGCCCGCAGATCCGCTCCTGCCACCAGCGGTAATTCTCCTGCGATGTGCTGTCCTGAGCGAAGACATACTGGTTCATGCCGGACTTCAGCTTATACGAGAGCGTCAGCGTCTCTGCGGCGATGTCCGTGATCTGTCCGAAGAAATCTCCATCCGGATCAAAACGGTCTACAATGCTCTGGCGCATTCTGACCGCCATATCCCGATAGACAAGGGCAAGCACCTCCTCCACATTGTGAAAGCGGTTGTAAAAAACTCTGTTCGTCACATTCAGCGCCCGGATGATCTTCCGAACTGTGACGTCCCCTGCCCCTTCGTTCATGGCCAGCCTGGCCGCCTCGTCCACGATCCTGCCGCTCATCTCGTCGTGAATGAGCGCTTCGCTCTCCGGCATAGCTTCACTCCCTTTCAGCACAGTGTGTGCTGAGAATATATCACAAACTTATCCTGATGTCAAGCAGGACATAAAACTAAACAGCCTGCCTCAGCACATCAAACCTTTTATAAAACATTTCTCTCCACTCGTCCTCATTTCCGAAGATCGCCGGATCCACTTCCTGTATCTGATTCAGCCCAACCTGTCTGACAGCCTCTTCCGCCGCCTCTTTCTGAGTCATCCTTTTAGAATAGACCGTCTGACAATTCGCGCCGTCTATCGCCTCGTAGCTGTAAAAGCTCTGGTTAAAGTCCATAAGCGGATACAGGGAAATGTAATCATTTGTCGCATTATCGATCATAAAACCCCAGTTTTCCGGATGCCTGTCCGTATTCCCGACCAGATAGTCAATGATATTCATACCGTAATAAGTTTTTTTATCTATCCTTATGCACTCATCCACTGTATTCAGGCCATGGTTACACGCGTAAATATCAAACGCCATCTTTGAGACGATCGAGTATTCCTTTGAGGTCACGATACGGCTTTTCGTCACTTTTTCTCCCGCATAAATATCTTCTTCGTACTTCACATGCTTGTAATCAAAGCACTGGCATATCTTACTTGCCAGCAACTCTCGCTTCACGGCGTCCTCTCCGCCATCCTTTAAAAGAAGAAAGCCTTCTTTTCCCCTGATCCATGCTTTCGGAAAGCAACCCCTTGTCGACAGATCCTGCGCCAGCTCCCGGTCGGTAACGATCATCTGTTTTCCTCTTAAAGGCAGCTCCACAAACGCCTCGCTCAACGGGTTATCATACAAGTTAATATCTTTGTACAAAATATCCTCATCCTGCGTTTTCACCCAATATACGTCTGTCAGTGACACACAATGGTACGACAGAGAGATCTCCGCGCGATCCCTGTCTGTAACCGCCTGCGCTACACCGATACTGTTTAGGATTTCTTTTGCATACTGCCTGTCCAGGGAAAGTACTCGCGCTGCGCACCAGTGATAGAAATTGATCAGATTATTGACCAGATCATCAATGTCCTGGCTTTCCTCCAGATAAAGATCATAGGGCAGGAATTTTTCTTTATACACAACCACTTTGCCCGTGCGACTTATTCTGGCTACCGTGTCGGATCCATGCATGATTTCGTAATCTGCAATGCTCAGATTTTCCTTCAATCCCCTCGCCTCCTGCCTTTATACCTATTCCGTTTTACCATAGTATAATCTGCCGGGAGTTTCAAGGATTCTGATCAAAATTTCCCTCCTTCTTTGTCAAAGTTCCGATGATCTGGTACAGCGTCTGATACAGTTCCGCGGCTTTCTGCGGTTCGAGCTCTACGCAGGCCGCAAGTCTCGCAGGAACGGTGCGCGCCTTTTCTCGCAGGGCAGTTCCTGCATCTGTTATGGAAACGATCAGGTCGCGTTCGTCTTCGGTCGAGCGGCGTCGCGCCACATACCCCTTTTCCTCCAACCGTTTGAGCAAAGGCGTCAGCGTGCTGGAATCAAGATACAGGTATTTTCCGACTTCCTTCACCCGCAGTTCCTTATGCTCCCACATCACCATCATCGTGATATACTGCGTATAGGTCAGGTCGAGTTCGTCGAGGTACGGCTTATATGCTTTCACAATTTCTTTCGCACAAGCATAGAGTGGAAAACATATTTGGTTTTCGAGTTTTAGTGGGTCAAATGGAACCGCCATGATTTTTGCCTCCCTTTACGATAAGATCCCCCTTGCAAAATCCGCGGCGGCCTTTTGGTCGGCCTCATTTGGTCTGCCTTTGTGAAGCATTGCAAAAGCGCCCCGGCAGGAAAATTCTTCTTTCGCAACAGGGATTTTCTTATCCGCAAGCAGCTTTTCCACATACTTGCGGGTAGATTTGACGGCGGCGGATGTGCTGAAATTCACGACTTTGCCCACGGATACATGGATGCCGCTGATGAACTTTTTTACTTCGTCGTCTACATCGAAAGCATACGGGGCGCTGCCGAGGAACAGAATATCCACATCTTCGGTCAGCGGTTCCGATACCGTTTTTGCTTCCACGCCAACGGCTTTCGCAATCGCCTCCGCAATCTTTTTCGTGTTGCCGCCTCTTGAATAGTACCGTACTTCAATATTCATTTCTTACAGCACCTCCTCAACCTTTGCCTTTACCTTGTCAAGAGATTCGGTCGGCTCAAAGCGTGCAACGATCTCCCCGTTGCGGTCGATCAGAAACTTCGTGAAGTTCCACTTGATATTGCCGTTGTTCTTGTAATCCTTGTCCATCTTTTTGGCAATGCCCTTCAACACCAATCCCATCGGGCCGGAAAATCCGGCAAAGGTGGTGTTCTCCGTCAGATATTTGTAGAGCGGGATCGCGTTGTCACCGTTTACATCGATCTTGGCAAACTGCGGAAAGGTGATGCCATACCGTCCGGTGCAGAAGCTGTGAATCTCCTCGTCGCTACCCGGAGCTTGCTCCCCGAACTGATTGCAGGGGAAATCGAGGATCTCCAGTCCGTCTTTCTGGTGAAGCTCATATAAATCCTGAAGTTCACTGTACTGCGGCGTAAATCCACATCCGGTCGCCGTATTGACAATAAGCAAAACCTTCCCCTTATAATCGGCCAGCGATACATCAGTTCCCTCCTGCGTCCTGATCTTGAAATCGTAGATGCTCATAGTTTGGTCTCCTTTCGCTATCTTGCTTGTGCTTAATTTAATCTTGCGCGATTGATTGTAGTATACTTCCACTTTTTCTTATTGTCAAGGCCGTTTATTATAAAAAAGCTTTGGTCAACCTTTTTCCTCAACATCCGGGCAATATAACTGTCTGATTTTTATTCTCTTAACAGATATTTTCTGGCTTTACATTCCCCCCCTCTATTGATAATAGTCTTTCATCTACCATAGCTTTTAATATCCGCTTTACCGTTAAGTCCGCCAGTCCAAGCAAATCCCGTGCCTCACTGTTGCTAATAGAGCCATTATCTTTTACAAATTGCAATATCTTTTTTTTCGCACATTTTTTATCAGCTTTTTATCGGTTTTTATCGGCTTTCTCATCTGACCGATAAAAACATACCACAAATCCGGACTTCAACTTTTTAGCAAAAAACGTAGAAATTAATTCGTAATGTCTTTTACTATTCTAAAATTGAAAATGTCATCGCCATAATTTACAAATATCTTCTCTTCAATTTTTCCCCATTCACTATCTTTCATTCCAGAGTTAGATTGTATCCTCTCAAGCATTTCATTTTGCGATGCGAACAGCTGATGCTTCATAATTCTCTTTTGTTTTGTACCTTTTACGTAGATTATTAATCTGCGCAAATCCCCTTTTTGTAGCCATTGGCATATATATTCCCACCACATCTTATCAGTCGCCCCTATAGACATCCCAAAAACACATATTATTATGCTGTTATCAATAATCTCTCGCATATCCTGTATTTTGTTTTGCGCAAATCTTTTGTTTGTATATTCCTTAATCAACAATTCCCGGAAACTTATATTATTTCTGAACTCCTGATTTGCAATTTGCTCAATATCATTTACACCTAAAATCATTTCTGCATTTAACGTTCCGTGAATATGTAATATGTTCCCTAGTGAATGCGTATAGGTAGTTCCGCTATATCTATGATTTGATATATCCTTAGAGAAATGCTTTTTTACCAATGATACACACCTGTCCAACGCATCCGTATAATTGAAGCATATAAATGAATAACTTATATCTCCTGGTAACGATGACATTCTATTTACCAAATACTGCTGTTGTTCTTTAGGAAAGTTTTTATAAAAACCTACTAATGAATCTCTCATCTTCGTAGCAATTTCTGTTTCTTCATCATCAGGAATATAAATTCTGTTTTGCTGACCTTCCAGATAATCCGCTAAAGATTCTTCTAATAAGGCCTCACTATTCCAAAATTCTTCTTCCTCACCTTTGTTAACTTTAGCAGTATATTTTCCCAATCCTATTTCCAAATCAGACCACAAATCAGTATTTTTTCCAATGTCAGTTACTATTTTATCACCTGCATTTCGCTCTTTGCAGTATTCATAAAAATCAGAATATCTTGTGTCTAAGCCCACATTAATGTCAAAACCATTTCCTATCAAAAAAGTAATATTCTTCATATGTATACTCCTGTTATCAATTAAACCTCTTCTTACATTCCTCTGGCAAATACTTCGCCAATTCTTCCACCAACTCATACACCTTTGTCCCCGGTGCTATGTCTGCCGGCGTCTTACCTTGTCCTTCGCTTATGATCCTTTTTGCATACCGTATCGCCAATTTCGGATTTCCTTTTTCCATCAATATCTCGAATATGTTCTCCATATTTTTTCGATACTTTCCGATCCCTAGCTCTCTGAATTTGTCCTTTAAGAAAACAACATACTCGCTCCGATGATTATTTGCCGTATAATACGCAAAATGAAGCAGAAACCAAAACTCAATGCATTCGTTTGACCATGCACAGTGATATTGCAAGTCCGAATTCGCTCTGTTGAGCTTATCCGCCCTCTCCGTTACCCCGTTAAAATCCTTTGACGGAAAACTGTCCTTATCGTACACGCACCAAATCTGCCCTTTTGTTATCCCATACCTCTCTACATATTTCTCAGCTGCCCCGATTACGCGCATTGTTTCCGCCGCACACGGCTCAATCTCTATCAGAACCATGTTTCGGTAGGTTGGATTTTCTTCTATCAACCGTTTGAATCCTGCAAAATACTGCGGTTCGGTCTGTTCCCCTTCACAAAAAATATAATAGCGGTATTCTTTCTGTTCCAAATAATCCTGTCGACGTTTCTTCTTCCACGCCTCCATTCCTGCTTTTTTAGTCATCGACTTTCCCCCAATCTATAAACCTGATCAGGTACGGGTCCGCCCCATATTTTCCTTCCAGATACTGCTTATCAAACTTTGCATCCTTGCGCACTGATTCCCCTTTCTCATTCTTAAACTCCACCAGAGAATACAGCTTTGAGTTCTGGGCTCTCCCTTTTGCTACAAACCAGATTTCATCTCTGCGGAATACTTCACTGTTCATTGTGGAGAGATCGTGCGAGGTAAAAATGAGCTGCGCGCCATTTCGATTAATTCTCATATCATTAAACATCATAATGATGTGGCGTAGCAACAACGGATGAATTTTTGCATCCAATTCATCAATCACAAGCGTATTCCCTCTGCGCAGGCTCGCCGCAATCAACGGCAGCAATCCAAAGATTTTCTGTGTGCCGCTGGACTCATCCGTCAAATTCAGCTCCGCTTCATAACCCTCCGCTGAATGTCTGGTATAAACTTCAATCGTATCATTGTCCTTCTCTTCTATCCGAAAATCAACAATATCCAAATCCATTTCCTTAATCATATCAAGCATCAGTTTCTTTACACTTTCCGATCCTGCCACCGCCATTCGCAACTCCTGAAGTGGATTTCCATAGTTCAGAAAATAGACGTCTTGATCAAACCAATTTAGGACATCATTCACTATTTCATTCTTCCTATATGTGATTCCAAGATAAGACAAGAGCGGCAATGTCTTTGACAGCTCATCGCTTACCTTCAGTCTCGCAAAACCGCCTTTTAAAATCATCCCCTGTTCATCCCGTTTAAACAGTGCAGACTTTCTCCCCGTTTCCCTCTTGATTCGATCCAGCCTCTCATAGACCACCGTATCTTTTCTCACATGCAAAATATATCTGTATTCCGCCTGCTCCGTGCGGAAGAAGATTTCAAACTCTGTCGGATTTTCTCTACTGTCCTCCGAAAAGGCAAACGGTTCGATCACAAATTTAGAAGGAGACAACGTTCGCTCGCCCTTATTCTCCGCGACATAAAGAGGCCGCATCACCTTTGCCACCACTGAAAACAAAGCCTCCAATACATTCGACTTACCACCGCCATTCGGTCCATAGATTGCCGAAACCGGTAGGAAAATCTCACCGTCTCTGTCTCTGATCACCCGATCCTCATGCTCCGAGATGGCGGCCGCCTGCATGTCAAAAGTAACCTCATCTCTTATACTTTTAAAGTTCTTAACCGTGAATTGGCATAACATGTCGTTTCTCCTCCGGCTTTGTATTTTTGTTTCTTACTCCCTATTATAGCTCCATTTCTATATTTGTAAACCTGTATTTGAGATTTTTTCTCATATTTTTTACCAAAATTTAATACGATGAAAAAAGTTTGAAATACAAATGGTTATCCATTACATAGCATATCCTACTCTTTCGATTTTTCTTTTATCTCCATAATAAACATAGCGATTTTTAAGAAATCATGATATACTGAATCATAATATAGAAAACGTATTTTGGACGGAGGTTCTTTCATGATAAGCACAGAATTACGAGAATCCATAAGACAGTTCATTCTCAAATGGAATAACCGTGGAAAAGAAGATGAAGATGACCGTTCCTATTGGATTGATATTTTGGAGAGGATTTTAAATATATCTAATGCAACAGATCGTATTGATTTTCAAAAGAAAGTAATAGTCAATGGAAGCACAAAACGAATTGATGCCTATATTCCGGAAACAAGAATATTAATTGAGCAAAAAAGCTTTGGAATCCCACTAGACAAGAAAATATATAACTCTGACAATATTACATTAACTCCCTATGAGCAAGCAAAACGTTACAATGATAATCTTCCGGTGAGCGAAAAAGCACGCTATATTGTAACCTCTAATTTTAGTGAAATATGGGTTTACGATATGGACTGCCGGGAACCCGAAAAAAGTATCGAAAAAATCTACCTTCAGAATTTTCAAAAAGAATTTTATCGCTTAGAGTTTCTTATAAATAGAGAGAATATATCTACCTCAAAGGAACTGGAAGTATCTGTTAGAGCCGGAGAACTTATTGGAATACTGTATGATAAATTGTATGAAAGTTACTCGAATCCAGACGCAGAAACATTAAAAAGCCTTAATATACTCTGTGTGCGTCTCGTCTTTTGTCTTTGGGCTGAAGATGCTGGTCTGTTTAAAAGAAAAAATATGTTCTATGACTATCTTTTTGCTATCGAACCGAAACACATGCGACGTGGGCTTATTGATCTTTTTCGAATTTTAAACACAAAAGATTCGGACAGAGATCCTGATGAAGAGCAGGATTTATTGGATTTCCCCTATGTCAACGGCGGACTTTTCGCAAATGATAACATTCGTATTCCACAGTTTACGGATGAATTGAAGGACATTTTAATCAATCAGGCATCTAAAAACTTCGATTGGTCTGAAATCAGTCCTACCATTTTTGGCGCTATTTTTGAGAGCACACTAAATCCTGAAACCAGACGCTCCGGTGGTATGCATTATACTTCCTTAGAAAATATCCACAAAGTAATTGATCCTTTATTTCTAAATAATCTGTATGACGAGTTCAATAGCATCAAAAAGCGTCCCCGAAGTGATTCATGGAGAACCAGATATCTGAAAAGTTTTCAAGACAAACTGGCTAGTCTTAGATTTTTGGATCCTGCTGCCGGATCCGGGAATTTTTTGACAGAAACCTATCTTTCTCTTCGCAGACTTGAAAATGAAGTACTAAGGGAACTCAAGTCAGATATTGCATCACAAATGACATTAGAGTTTGTGGATGCAAATGAATTTTTCAATATCAAAGTATCTATTAACCAGTTTTATGGCATTGAAATCAATGACTTTGCTGTCACCGTCGCCAAGACAGCTTTATGGATTGCCGAAGCACAGATGCTTCAGGAAACACTCGCCATAACAACAATAAAAGTTCCGTTTCTGCCGCTTACAACATCTGCTAACATTGCAGAAAAAAACGCTCTGACAACAGATTGGAATGAAATTCTTCCTGCAAGTGAATGTTCCTACATTATGGGAAATCCTCCTTTTATAGGGGCCAGAATGATGCCTCAGGGGAGTCAGCCCAAAAAAGAAATTGAACATCTATTCGGAAAAATACAGGATGTACAGGATCTGGATTATGTAACTGGATGGTATAAAAAAGCGGCTGAATACATTCAAAATACAGGTATTGAAGTAGGTTTTGTTTCTACAAATTCTATCTGTCAGGGCGCTCAGGTGCCTGTTCTTTGGAATGTATTGCTACACGATCATCACGTTAAAATTAATTTTGCACACCAGACATTCCAGTGGGACAGTGAGTCAAATTTAAAGGCTCATGTTTATGTTATCATAGTCGGATTCTCCACCTTTGATCGCACTGACAAGCTGTTATACACTTATCGGACAATACAAAGTGCACCGCGAGAAACCCATGTCAGCTTTATCAGCCCCTATCTGCTGCCTGTCGATGCCGGTATAGTCTGTGCCCAGAAAAACGCCTTGTGCGATGTGCCAAAAATGAACTTTGGCAACCAACCCCGTGATGGCGGACATTTTATAATCACCGGGGAGGAAAGAAAAACCATATTGTCAAAAGAACCTGCCTTAGAAAAATGGCTTCGTCCTTATATCGGTGCCGATGAATTCATCAAAGGAAAAAAACGATGGTGCCTATGGTTAAAAGACGCATCTCCTGCAGATATTGCAAACAGTAAAATATTGTATCATAAAGTGGCTGCTGTAAAAGAATTCCGTTTAGCCTCTAAAGCAAAGACGACTAATGGATATGCAAAGGTTCCACATTTGTTTGCTCAGATTACGCAACCAGACTATGCTAATTACTTAATTATTCCAAGAACATCGGGGGAAAAAAGGCGATATATCCCTATAGGTTTTATGCCGCCTACCGCAATCGCATCCGACGCTGTACAGATTGTACCAAACGCTTCCTATTATCATTTTGGAATACTAACCTCCAATGTCCATATGGCATGGATGCGTACTGTCTGTGGGCGACTCAAAAGTGATTATCGATATTCCAAAGAATTGGTATATAACACTTTCCCATGGCCGGAGGCAACCACAGAGCAAAAAGAGCGTATTGTAGAAACTGCAAAAGAGATTATACGAATCAGAAATAACTATTCTGTTGAAAATACCATGGCAGTTCTGTATGATCCCATTACAATGCCCGTCGATTTAGAAAAGGCCCATCGCAAAAACGATATTGCTGTAATGAATGCGTATGGTTTGCCAATTAACGAAACATCTGAGCTAACTTGCGTAGCAGAGCTAATGAAACGCTACCAAAAATTAATAAGCGCTGAAAAACTAAGCCGATAGTTTTAATCAGGCGGTTCGAGTTATTTCGAATCGCCTGTTCCCATAATTTCTTAATCAAAACAAAAGAAACCTTTCGATGTGGCTAAATTTCGCTGCCGGTCTGTTCTTGCTCCAGCCCGTATAATTTCCAAAACATTTTTACAGCGCACAGCTCATCCACATTTGCGATTTTCCGTGGATCACATCCGCACATATCGGAATAACATGGATCACCCGCATTTTTGCAAACAGCTTCCATCGGACATGCCTTTTTAATATACAAGCCCCGAAAATCCAATAACTCGTTAATAGCCATTGGCGCAAGAGTATATCCTAAATCAATTTCCATTCCGTCCAGATATGCGCCTTCTATCCTGTTAGCGTCTTTATCTATCAATACTGGACACCCAAATTTTTCTATAAAAACATTCCAGAAAGCATATCTTGAATCCTTATTTTCCAATGACCGACTTATAAAGCATTTACTTATTTCACGAAATTCACAGCCTATTTTAAAGCGCTCTACCAGCCACTTCCTGATAGGTGAAAAGTCAATCTCACAATTCGGATACATTTCTGTCAAATAGGATTCAATCACAGCTTTGTCACCACGAAATCCTATTTTGAAGTGTTGATCTATAAATGCTTCCAGATTTTTAATGGACGAAGGAATAAAATGTTCCTCCCTCATCAGCCACAATGCCTTCATAAAAAATACACCAGAATTTAATTCCAACAAGGACAGTTCACATAGCGACAGTACACCTATTTCATTTTGGGCAAACTCTTTGTATTCATGCTCACAGATATCTTGACATACCGTATACGGAAATTCTGCTTGCCTCTCCCGGATGTCATATAGTCGTTTCTCCACAATGTAAGCCATACTCTCTGCAATACATGCGCTTCCAAATCGGAAAGTTTTATTTGCATTATATGTTACTATAACACAATCACCATTTATCCCCTCATTAATCATATCGTATTTTTCCGAGGGCATAATTTCTATCTGCCTAATAATACACATAGCGTCTTCTATCTCTGTATCCCCACAGTAAATGTTTTGTAAATCTTTATTACGAAGTAAACGTTCCTTGTCTATATCTTTTCCAATCTTGCAGAAAAATTTTTGCATATACATTAGAAAATTAGAATAGCCATATGTCGTCGACACATCCTGCAAAAAATGACAATATTCATGAATAAATGTCCCCTTCACTTCAGCCGAATGCTTTTCAAAATCCTGAAAATCTATATTCTCATCAAGCTGTATAAAAAAAGCCCCTAATACATACAACCCATCTGTGTTATTAAATAATTTTAACATTCTATCCAAAATCTCCTTATGCCTATATGAAATTTCAATTTAATTAAAACAGTTCTTTTCCCTGAACTCGCTATTGTTCTTTAAGTATAAACTTTCAAAAAATCCCCGAAAGCACTGTTCTTAAAATGCCTACGGGGATTGTACTATATATCTGCTATTTTCAAAATAATTCTTCCTTTTTGAATTTCCTGCCACTCATTCAACTTATACTCTTGGCCTTGTTGTTGCACGCACTATAAATCTGTTATTATGAAAGTGAACTCCCTTGCAGCCCTATGCTAGCATTAAAATTTAATCTCATCTGTCACAAAGAACTTAGGCAATCTGTATTCCCCCGTTCGCGGCATACTTGTACAGTAAATGAGCGTTGCTGCGAAGCAGCTGTTCAAACATAGCGATCTCCTCGTCAGAATATCCTTCCTTGTATTGCCAGTGATACTCCGGCAATTCGCATCTCGCTGAGTCAAATCCGTTATCCGTAGGACGTTCGAAGTGTACGATTACTTTCGTGTGATCAGCCTCTTCCAAAATTTGAGAGTGAACGATCTCCGTCCCGTCTCCCAGCGTCATATATGGATACATCATAAGGCAACTCTCCTTCTGAAATTTGTTTGCATGTCATATAGCCACTCTGTCCAAATTGGTATGACCAGTATATCATAATTTTCGTTTCAGAAAAACCCCTCAATCGATGATAAGACATGCAATTTATAAAAAGATTGTCCTTCAGCAAGCTTATCCTACGGCAGCCGCTTCAGCTCCGACGTGATCGCATGATCGCTCTCATACATCGCCTTCAGGGCGTCGGTCTTGTTGAACTGCTCGCCGATGCAGAACTCGTGGGACCAGGTCATGTAGTACGCCCACGGCGTGTGCGACTGCTCCAGCATCCGGATGTCCGGAAGGTAACCGATCTCCGCGAGCGCGGCGACCTTTTTGTCGGTCGTCTGTGCGATCAGCTTCTCATATTCTTTCGCGTAATCCGTCGCCGCATACTCCGGCAGATAAATGTCCATAGAGATCACGTCGACGTACTCGTCCCCCGGATAGCCTTCTGAGAGCGGACAGTTCCACACCCAGAGCAGATTATCCAGGTGATGATGCGCCGTGTAATGCTCATACATCAGCTTGTAGAGCTCGCGCGCGACCGCCGGCCCTTTCGCGCCCCACCAGAACCACTGCCCGTCCGACTCATGGAACGGTCTCCAGAGGATCGGAATCTTCTCGTCTCTGAATTTCTTCAGATGCTCCGCGATGACGTCCATATCGTGGTAAAAGGCGGCCCGCTCCGGGGTGCCCTCCACAAGGATCTTCGACGCGTCAAAATCCGTGTGCTCTGCGTAGAAGCTCTTGTCCCTGCCCCCAAGCGGCGAATACCAGTGGAACGTAAACGTGAGGATCACATCGGAATTTTTCGCCAGCTTCATCGCGGTGTCCAGCGTCCCACGGTTTTCATAGATCTCCGTCAGACATTCCTTGGACGCGTCGTCATAATTGATGTTCGGGGAATAGGCCAGCAGCTCAAAGCCGAACAGCTTCGGCAGTCTGCCCGTCTTCTCAAGGATGTACTGCGCTTCCTCCATCGGGTTCGTCTGCGTGTGCTGCCCTGTGATGATCTTCTTCCCGGCTATTTCGGAAAGGTAGTTCAAAAGCTCTCTCGCTTCTTTTATCGCGTTTGGATTTACCGTCGTCTGCATATCGTGTCCTTTCTTTCACAGAAAATATAATTTGTTTTTCCTCACTCTCAAGCAATTACGTCCTACCTTACACGACTTCCCGTTTCTCGTCGTCCTGACTCATACTCTGCCGGAGCGCCTTCTTCCCGTCGACCTGCCCAGCGCTCTGCCGGACCACCAGCTTCCCGTCGATCGTCCGCACGGTCTGCTCCTGTGCTCCCTCGTTGATCCTTCTCAGCAGCAGCTTCAAGCTCTGATGTGCCATCGCATCCATATCCACAGCGTAGGTCGTCAGCTTTCCCTGCATGGGACCATTCACTAGAAAATCGTCGAAGCCGACAAGGGAAATATCCTCCGGAATCCGATATCCCGCCCGAATCAGAAGCTCGGCTGCCATCCCGGCGGTAAAATCGCAATTGCAGACAAAAGCGGTCGGCAAATGTTCCGGGAGCCGCAGCCTTGGCTTCCCCGTGTCCGCATCCCGATCGGACAGGATCCACTCCGGGTTCTCGCTGATCCCATGCTCCAGCAGGGACTTGCAGAAGCCCTGATAACGGTCCATAATGCTGCCCGTCGCCAGGTAATTCCCGATAAATCCAATCTCTCTGTGCCCCAGACCAATCAGATAGTTGGTCATCTGATATGCTCCGTAAAACCCGTTTGAGATGACTGCGTCGCACGGGATCTCCTCGTCGGCAAAGTCCAGAAACAAAATCGGGCAATCTGTCGTCTGATACAGCTTTTTCAGATACGTCTTATCCGGCTTTCCAAGGACGATCAGTCCACCGATTTCCTTGTCGCTCAGCAGCAGAGGCATTTCTCCCTGCTTCTCCTGCTCGTCCGTCAGAACCTCAAGCGACACGAAACAGCCCCTCCCGGACGCGGCGACAACGACCCGCTGATACATCTCCCAGTAAAAGGACGTGTATTTTTCAAGATATCTGTCTTCGACGGCCACGCCGATCCGCGTGCCTGTCCGGTACACCTTGCTCCTGGAGGAAGCCTTTCTCTCCCGGCGCGCTTTCCTGCGGTAGCCCATCTCCTGCGCCTTTTTCTCAATCTCTATGCGCAGTTCGTCGCCGACGCCGCTGCGGCCGGCCAGCGCGTTCGAAACGGTCACGATGCTGACCTGCAGCTCCTCCGCGATATCTTTCAAGGTAACATTCTTTTCCATGGTATTCTCCACTGTGTCGTCTCTGTAAAATTCCTGCCAACGCCCTCAAAGTGCAGGAATATCTGCCGCCACAAGGGGCAGAACCTGCGGCATGTCAAAAACTGTTTCCGCAGATAACCTTCCCTGTGACGACGCTTATGCGCGGCACAAAATGCGTCTGGTTGATCTTTCGCAGAAGCGTGTTCACGCTGATCTGCGCCATCGCATCCATGTTCACATCGTAAGTGGTCAACTCCACTCCGTCAATCTGACTCATCAGAAAATGGTCGAAGCCCGCCACGCCGACGTCCTCCGGCACCCGATAGCCGTCCTGCCGAAGCTGCTCGATCAGAAACGCCGCCGTCACGTCGCAGTTGCAGAAGAACACCTCCGGCATCTCCTCCGGCAGATTTACAAAAATTCCCACATTTGAAACACTCCGATCCGGAATGATCCACTCCGGCCGGATCTCAATCTGTCTCTCCATGAGCGCTTTCCGGTATCCGAAAAAACGGTCCCGGATGCTGGAGGTCGCCTGAATCGTCCCGACAAAGGCGATCTTTTCGTAACCGGCCGCCAGCATCCTTTTTGTCAGCTGGTATGCGCCCATATAGTTGTCGCTGACGATAAAATCGGCATCCCCGATCGGCTGATAATAGTCGACAAAGATCACCGGCACCCTGCTTCCGTTTCGGATCGCTTCCGTGTACGCACGGCTCAGCTCGCCAAGCACCAGGATCCCGTTTACCTGATCGTCCAGAGACAAGTTTGGCAGCTTCAGATTCTCCTCGTCCTCCATGTCCAGTATCTCAAGGAAAGTCATGCTTTTCTTTTCCTGCGCCGCCTTTACGATCTCCTGGTAGACCTTCATGTAAAAGGACGGCGTATACCGCAGATACCTCCGGGAGATCAGCACTCCGATCCGGATGATGGAATCCTTTTTCTGAGACTGCTCCGGCGTTCCCTCGTATCCCAACTCTTCAGCCATGTCAAGGATTCTCTGACGAAGTTCATTGCTGACGCCCTTCCGTCCGTTCAACGCGATGGAAACGCTCACCACACTGACATTCAGTTCGCGGGCAATGTCCGTCTGCGTCACCGCGCGCTGCTTCCGTTCTCCCACCATATTTTTTCTGCCCTTTCTCTTGCTGCTCAAGGCAAAACGCTCCCGCTGCCCTCCGACACCATTCTTGCCTCACAGCAAGCAGGCCAGACAATCCCTCACTTTCAGAATCATACTCTCTTAACCTGAGCATTCCCTATCGTTGTTTCTATTTCAGTCAAAACATCCCGTGCGCTTTGCCTGCTCCTCAATAAACGCCGCCAGCTCGTCCGACATCTCCTCGGCCTCGCCGATGCGGATGTGTCCGGGCGTCCCGCAGCCGTTTCGCCTGTAGAGGAAGTGCACAGTCTTCTCGTCGCCGATCTCCTTGCAGACCTCGTCGATCGCGTCATCCCAGCCCTTGTCATGCTCCAAAATGGTCGTGGCAAGAACGATCAAAGCCTGCGGATATTTTCCTCGAATGTTTTCCACAAGCTTTCTGTACTGCCGTCGCCAAAGGGCTGCCTTTTCGCCCTCATAGTCTTCTTTCATGAAATCCACTGGGTGATTGTCGTTCTGCGCGATCGCGACGACGACCACATGCGGCGTGTAACGGTCGAAATCCCAGTCCGTCACCTCTCCGAGCGCCGGGTTGTACTGCAGCTTATCCCACGCGTGCTCCATACCTGTATAGCCGCCGTCTTCATTGAAATATCCCGTTCCGTCCAACAGGGCGATCCCACCCTGTGCGATGTCGTGGAGCTCTGCATTTAATTTGCGCGCAGTCATCCAGGCATAGGAGTACCAGACATTGGAATACTCTCCGTTGTGCTCGGGATCGGGCTTTCCGGTATATTCCACCGCCTCGGACACCTCGCCCGCAGACACGGAATCCCCGTATACCTCTATCCTGCGCTCCGGCCTCGGAAGCGGCGGAAGGATCTCCGATCCCTCCGGCAATTCAAAGCCGTGAAAGAGCACCTTGTTACAGGAATCCTGCCGTTTGAAGAGCGTCAGCGTATGCTCCGTGTCCGGGAGATCCTTCGCCAGCACATAACGCCTCACATCCGTGTCCGCGTCCTCCTCGCCTTCCGCCAGGCAGATCGTGCTCTGATCGCCGTCCAGAATGGCGCCCATGTAATTGCCCCAGTACTGTCTGTGGTTTTCCAAGTACGCGCTGATCCCACTGCCCCGGAAGCGGACGGTCACCAGCGTCGCCGGCCAGATGAACATATACGCGTTCGGATCCGTGTCATCGATCCTGCCGCTATACTGCAGATATTTATGATCTGGTTTTATCAACATATCCTCTACCTCGACAATCTTTTGATGATCTCCATGCACATCCGCCCGTTGTGGTACGGGCACTTCCACGGATCCACGATTGCTTCCTCCTCCGTGATCTCCCCGTTTTCCTTCAGGTCACGGAACCACTCGGAGCCCTCTCTCTTGTCCACAAGATGATCCTTCACGAATCCCCAGATATCCTCGGCCGCCTGCATATACTTCAGCCTGGACGGATCCTGCTGCCACGCGTTCGTAAATCCGACGATCGCCTCCGCCTGCACCCACCAGACGCGGGTGGTATCGACTTTGCCGCGCTCACACTCATTCGCGAGCGAATGGCTGCGGTAGGCCTCCTCGTAGACGCACTCCGTCAGCGTCCTCGTAATCTTCCGCATCTCCTCGGAAAGCGCCTCGTCGCCCAGCACGTCGCAGCCACGGTCGATCAGCCAGGCCGACTCAATGTCGTGTCCGAAGGAGTGAAGGTCGATCAGCGTATTCCACTCCTTGTCGAAGAACACCTCCAGACGGCGCTTCGACGGGTTGTAGACCCGGTCGGCAAACAGGCGCAGCATGTAGCGCAGCTGCTCCCCGACCGCCTCGTCGTGTGAGACATCGTAGAGCTCCGTGTATGCCTCGAATACATGCAGAAGCGTGTTCATCGTCTTCTCCGCCATCACGCCGTTCTCGGAAAGCTTCTCATTGTCCACCGGACGGAAATCCTGTGAGAACGCCTCCAGATAGCCGAAGGAATCCTTGCATTTGTCCTCGATCACCGCAAACAGCCGCTTTGCCAGTTGCAGGGCTTCCTCGTTTTTCGTCAGTCTGTAGTACGAGGAGAGCCCGTAGATAGCGAATGCCTGACAGTAGGTGTGCTTCATTCCTTCTTCCACTTTCCCGTCGTAGGTGACCGACCAGTACACGCCGCCGTTTTCCCGATCTACAAAGTAATCGCGCAGAAAAGCGTACGCGTGATCCGCCTCATCCTTCAGCGAAGCGTCGTTCAAAAGCAGCGCCGCGTTGGAGAAAAACCACAGGATCCTGCTGTTTAAGATACAGCCCTTGACGGCTTTCGGATCGATCTTCAGATCGTACCCCATATAGCCGTAATATCCGCCGTTTTCGTCGTCCCGCATGCCCTTCCAGAACGGAATGATCTTCCCCGTCAAATGCTCTTTTACTTCCTGAACAAACATACCATGCCTCCAAAATACTTTTTCATCTATGATCGCATTTTTCAAGAATCGTACCAATCACAATGATTCACATTCTTCCTGTCCGGCCGATGTATGAACCGGCCGGAGCAATATGATATACTCAGCCCTTCACGGCGCCTGCCGTCAGTCCGCTGTAGATCTGATCCTGGCACAAAATGAACAATATCAGCGCCGGGAGCAGGGAAATAATCACGCCCGCGCAGATCAGATTGTACTGGCTACCCAGAGGCCCGACGAAGGTGTACAGCGAAGTCGCCACCGTCGGATACAGCTTCTTATCCTGCAGATACAGGTTCGCCATGTAGTATTCATTGTAGGTGCCGACGCCCTTCAGGATACAGGAAGTCACAATCGCCGGTTTCAGCAGCGGCAGATGGATCTTGTAAAAGATCGTGAAATAGTTCGCGCCGTCCATGATCGCCGATTCATCCAGGGCGATATCGATGTTCTCGAAAAACTGTATATAGATATAGATCGATATGACGTCCGTCCCGCACATGATGATCATATATCCGATCAGCGAATTGATAAAGCCCAGATTGTACATGATCTCATACAGGGATACCTGCATGGCGACGCCCGGAAGCAGCGACGCGAACAGGAACAGATTGCGGATCAGGTTATTCCCCGGGAACTTGAAGCGGTTCAGCACATAGGCAAGCTGCGTGCCGATGAACACGGAACCGATCAGCACACAGATC
Source organism: uncultured Lachnospiraceae bacterium (assembly GCA_947626285.1). Lineage (GTDB taxonomy): Bacteria > Bacillota > Clostridia > Lachnospirales > Lachnospiraceae > Choladousia. Next base: position 36,812 of record CANQRR010000003.1, read on the forward strand.
AGGATGAGCGTGGAGTTGAAAAACGCCCTGGCCATGTTCGCTCTCTGGAACGCCTGGATAAAGTTGTCAAAGTTCAGCCAGTTCTGCGGGAGCGTCATCACGTTCGTCTGCTGATACTCTGTCTCGGTCTTGAAGGCCGTGATCACGCAGGACACGACCGGGATCACCGCGACGAACGCGAAAAACACCAGCGACGCGTATTTCAGAAAAGCCAGGATCCCTCTTTTTGCATAATCCAATGTCCTCATATCCCATCACCGTCCTTCCGCTGCCCTGGCGCTTCTCTTCGCCAGCCTGGCAAGTTTCTTGTCTCTCCGGATGCCTGCCTTCGGATCGTCGTCCTCCGCGTCGCGGAACACATACTTGAAGAAGAGCTTCTGCAGTATCGTCGCGATAATGATAATGATTAGCAGTATGATCGCCATTGCGGATGCAAGGCCTACCTTCTGCTGCGTGTGTGCGATGTTATGCATGACCACAAAGTAGGTGCCCGTCCCGTTCGCGCCGCTCGTGATGACGTACGGCGGCTCAAAAGCGCTCAGGGAACCGGTGATCGACAGGATCACGTTCAGCATGACGATCGTTCGTATGCTCGGAAGGATAATATAGATAAACTGCTGGAACTTGTTCGCCCCGTCCAGCATCGCCGACTCGTACAGGCTGGAGTCCACCGACATGATCGCACCGATGAAGAGCACCATGTTCTGTCCGAAATAGCGCCAGATGGACGTCCCCACCAGGGAGAAGTTGTTGATCCTCTGGTCGCGCAGCCAGTAGGGCAGGCTATCCAGCTTGAAGCCGCACCACTGAAGCACGGTGTCGAACACGAACCCTCTGGTATAGAAAAACTTAAAGATAAAGCCGATGGCGATACCGTTGATCAGATACGGGAAGAACATGAATCCCTTAAACAGTTTTCCGCACTTTACCTTGAAGCTCAGGACAGTCGCGAGGTACAGCGCGAGCACGAGCTGTATGATCGAGCCGAGCATGTAGTAAAGGCTGAGCTTCAGCGCTCCGAAGCAGTCCTTGCGCTGGAATACCTTCAGGTAATTGTCCCAGCCCACGAACTTTCGCGTGCCGGTGTATTTCATCTTGTAAAAACTGAAGCCGAACATCTCCCCGAACGGAAGATAGGTAAAGACAAACAGCAACAAAAGCGGGATGATCATAAATGAGAGCATCACCAGGACCTTCTGTCCGTCCCTGCTTTTGATCCACACATTGAACGGCCGCCTCTTTTTCACTGCTTTTGTGTTCATCGGGTCCCCCTCTTTCTATAAACAAAGGGGCTGAATCTACTCCAGCCCCTCCGTCAAATTTTGCCGCGTTGCCGCGTATGCAGATTTTACTCGGTCACTTCAACGCCAAGGCTCTCCTGTGCGTCGTTCCATGCGGTCGTCCAGTCTGCCATGATGTCGTCAAAGCTCTCGCTGCCCGTAAACGCGGACTCTACGATTCTCTGAACCTTCGCGTCGCCGCCTGCGTTGAAGGAAAGCTCGGACTCTGCGTTCATCTCGCCAAGCAGGTCTTCCTCGCCCGGAAGCGCCGGCTGATCGGAAAGCATCGTGCAGGTATCGAATGCGGAGTACATGCTCGGATTCTCTCCGTTCTTGGAGGTCGCGTAGCAGCCCTCAGATACGTTCCAGCCGGACTCCTCGATGAGCCATTTCACGAAGACCATCGATGCGGTCTTGTTCTCGTCGCTCGCGTTTACATTGATGCCGTAGTTGTAGTCGCCGCCAGCTACCACGTACTGCGTGCCGTCAACCGTGATCGGGAACGGCATGTAGCCGATGTCGTCGCCGTGGTCGCCCGCCTCTACCATCTGAGAGAACGCCCAGGAGCCGAGAACCATGCAGCCGATCTCGCCGTTGTTGATCATGCCCTTGCAGCCTTCCCAGTCGGTCGTGGTGTAGTCGTCCTCGATGAGGCCGTTCGCAACCGCGTCGTAGAGGATCTTGTACAAAGCGTACGCGCCCGTGCCGTCGCCGTGGTCCTCAAACGGATTCGCCATGTGCGCGAACTTCTGGTTCATGAAGGTATCGTCGCCCTCTGCGACCACGCCCATGTAAGCGTCCCATGCGCCCATCGTCCAGCCTGCCGCGTAGTTCGTGTAAAGCGGGATCGCATCCGTGTTGTCCTTGATCAGCTGCAGATCCGCGATGAACTCGTCCGGAGTCTTCGGAAGCTCGGTGATGCCGGCCTGCTCGAACACTGCCTTGTTGTAGACGACGCCCTGCGCGTTGCCCCACATCGGAACGCCGTAGCAAACGCCGTCATAGGACCATGCGTTCATGAAGTTCAGCTCCGCGTCCAGCGCTTCCAGATCGCCGTACGGCTGGAAGTATGTACTCAGCTCTTTCGTGTCGATCGCCGGGATCAGCATGATGTCGCCCCAGTCGCCCGTGGACAGACGAAGCAGGGAATCTTCCGCGTAGTCCGTGACGCCCTCGGTCTCGACAGAGATGTTCGGATATGTCTCGTTGAATTTCGCAACCAGATCTGCGATCGTGCCGTCTTCCTCACGGTCGGTCCTGCAGTGCAGGAACTTGATCGTAGCGGTCAGATCCGTGTAGTCCTCGCCCAGCGTGATGTCCAGATATCCCGGTACGCCGCCCTCATCGGCAGACACTGCCACCGGAAGAGAGAGAACCATCGTCGCAGCCAGGCCCAACGCCAACAACTTTTTCAGTTTCATAGTGGTACCTCCATTCATTTTTTAATTAAACTTGATATTATTTAATATAGCATTATTGCTTTATTCAGTCAACAAAATCAGATTAAATTTTAAGTTTTCAGTAGCTTTAACTTAAATTATTTTTATTTTGCCCTGTTTTGTCGATTTCCGCACCTATTTATGTGCATTGTGCACAAAAGAAGGCTCTGCGACTAATTTCATCGAAAATCTTATTTTAAGTGAGCAAAAAACTGTCGCGAAACATACGCCTGAGTACCCTTCGCGACAGCCTCTGTCTTGTCTTAACAGTCTTGTCAGTCTTATTTGTCGTCCAGCTTCAGCACGCTCATGAACGCCTTCTGCGGGATCTCTACGTTGCCCACCTGGCGCATGCGCTTCTTGCCTTCCTTCTGCTTTTCAAGCAGCTTCTTCTTCCGCGTGATGTCGCCGCCATAGCACTTCGCAAGCACGTCCTTGCGCATCGCCTTGACGGTCTCCCTGGCGATGATCTTGCTGCCGATCGCCGCCTGGATCGGGATCTCGAAGAGCTGGCGCGGGATCTCCTGCTTCAGCTTCTCGCACATCTTCCGCCCTCTCTCGTAGGCCGTCTCGCCGTGCACGATGAAGGAGAGCGCGTCGACCTCCTCGTGGTTTACCAGAATGTCAAGCTTCACAAGCTCGGAGCGCATGTAACCCTTCATATCGTAATCGAAGGAGGCGTACCCGCGTGAGCGCGATTTCAGCGCGTCGAAGAAATCGTAGATGATCTCGTTGAGCGGCAGCGTGTACTTCAGAAGCGCCCTCGTCTCTTCGATGTACTCCATGCCCTCGTACATGCCGCGGCGTTCCTGGCAGAGCTCCATGATCGGGCCGATGTACTCGGTCGTCACCATGATCTCGGCCGCCACGACCGGCTCCTCCATGTACTCGATCTCAGATGGATCCGGCAGGTTCGTCGGGTTCGTCAGATCGACGACCTCGCCGTTCGTCTTGTGTACCTTATAGATTACGCTCGGCGCCGTCGTCACAAGATCTAGGTTGTACTCTCGCTCCAGGCGCTCCTGGATGATCTCCAGATGCAGCAGCCCAAGAAATCCGCAGCGGAAACCGAAGCCCAGCGCCACGGAGGTCTCCGGCTCAAACTGCAGGGAGGCGTCGTTGAGCTGCAGCTTCTCCAGCGCGTCCCGCAGATCCGGGTACTTCGCCCCGTCCGCCGGATACATGCCGCAGAACACCATCGGGTTTACCTTCTTGTAACCCGGCAGAGGCTCTGCGCAGGGATTCTCCGCGTTCGTCACCGTGTCGCCGACGCGCGTGTCCTTCACATTTTTGAGGCTGGCGGTCAGATAGCCGACCATGCCCGCGCTCAGCTCCTCGCAGGGGATGAACTGCCCCGCGCCGAAGTAACCCGCCTCGACGACCTCGGCCTGCGCGCCCGTCGCCATCATGCGGATCGGCGTACCTTTTCTGACCGTGCCGTGCATGATGCGCACGAAGATGATCACGCCCTTGTAGGAATCGTAGACCGAGTCGAAGATCAGCGCCTGCAGCGGCGCGTCCGGGTCGCCCTTGGGCGCCGGGATCTTCGCAACGATCTGGCGCAGCACCTCCTCGACGTTCTGTCCGGTCTTCGCGGATATCCGCGGGGCGTCCTCCGCCTCGATGCCGATGACGTCCTCGATCTCGTGAACCACACGCTCCGGGTCCGCGCTCGGCAGGTCGATCTTGTTGATGACCGGCATAACGTCCAGATCGTGGTCGAGCGCCAGATAGACGTTCGCGAGCGTCTGCGCCTCGATGCCCTGCGCCGCGTCCACGACGAGCACCGCCCCGTCGCAAGCCGCCAGGCTTCTGGACACCTCGTAGTTGAAATCCACATGTCCCGGCGTGTCGATCAGGTTGAAGATGTACTCCTCGCCGTCGTCCGCCTTGTAGATCAGCCGCACCGCCTGCGACTTGATCGTGATGCCGCGCTCACGCTCCAGGTCCATGTTGTCGAGCACCTGGTTCTGCATCTCGCGGCTCGTCAAAAGTCCTGTCATCTCGATGATGCGATCCGCCAGCGTCGACTTACCGTGGTCGATGTGCGCGATGATACAAAAATTTCTGATCTTATCCTGACTGAAAGCCACCTGTACTCCTCCTGTTTATGACGTATACCCACAGGGCGTCTTCACTTCGTTTCGGTCGGCGCTTAACGTGCGCCACCGGCGCACAGCGCCCCGTAACTCAGATCCCTCCGGGATGGATTTTTATGACGTATATATCAAAATTCCCGCGATGATGATCAGGTTCCCGATGACCCGCCCTTTCGTGAACTTCTCTTTCAGGATCACATAGGACAGAAGCATCACGAACACGTAGCTGAACGCGTCGATCACTGTGCCGTACTTCATCTCCACTTTCGTGAACGCGTAGGTGTTCACCAACAGCACACAGAAGAAAATAAAGTACGACAACAGCACCCGCCAGTTCAGGTATTCCCGGATCGGGTTTTCCCACTGCTTATTCGCGCTCTGCTTTAACAGTACCTGGGAAACTGCCGTGAAAAAAGTCCCGGCAAACATCAAACCGAAATATAGTTCAATCATAATGCTGCACCACCATAACTCCCACGAACACCACAAAAAGCCCTATGATGTTGCGCACGGAGAGATTTTCGTGAAAGATGACGACCGCCCAGATCTGCGACCAGATCAGGTACACGGTCTTGTTCGCATACGCGACGTTGAGCTGGAAGCGCTTGATCACCTTCTGCCAGATGACCGCGTAGATCAGACAGTTCAGGAACATCAGCGCCACAAAAACATACAGGAGGATTCCCTTGAGCCCGTGCCGATTGAACTGTACGGAAGCCGCCTTGGAAAACACGCCTGTAAACGAAAACAACAGAATATTCAGATGCAACAGCATATAATTCTTCATTTTTTCCATGGAAACGATTATAACATTCTTTTACAAATGGTGCAAGATATGCTATACTGTGAAAGTTAAAGATTGAAAGTCGAAGATCATTACTTAGGAGGAAATCCATGAGTTTATATTCTGTGGTGGTTCCGGTCTACAATTCGGAGCTCACATTGGAGGAATTGTACACGCGCCTTCGCGCGGTCTTCGAGGAGATCATGCACGAAGATTTTGAGCTGATCCTGGTGGACGACGGATCCAGGGATCACTCTTGGGACGTCATGGAGAAGCTGCATGAGCGTGACCCGCGGGTGAAGATCATCCAGCAGGCAAGGAATTTCGGGCAGCATCCCGCGCTTCTGTGTGGTTTCCACTATGTGAACGGGGACTTCATCATCACGATGGACGACGACCTGCAGCATCCGCCCGAGGAGATCCCGAAGCTCGCGAAGGTGATAAACGAACGCGACGACGTGGACGTTATCATCGCCAAATACGAAGGCCGCAAGCACAATCTCGTCCGTAAAATCGGCACCTGGGTCTCGGTCTACGCGACCTCCAAAATGCTCGGAAAGCCGCGCGACCTGGAGATCACCAGCTTCCGTCTGATGCGCCGCTTCATCGTGGACGCGATCGTGCAGATGACCGTGCGGAAGCCCCAGATTGGGAACCTGCTGGTGCAGACCTCGAACCGCATCATCAACGTGCCGGTGCACCATGACGCCCGCAAATACGGTCACAGCGGCTACACGTTTACGCGGCTGGTGAAAGATCTGTTCTACGATATCACAAGCAACTCCGCGTTCCCGCTCGTTCTGGTGCGCAACATCGGGATCCTGAGCTTCCTTGCCAGCGTGTTCCTAGCGATCTATTTTCTGATACGCTATTTCCTGTACGGAATGTCCGTGGAAGGCTGGACCTCCACGATCCTGATCATCCTTGCAAGCAACGGCCTCATGCTACTCGCGATCGGCATCATCGGCGAATATCTGATGCACATCCTCGACGAAGCGCGCAAGATGCCGAACTACATAGAGCGTCAAAAAAAATTGTAAGCTACACATATCCGCGGCAATGCGCGGAACCGTATGAACAGAACGCTCTGAACGCTTATATAGGGAGGACTTATGAAAGAAATCGGCGGATATCTGGAGCTGGAGCGTTTCTCCGGCCCGGAATACTATGACGATATGGTAAAGCTGAATCTCGGCCGGACCGCCCTGCTCTATCTCATGAAAGCTGCAGGCGCCCACACGCTGTGGGTGCCGCGTTTTCTGTGTGAGGCGGTTCTGGACAGCTGTACGCGCGCAGGCTATCAGCTCAAATACTACTCGATCGGGCGGGATTTTCTCCCCGGATCGGATCTCGCTCCGCAGCCCGGAGAATATACCTGCATCGTGAATTTCTACGGGCAGTTGACGCAGGAGCAGATCCTCTCTATGCGCTGCAAATACGGTCCGGTGATCCTGGACAACACGCACGCCTTTTTCCAGCCGCCGGTCGGACAGATCCCGACGCTCTACTCGCTGCGCAAGTTCTTCGGGCTTTGCGACGGCGCCTATGTGTCGATGGGAAGCCTGACCCCGGCGATCGATCCAAAGCATCTGGAGCAGGACTTATCCGGGGGACGCATGGGGCATATCCTCGGACGCTTTGAAGCGGACGCTTCCACCCACTATCAGACTATGCTGGACAACGCGCACGCGCTTGACCACGAACTGGTCAAGCAGATGTCTCCGCTCACAGAGAACCTGCTGCACGGCATCGATTATGAGCGGGCGCGCGCCGCAAGAGAGGAAAATTACCGGGCGCTCGATGCGCTGCTCGGCGCGGACAACCCCCTGCCGATCCATATGCCGGCGGGACCGTTCGTGTATCCGTTCTACCACAGGGACGGGATGCGGCTGCGCAGACAGATGGCAAAACAGAAGATCTACGTCCCGACCTACTGGAACAACGTGCTGAAGCAGATGCCGGAGGATTCCTTGGAATACGATTACGCAGCGAATATCCTGCCGCTGCCCTGCGACCAGCGCTACGCACCGGCGGACATGGAGACCGTCGCGCGCGTTTTGCGGGAATCCGCCGGAGAGCTGGAGAGCGCCTGCACGCCGACCGCCGGATAAAACGCCGATACAGAGTACAGTAAACAAAAAACTGGAGAATACATATGCACAGACTTGTGGTCCTGGGGTCCCTCGGGGAATTTGTACAACTGATCAAACTCGCGAAAAAGCGCGGTTACTACACGATCGTCTGCGACGGCTATCCGGGCAGCATAGGGAAATCCTTCGCAGACAAAGCGTACGACATCGACGTCGGCGATGCGGACGCCATCGCGGCCATGTGCCGCGCGGAAGAGGCAGACGGGATCATCACCTCATTTTCGGATTATCTGTTTGAGTGTATGGTGAAGATCGCAGAAAAGGCCGGGCTGAAATGTTATTTCAACACCCGGCAGCTTCCGTATTACCGGGACAAGGTTCGTATGAAAGACATGCTGACCGAACTCGGCATACATACGCCGGCGTACCGCTACGTCGCGAAGGATTTTTCCGATAAGGAACTCGCCGGGCTCGCCTTCCCGGTCGTCGTGAAGCCCGTGGACAAGTACGGCTCGCGCGGCGTCGAGGTATTGGATTCCGTCGAGGAAGTGCGCAGCCACTTCGACCACACCTGCGCCACCTCTGACATCAAAAAAATCCTCGTGGAGGAATACCACGACGGCTTTGAGTTCAATATGATGACCTGGGTGCTGCACGGCAAAGTGCAGGTCATCAGCATCGCCGACCGCGAAAAGACACCAATCGGCGACCACCAGATCCCGATCAGCTCACGCAACGTCTACCCTTCCAAACGCCTCGACCGCGTGATCGATGAGACAAAAGACGTCCTGCAGCGCATTGCCGATCACCTCGGGCAAAAAGAAGGCCCGCTGTCCATGCAGTTTTTTTGGAAGCCGGAGACCGGCGTGTCCGTCTGCGAGGTGGCCGGGCGTTTTTTCGGCTATGAACACGAGCTCGTGGAGTACGCCGGCGGGCTGAATTTCGAACATCTGCTGCTCGACTATGTCTACAATGAAGCGGCTGTGGAGCGGTTGTTCGCGGACTACTCGCCGCGCTTTTCAAAGACAAGCGCCGTTCTGTATTTTCACGGAAAACCCGGCATGCGCGTCGTGCATCAGGAGACCGCCGAAGCGCTGTCGTGCCTGCCCGGCGTCGCGAAAACCTGGCTGTTCTACCGCTCCGGCGAGGAGATCATCCAACACGGCCCGAACCCTTACGTCGCCCGCTACTACATCACAGGCGACACCCGTGAAGAGATCGACGCGCTGACGGAGGAATTCTTCGCGCGCATGAGCATCACGGACGCGGGCGGGCAGGAAGTGCTGTATCGAAATTCAATCGGTGAATAATAATTTTACGCTCCGCTTAGTACCCGGTGCAGAAGATCCGCCAGCGGAGCCATCGCGTTTTGCTCCTCCTCCACGGTGTTCATCTGTGTGCCTGCCTCCACCAGCAGGGAGCGCGGCTGCAGATGCAGGTTAAAGCGCTCCGCTTTCAAGTAGATGTTCCGCGTAAATCCGGGATACAGTTCTTCGGCCGCAAGCTGTAGCTGCAAGGAGAATGCAAGGTTGTCCTGCGTGTAAGGATTCTCCAGCCAAGACAGCGGCCGATCCGCACTGTCCCGCGAAATGCCGTTGAAAAACATGATGCGGGAGGCCGGCTGTCCGTCAATCTCCGTCACAAACTTCTCTCCCTCCACCCCGTCTCGGTGCAGATCGACGATGACCTCGATCGTAGGGTGTTCTTCCAGAATCTTCTCGATTGCCTCGCGCGCGTAGTCGTACGCTGCGCTGCGGTCCAGCACGCCGTCCACCAGATCATAGACGCCCGTGTCATGGATCACGTTATAGCCGTATGTATTCCGCAGCTCCTCCGCAAGCAACTCTCCCATACCGACGATCGTATCGCCAGTCTCCCCCTCCCGCGAATCCGCAAACGCTTCCTGCGAATGTGTGTGATAGATCAGAATCTGAGGCACGGACGGATCCTGCGCCAGCCTCAGATCTTTCTGCAGCAGAACGTCGACATCCAAAAGCTCCTCGTCTGCCATCGTCCCCTCGTCCACCGTAAAATAGTGGGACAGCAGATAGTCGAAATCCTCCAGCTGTGTCAGAAGCTGTTCGGAAACGACCGCATGGGAGGCTGTCGGCTGCGTCTCCGCCCCGGGCGTCGTGACTTCCTGCCGCTTTGTCACGCGCTGAGAGTCCTGCCCCGCCTGCGTTTCTTCCTGCACAGGCTTCTCCGTCTCCCCTGGCTGTCCTTCCGCCTGTGAGATCGTCTCTGTCTCCTGTGCGCTCTCTCCCTCTGTCTCCTCCGCCAGATAGCTGTAGACCGGCACGACCTGCCGCATCCATTTCGCGATCCAGTTTGGCATACCGCGATCCTCCACGCTCGCCGCAAAGCCCGGCGCGTAAGTGCGCATCGCCGCGTCTTCCAGGTTTCTCTGAACTTCCCCGGAATCCAACGCCTGCCGCGCCGCCTGACTTTCCAGAAAGATGCGGCCAGCCTTATACAGGATATAGATTCCCAGCACCAGCATGATCAGATAAAGAAGCTTCTGGAACCCGCTTGTCCTCCTCATACGCCGCCTCCCGCGATTCTGCGTCGTCTGCAATTGTTCTCTAATAAAGACGCTATTTCATGTATATGAGAAGTCCCGCAGAAATATGCATCAAAAAAAGAGAGCCACCGCATCTTCATGCGGCGACTCTCCCGTAGAAAATCGCAGAATATCCGAATGCCTCAATTTGCGGCGTAGATCTTCACATCAAACGACTCATGGATCGTCGTGCGCGCCTCCTCGACGGACTTGAACTCGCCCGCCTCGAGCATCTGCGCCGTGATGTTGCCGATCGCGGTCGCCTCGCCCGGACCCGCGTGAACCTCCTTGCCGGTCGCCTTCGCGGTCAGCTCGTTTAAGTAGCCCGCGTTGGAACCGCCGCCCACGACATGGATACGACTGTACGTCCGTCCGGTCATCTCCTCGAGCTCCTTCGCAGTCTTCGCGTAGCACTCCGCAAGGCTCGTGTAGATTACGGTCGCCAGCTCGCCCAACGTCTCCGGCACCTGCTGATCCGTCCTGCGGCAGAAATCCTTCACCGCCTCGGTCATATTGTCCGGCGACAGGAAGCAATCGTCGTTCGCATCCACCCGCGACGGGAAATCTTTCGCCTGCTCCGCCATCTCGCAGATCTCTCCGAAGCCGTACTTGTCGTCAAACTCGTGGCGCACGGACTGGATCATCCAAAGACCCATAATGTTCTTCAGATAGCGGAAGCGTCCCGCGTAGCCGCCCTCGTTCGTGAGGTTGCGCGCGAAGCTCTCCATCGAGCAGTCGGCAGTCGGGCGCTCCAGCCCCATCAGCGACCATGTCCCAGAGCTGATATAGATAAAGTCGTCGTCGTTCGCCGGGACCGCGAGCACCGCGGAACCCGTGTCGTGCGTTGCCGGGGCGACCACCTTCAGGTCGAAACCAACTTCGTTCTTCACTTCCTCGCTCAGGCCGCCAATCACCGTTCCCGGCATGATGAGCTTCTGGAAGATCCTGCGCGGATAGCCGAGCATGTCGATCAGTTCATAATCCCATTCCTTCGTCGTGGGGCTCACGAGCTGTCCCGTCGTCGCCTCGGTGTACTCGCAGGTCTTCTTCCCCGTCAGCAGATAATGGAAATAATCCGGCACATGCAGAAGCGTCTCCGCCTGCTCCAGATACTCCGGATGCTTTTTCTTCACCGCCATGAGCTGATAGACCGTGTTGAAGATTGCCTTCTGGATGCCGGTGCGCGCGTACAGATCCTTGTGCGGGATGATCTTGTAGACCTCCTCGTCCATGCCGTCCGTGCGGTGGTCGCGGTAGCCAACCGTGTTGCCGAGCACCTTGTCATCCGCATCGAGCAGCACAAAGTCCACGCCCCAGGTGTCGACCCCCATGCTCACCGGGATCTTGCCGATCTCCTTACACTTTTTGAGTCCCGCGATGATCTCCTTGTAGAGCCGGTCGAACTCCCAGCAGAGCTCTCCGTCCTTCTTCACCATGCCGTTCTCGAAGCGCCAGACTTCCTCGAGCTCCATCTTTCCGTTCTCAAGATACCCCAGGATCAGACGACCGCTCGAAGCGCCGATGTCCACCGCCAGATGATATGTAGCCATTGCAAATCCTCCTTTACGTATAGTAATGTGAAATGAATTACTTCCCGAAGCCCGGTATCGAGCATCTTTCGCAAAAATATCCCTGCTGTTTTCTCAGATATGATTGATCCGACCTGCTGCGCAAAAAAGTATCAGTCAAAGGATCTCCGCCAACTTCGACAGGCCATACATCGCGAGCGAGTGGTCCTCCTCGCCCGTACCACCGCTGACGCCCAGTCCTCCAATGATCGCGTCGCCGACTTTGATCGGCACGCCGCCGCCGAAGATGATGATGTTGCCGCCCTCCATCTTATCGAGGCCGTAGAACGTCCCACCCGGCTGCGCCAACGCATTCAGCTCCATCGTCGACATCTTGACCGCCACGGAGGTGTAGGCCTTCTTGACCGCCACGTCGAAGCTCACGAGGAACGCCCCGTCCATCACGTGCACCGCGACCGGATTTCCATCCGGCGTGCAGACCGCGATCACCGCCTGCTTGCCGCGGCGCTGCGCTTCCTTCTCTATCTCTTCGATCAGCCGTTTCGCCTGCTTAAGAGTGATCTTATCCGAAGCGCTCACGCGCCGGATCACCTCCTGTACGACCTCGCTGATCTGCTGATTCTCGTTTCCGCTCATCGCTGTTTCTCCTCTATCTGTCCAGACAGCGCCGACTGTTCCGCCTTCTCCGGACGTATGCTGTCTTTCAGCGACTTCATTCATCTGCTTCTCTGAAATCGTCAGATCGTCTGTCCCCGGTCTGACATCCCCGGACTCCTTCGCATCCTCGTATCGCGCGAGCACGTAAAGGTAGTCCGCCAGGCGGTTCATGTATTTCTTCGTCCCGTTGTCCGAACCGAACTTCACGCTGACGCTCGCGAGCGCGCGCTCCGCCCTTCTCGCCACCGTCCGCGCAATGTCGATCTCCGCCGACAGACGGTTCTGTCCCGGCAGGATAAAGCGCTTCGGACGCTCGAACAGCGCCTCCAGCCGATCGATCTCCGCCTCCAGCGTCTCTGTCTTCTCGTCGCCGATTTTATAGTCTTTATTGTACGGATCCGCGACGCCCGCCATCACCGTGATCAGCGTCTGCTGGATCTCCTCGAACAGCTCGAGCGCGCGCTTCGCCTGCGCCGCGGCTCCGTCCGCCGTCCTACTCCCCGCGCCCGCTGCGCCGCTCTTCTGCTCCCGAAGCAGCGTCTTCACCAGTCCGAGATGGCTCGTCAGCTCGTCAATGCTCCCGACCAGCTGGATGCGGTCGTCCGACTTGGACACATTTTTCGTGTGGATCAGGTTCGTGATCCCCTTGTCTCCGCCTTTGGTGTAAATGTTCATAGTGAAATCTCCTTAAACGGCAATTTCTTCACCGCCCGCGCGCTGTTCGCCCCGAGGTTCCGGCACTGCCCGAACGACGGCGCGTCCAGCTCGAACACGTTCTTCCCGCGCGGAAGTCTCTGCATCTGCATCGCCAGCCGCGCGCCGTGAATCCCGATTCCGGAGCCGAGCATCGACTCCTTCGCGGCCTCGTAAGCGAGACTGTCGAGGTCACCCTCGTGCGCCTGCACCTGATAGAGCACGCCCTCCTCCTCGATCCCCGCGCAGACCTCCCGCAGGAGATCCTCGTCCGGCTCACGCACATAGATCATAATGGTTGGTTTATTGACGACCATACGAATCTTCTCCTATTCCCGACAGCAGCAATCCCGTTGCCACCGCGTTTCGCGGGCCGCACACGCCGCGGATGTTGCCGCGGCCACAGACGATACGGTACTCGGCGAGCGCCTGCGTCAGCATCTCCGGGATCTCGAAGTCCTCGGCGGAACCGCCGACCAGCACCACGTTCGGGATCCTGCGCAGGTCGTGGTCCGGCGCCACCTCGCGCAGCGCGCGCAGCGCGTTCGTCACGAACACCTTCTGCTTTGCCTCGCGGCGGACCTCCAGTATCTTCTCCATCGGGATGTCCTCCTCGACCTTGAGCATCTCGCCCGGCGCGAGGAGCACCACATGCCCGTAATATCGCGGATCGATGGATTCCTCGAAGAACTGCATCGCGCCGTTCTCCAGGCGCATGTGGAACAGGCTCTCCACCTTGCCCATCGGATATTTCTTGATCTGCTCCGCGGCCGTCCGGCTGCCGAGCCCCAGTTCCGTCTGAATCAGCATCGAGACGAGCTCTCCCGCGCCGGCCTGGTGCGTCGTGCGCACGCTGCCGTCCGCCTGCAGAAGCGCCGCGTCCGTCGAACCGCCGCCCATGTCGAGCATCGCGAGCGGAAGTCTGGTGCCGGGCGTCGTCATCGCGCCCAGGGAAGCCATCACGGCCTCGACTCCCGCCACGACTGCCTTCACCCCGAGCTCCCGCTCGAGCCGCGCTGCGATCTCCCTCATCGGGAGCTGCTGCGTCTTCACCATCGCGGCGATGCCGACCGCCTTCTCCATGCAGGTCTCCCCCGCCAGCGATCCGGAGATCTCCACCGGTGCCAGCGTGTCGACCGCCAAAATATCGGTAATCTGTATCTTATCGTGCTGCTCCTTCGACACATCCGCCATACTGCTCTTGATGCGTGTGAGCATGTTTCCCACGTTTGTGTTCGTCTCTCCGTCAATGTCGCGGATCTCGCCCGCCTGCGCGAGCGTCTCCATGATCTGCTCCGCCCCTGCGTCGATGTCGACGCGCTTTTCCTGCTGTCCGTGGAACGTGATATGTCCGGCCGGCAGGACGTTCTCCCGAATGTTACCGTGCGGCGTCCGTATGACGACCGCGCTGCGCTTGCCGATCAGGCTCTTCGCGATCGGCGTCACCGCCTTCGTCTCGTCGGCGTCCAGTCCGAGCAGCGTCGCGATCCCATAGGGGTTCGACAGCATGCGGATTGACGTCCCCGGCAGGGCTACCTCGATCGCCGCCAGCTTGCCCTCCGGCACCTTGCTGATGTGGCGCACCTCATCCACGATCGGCATTTTTTTGTTCAGACGGTTCTCCACGAGCACCGCCTCGTCGGCCTGCAGAATCAGGCCGCGGATATCGAGCTCCGGGATGTGCTGATTCAGACGCGCGGCAGCCTCCTCGTAGGAGAATTTGTTCGCGACCGCCACGATGTACGGCACACCCGGCTTGCCCTTCCAGATGTTTTCGAGCAGCAAAAGCTCCCCGACTGCCTCGCCTGCTCCGGCCGGCGTCGAGGGGTTGTGTCCGATCATCGAGGATTCCGTGATGATCGTCTCGGTGATCGTCTCCATTGCCGTGTCGCCGATGACCGGAGCGGCCTCGTTCAAGCGCACTAAATCTAGCGCCGAGAGCGGCTGCCGGATCTCATCCAACGCCTCCTCGAGCGCGGCCTTCACGCCCAGAACATTCGGCAGCGTACCCTTTGTCCCGGTCGTCATGCGGGAGGCACTGCTCAGGAAACGAAACGCTCCGTCGTCCCCGATGCCCCCGATGCACACTTCAGTTGTGGAGTTTCCGATGTCAACGCCTGCAACCAGTTTCAAAGAAGGATTCCCCTTTTCTCGTAGATCTCAGCCGCCTCGAGCACCAGCTTCGCGCAGTGCGGCGCATGGTACTTCTCCAGCAGCTCGCGCGCCATCTCCGCCAGCTCCCGCTTCGTGGAGCGGTTCGGGCGTAGCTTGTTGTACATGTCCAGGATCACCGCGTCCGGCACGTCCACCAGCTCGGACGCGCGCTCAAAGTTCGCGGCCATCTGCGGATTGTCCGCCTCCGCGGCCACCTGTCCCTGCCTCTTCAGCATCTCCGTGGAGATCTTGATGTCCTCGGACGTCACGTTTCCGCGTTTGACTTCTTCCAGTGTAATCTGGGAAAGTTTTTTTCCGGTCTTCGAGGTGATCGTGTCCGCCTCGTGAAGACCCAACGGATATCTGCTCATCTTGCACCCTCCCATACGATCATGCCCTTGTCCGGGTCTAACTGCTCTGTCTCAATGATGTGCATCAGCGCGGCCTTTACCTGGTATTTCGCGCGCACCATCGGGTCGTTCGTGCACTCGATCGGCGTGACCTTCTCGCCCTTGACGTACTTCGCGGCGTTCTTGCCGATCTTCCGGTAAGTCTCGAGGTCCATCAGCGGCGCCTGCGGAAACAGCTCCAGATTCGTCAAAGGATACAGGTCCTTCTGGTGAATGACTGTCGTTCCCTTCGACTGAATGCCGATGCCGATACCCGATCCGGAGAGCTTCGCCGACTGCAGCGCCATAAAGCACACGTCCGAGGTGTCGAGCACCTTCACGACACGGGAGGTCATGCCTTCCTCCTCGATCCCCGCCTTCACATTGCGCAGCACGTCGTCGAGCGGGATCCCACCGATCGTCGCGTTGATCTCGGTCTGGAACGCCGCCCCGACGCCGATCACGACCTCCTTCGGGTCCGTCCCCTGCTTCGCGCGCTCGGCTCCCTCATAAGAATGCTTCGGGCGCATCCGCGTCTTTCCCGCGAGGCTCTGCGTGACACCCTGCCCGGAACCGCTACCGGAGCGCGGCGCAGAACCTGCCGCCTGCGGGCCGCTCGCCTGTCCGATCCCGGAATTTCGGCCTGCCTGTGCGCCGTCCGCGTGGAGCTGTCTCACCACCGCCTCTGTGATTGCGCGTATCAGTTGTTCGTTCACTTCCATGACGTTCCTCCTGATCTCTTCCAAAATCTATGTCCCGGCACAGGCTTCTTCCGCTCTTCGTCTCTGCGCCTGTGCTCCGTTTTCTGTCCTAAAATTCATTTACATCAATCCTGTGCGGGATCGCCTTAATCTCCTCCCAGCGCTGTCCCGTCACGCGGTAACCGGTCCCCGGCCCCATGTAGTCGTTCGGCGTGTTCACGCCGGACATCACCTGAAAATGCTCGTCCAGGATCGCCGCCGTGTGCATGTAGTCGCCGATCACGCGCTGCTTGAGCATATTCAGAATGCTTTCCGCCAGATCCACGAAACCGCTCTCGGCGAGCGCCTTCACGACGTCTACGCCGGTGATCCCGCGCTTCATCAGATCGTCGGCCGCCATCAGATCGGAGGCGACGTCCCTCTTCAGCGTGTCCTTGCTGCCGTGCGCGTAGGTGACGGCCTCGACCTGCTCGTCCGTGACCTCGGTGAGCCCCAGATACTTGAACACGGCCTGCACCGCCTTACCCGCCTCGCGCCGCACGCGGATGACCTCCTCCTCCGTCACCGGCCGGAGTCCGCCGTCCACCTGCATATCTCTCTGCAGCACGTTGTAATCGTCAAAGTCCTCGGCGTCGAAATTCGACCCAGCGAACATATTGTCGTAGTTCGGCTCCGCCGCGTAGCCGGAGAAGATAAAATCCGTGCCCGGCATGAACTGGAGCATCGTCCGCGCCGTCCGCCTCATGTCCGAATTCGAGAAGCTCTGGTCGTTCGAGGACGCGCACTCCAGACCGAGCAGCGCGGCCACCAGGTTCTCGCCCATGATCTCGCGGATGCCCGCCGGCACGCCGGCCGCCACGCCGACGCAGCTCACGGAGCCGTTCTGTATCCCCTGCGTGCCCGCGCCCTTCGTCACGTACAGGCAGCGGCACTCGAGGTAGAGCATCGACTTGCGCTCGCTCGAGCCCATCAGCACCTCGGAACCGGCCCCGGAGGTGAAACGCACCTTCAGTCCGCGCGACGCGTAGGCCGCGTTCAGAAACGCCTTGGAGTACGGCGTGTCGTCCCCGTCGATGAAGACCTTCTCGGTGCCGTACACGGAGAGCGTCTCGGCGTAAGTCGTCAGACCGCGGATGCCAAGCTCCAGCTCCGTCGCCTCCTCGACCGCGCACTGCGTCAGCACGCCCTTGCGCCCCACCTGGGAACCGATCAGCAGCGCGATCGCGTTGAACGGCGCGTACCGCGCGACGCCAGTCGTCGTCTCCTCCTCAGAGAACCCGCGCAGCGCGCCCTCGGCGGCGTCCGCGGCGATCTGGACCGGATCGTCCTTCAGGTTCGTGATGTGGGCCTGGTTGCCCGGCACCTTTCTGGCGCGCATTTTCTGCATGCCCATCATCATCTCGACGACGTTCAGGTAGTTGATCACCTCGACCATCTTCGCCGGGGTGATGCCCGAAATGATCTCGAGGATCTCCTTTCGCGACGTCTGAATGTCCACGATCTTCCGCGCGATCTCGAGCGACGGCATCGCCATCGACTGCTGCGCGCGGTCGATGCGAATCGCGTAGTCCGCGATGAACTGATCCAGAAAATCAAAGTCCGCTCGCTTCTTCCCGTCGAGCTCTGTGATCACGCCGTTCTCCACGCTCACGGAAGGCTTCGGGTCGTAGGGACTGTGCATCGCGACAAACCCCATCTCCGGCCATTCGTCGATAAATCCGTCCTTGTTCACGGCGCGGGCGTCCAGCGCCTCGATTCGTTTCGATCTTCTCATCTTTCTGCCTTTCCTTTTCTATATCTTCCGGCCCGCCTATGCTTTGCGGAATCCGGTCTCACTTCAGGCGAAGCATAACGATAGATTCAGAATGCCCACAGTTTCGTGTAGATTTTTATGATGTCCTCCTTCGTCGGGACGCGAGGATTGTTCGCGGTGCAGGTGTCCGCCAGCGCCGCATCCGCCATCTTGTCGAGCGCCCCGAAGTACGCGTCCGGCGGGATCGTCCCGAGCTCCTGGATCGTCAGCGGAATGTTCATCTCCTTCTGCATGAACTGGATCCAGTTCACGAGGGAGCGCACAGTCATGACCTTGTTGTAATTGCTCAGACCCAGGATGTGCGCGATATTCGCGTAGCGCTTGACCGCCGGGAGGTATTCCTTCTGGCTCCTGCTGTGCTTGTTGATGTTCGCGTTGAACTCGACGATATGAGGCAGGAGCATCGCGTTCGCGCGCCCGTGCGGGATGTGGAACATCGCCCCAAGCTGATGCGCCATGCTATGCGTGATGCCAAGACCAGCCGTGTTGAACGACAGTCCCGCGAGGCAGGACGCGACGTGCATCTTCTGGCGCGCGTGCATGTCGTTGCCGTCTAAGTACGCGCGCAGCAGGAACACCCCGCAGATCTCTATGGATTTCTCCGCGAGCGCGGAGGAAAATTCGTTGTGTTCGGTGCTCACGTAGGACTCAAGCGCGTGCGTGAACACGTCCATGCCGGTGTCGGCCGTCACCGCGGGCGGCACGCTGCGCACGAGCTCCGCGTCGAGGATCGCCTCGTCCGCCGTCAGGCTGTCGGACACCAGCGGGTACTTCACTTTCGCGTGCGTGTCGTTGACGACCGCGAACGATGTGACCTCCGATCCCGTGCCGCTCGTCGTCGGCACCGCAATCAGCCCCACCCTGCCGTAATTGTTGATCTTCAGCGCGAACTCGCGGATCGCCTTGGACGAATCGATTGCCGAGCCGCCGCCCACCGCGACGACCACCTCCGGCTGAAATTCCAGAAACTTCTTCACGCCCTCAGCGATCTTCCCGACCGGCGCGTCCGGCACAACATCCTGAAAGATATCGTATGTGATCCCCGCCTTGTCGAGCGGAGCCGTGATCAGCTCGATCATGCCGCTCTGCACCACGATCGGGTCCGTGATGACCAACGCCTTCTTGTAGGGGATGCTTCTCAACCGGTCCAGCGCGTTCTCGCCAAAGTGGATCACTGTCTTCATTTCGAAAGTTTTCATGTCCTGTTCCTCACTTTCAGACCCCGTCTTCTGACCGCCGCAGCGGCTATTCCTCTGTCGCCCGGTCCTCAGGGTATCTGCACTCGATTCCCATCTCTTCAAACAGCCGCAGCCACCGCTCGGCGGGTTTCCTGTCCGTGACGACGATGTTCACGTCGTGCAGGCTTCCCGCCATCGAGTACGCGGCCTTGTCAAACTTGCCGCCCTCCGCGACAAGAATATTCTTTCTGCCGGAATCCATCATCGTCTTCTTCGTGGATGCGAGAAGCTCCTGAGATTCCATCATGCCTCTCTCGGCGTCGAGCGCCTTGCAGGAGAAGATCACCTTATCCACGTAGTACGAGCGGATCGCGTCGTCCGTCCGCGACCCCAGAAACGCCAGATAACGCCCCTCCATCACGCCGCCGGTGGAGATGATATTCCAGTCCGAGACGTCGGAGAGCTCCAGCAGAATCTCCATTGAATTCGTGATCACGGTCAGGCGTTTCCTGCACTCCTTGAGCGCCTTCGCCACGAAGACCGCCGTCGTGCTCGCGTCGAGGAAAATGTGTTCGTCCTCCTCCACCAGCGACGCCGCGATCTCGGCCATCTTCTGCTTGCCGGACACGTTGCGGTTCTTGCGCACGTTGAACGGAAGCTCGATCCCAAGTGTCTCGTTCACCACCGCGCCGCCGTAGCTCTTCGTCGCAAAGCCTTCTTTTTCGAGTTTTTCGAGGTCGCGACGGATCGTCTCCTCCGAGACGTCGTAGAGCTGGCTGAGCTCGCTGACCACTACTTTTTTTTCGCTCTGAAGCTTTTCGAGGATCTGATTTCGTCGTTCCAGTGCCAACATGGTCCTCTCTCCTTTACAGGATCGAATCCATCATCTTGCGGTCCGGATGCGCGATCACGGACGAATCGAGATACATACCCTTGCCCGCGACCAGCTGCTTCGCGCGCTCGATCGACGCCTCCACCGCGGATACCTCGCCGGTGATCAGCATGTAGGATTTGCCGCACATGCCTTTGGCGATGCGCAGTTCGATCAGATCCACGACGGCCGTCTTCGCCGCCTGGTCCGCCGCCTCGATGATGGAAGCCGCGTCGTACGTCTCGAGAATACCGAGCGCGCTGACCTCCTCCACCTGCGTCGCCCCGTAGATCGCCGGGAAGATGGACTCGTGAGGATTGCCGAGCACAAAGCTGTCGATGCATTTGTCCTCACCCATCGCCTCGGCCGCCTCCACAGCCGCCTTCACCGCGCTGAGATCGCCTGTGATGATCGCGATGTACTTTCCGGGACATACGGTCTGCGCCTCGAGGATCTCCACTTCTGAGGTCTTTACCATGGTATCCGCAGCCGTGATGCCGCTGGCGGTTGTCTTAAATTCAATCATTCCGATTGCTCTGCTCATGTCTTGTACCTTTCCCCTTCATAGTTACGCCGTGATCGCAATGTAGCGATCCGTCACCTCAGTTACCGTTCCGCAGATGCTCGCGTGGATCCCCACGCTGAGCCCGTTCGCCGGCTGCGCGATCATCTGGCCCCGTGTAACCGCATCCCCGGCCTTGACGGCCGGCTGGGCCGGCGCCCCGATGTGCTGGCTCAGAAGGATCTTCACCTTCGCCGTCCCGACGAGCTCCTCGTCGATCGGCGCCTCTTTATCGTACTTCGTCAGCGCCAGGCGCGCCATCAGGCGCTCCTCCGGCACCTTGCGGTACTCTCTCGACTCCCTCACTGGCTTCGGCTGTACGCCCTGCGGCGGCTTCACGCCGTTCTTCCGCAGTCCGGCTTTCATGTCGGCGAGCAGGCTCCTCGGCGCCAGGCTCTGCGGACAGGAGTACATCTCACAGACGCCGCACGAGCTGCAGAACGCCGCGTCCAGATACGGGTTCAGATCCCGGAAGTCCGCGTTTGACGCCGCCCGCATGAAACGCGCCGGGTCGATCGGATGACCGAGGTTGTTCCTCGGGCAGAGATCCGTGCAGGTGTTGCACTGGCAGCAGATGGACGCCGCCCGTTTCAAATCTATCGAAGAAGTCCTGCGCTTCTTCATCACGATCAAGTGGTCCTGCGGAAGGACCAGAATTGCATTCGTCGTCTTCGTCACCGGCTCCGAACCGCTGCCGATGCGCCCCATCATCGGACCGCCCACAAAGTAGACCGGATCCTTGATTGTGACGTTCCCGGCCTGTGCGACTACCTCGTCGAGCGTACACCCCAGCGGGACGCGCACCGTCACGGGCTTGCTGACCTCGCCCACCACGGATATGTATTTGTCCGTCACCGGTTTCTGTTTCTCGACCGCCCGGTATGCGTTGTAGACCGTCTCCACGTTGAACACCGCGACGCCCTGCTCGATCGGCAGTCCGCCCGGCCGCACCACGCGCCCGGTCGCCTCGTAGATCAAGACGACCTCATCGCCCATCGGATAAACCTCGTCCAGAAGATGGATCCGCATCCCCGGGAACTCTCCGATGTGAGCCTGCAGTGCGTTTACAGTCTGCACATAGGACTTTTTGATCCCGATGACCGCCTCATTCGCACCCACGGTCTGAGCGATCTCGTGGAACATTTTCATGATTTCATAAGCATGTTTTTCCAGAAGCTGTCTGTGCAGCTTCAGCAGCGGCTCACACTCCGCACAGTTCAGAAGTATCGTGTCCGCCTTGTCGGTGAGCTTCCCGTACGTCGGGAAACCGGCGCCGCCCGCGCCTACCACACCGCTTTCCTGTAATATTTTCTGTAATTCCGCTATATTCATGGCGCTACTCCAATCCCGCACCGTCGTCAATGATACCGACGATCGCCGCATCAATCGGTGCTGTCTCTTCCCCGCAGCCAATCCTGGCCGCGCTTCCCTGCGCTACCAATACGTATTCTCCGATTCCTGCACCGATGATATCGATGGCAATCAGCTGTTCAAGACCATCCTTCATATGATGCAGCGGCTCCACTATCATAAACTTCTGTCCGATCAATTTCTCACTCTTCCGCGTGGACACCACGCTTCCAACAACCTTCCCTACAATCATATGAACCTCCAGACCTTCGTTTCGGATATACCACAGAATATCCGCCCGGATCACCGATATGGTTTTCCGAAGGACAGCCCGAAAGGCGCCGGGCGGGTATTCCGTGACCTCATCCCATTTTTATTTCTTACTTGATGATCGTAACTGTGTTTCCCGTGGCAATCTTCGCCGCGTTCGCCTCGTCCGTGTCGATGTGCATCTCCAGCGTGAAGCTGTCGTCGACGCGGATCTTGACCTGATTGAAGATCGTCCCGCGCTCGTTGTCCGCCTTCACGGAAACGATGTCTCCGTCCCGCACGCCCGCCGCCTGCGCGTCCTTCGGGGACATGTGAATGTGGCGCATCGCCACGATACAGCCCTCTTTTAAGTAGATCGCTCCCTTCGGCCCGACGATCGCGATCGGTGCGCTGCCCTTGACGTCCCCGGACTCGCGGACCGGCACGTTCATGCCGAGCTTGATCGCGTCCGTCGCGGAGACCTCCACCTGGGAGGCTTTGCGGACCGGGCCTAAGATGCGCACGTTCTCGATCGCGCGCAGCTTCAGACCCACGATGGTGACGGTCTCATTGGAAGCGAACTGTCCACCCATCAGCTCCTTCTTCTTCGTCAGCTGATACCCCGGGCCGAACAGTGCCTCCACATGCTCCTGCGTCAGGTGGATGTGTCTGGCGGAAACGCCGATCGGAACGACGAAGCCGTTGCCCTTTTCCTCGTTCTGATTGATCGCGGCGATTACCATTTTCGTAATCAACTCAATGTTGTTCGTTTCCAAGAGTACACCCGCTTTCTTTTCCTTTATTTCTGAAAGCCCACGGATTGCTGCGTGCTTCGCACTCCCGCAATCCTACCCTCTATTCGCAAATCGCATCGCTCTCTTCGATTCGCGCTGCTTTTTTGCTCATGAGGGTTAGCGTCTCTGCATAGAGACCGGGCTTTCATATCACTTGAGTGTCGGCAGGATCTTTTCCACATCGTTGTGCGGACGCGGGATCACGTGCGTCGCTACCAGCTCGCCCAGTCTGGACGCCGCTGCGCTGCCGCTCTCCACTGCGGACTTCACTGCTCCTACGTCGCCGCGAACCATAACGGTCACGAGACCGGAACCAATCTTCTCCGTGCCTACGAGCACCACGTTCGCCGCCTTGCACATCGCGTCAGCCGCCTCGATCGCCGCGGTAAGTCCTCTTGTTTCCACCATTCCCAATGCTTCCTGTGTCATTGTTTTTACCTCCTTGAAAAAAGTTATGGATTGATATGTTTTACGTACAAAACTCTGTTCCGGCGCACTTGCCGGTGTTGTCCAATGCGGGACGATCCCGCGCTGGAATTAACAGTCGAGCGGGACTTCGGAACCTCTTCCGCCAAGCGGAGCGCTCTTGTCCCAACGGCTCTTGCTCAGCTCTACGATCCTCACGATCTCCTCATGCGGGCGGGCTATGACTGCATGGGCCACCGGTTTCTTGATGGCCTTGGCGTTCGCGGTCTCAACTGCCTCCGTGACAGCGGCCACGTCGCCCTCTACAATCATGGTCACCAGACGTCCTCCCAGCTTGCGCTCCCATGACGCCAGCTCCACATCCGCCGTTTTACACATGATATCCAGTGCGTCGATCGCCGCAGCTACGCCTGTAATCTCAATAAACCCATACGACTTGCTCATGAGTCAACTCCTTTTTGTATGCCTGGATCAAAGCTTCGGCAGGATCTTCTCCACATCCGCGTGCGGACGCGGGATCACGTGCTGCGCTACCAGCTCGCCCAGTCTGGACGCCGCCGCGCTGCCGCTCTCCACCGCTGCCTTGACCGCCCCTACGTCGCCGCGAACCATGACGGTCACGAGACCGGAACCGATCTTCTCCGTACCTACGAGTACCACTTCCGCTGCCTTCGTCATCGCGTCAGCCGCCTCGATCGCCGCGGTAAGTCCTCTGGTTTCTACCATTCCTAAAGCTTCCTGTGACATCATTCATTCCTCCTGAATATGTTGTTTTGTTTCCTGCAACTTTATCTTTCACCCTATCTCCGGCTCGTGACTCCGATCCGCCTCCGATCAGCGCTAATCTTTGTCCAGCGCGCTGATCTTCAGCATCTCCTCGGTGCCCGGCTCCGGATTTGGGATAATATGGTGCTGCACCACGCCGGTCATGCGCTCGGCGGTCTCAATACCGGCTTCCATCGCCGCCGTCACATCGGCGACGCTTCCGCGGTATTTGATGGTAACCAGCAGAGGCACCGGAAGGCTGTCCGCGTTGGCCGGCTTGTTCTTGTCGAACACATCAAGCCGGACGTTCGCGGCCTTGCAGCCGGCGTCCGCCGCCACGAAAGCGGTGGTCAGGCCAAATACTTCTAAGATTCCTACTGCTTCTGCCATGTCGTGTCTCCTTTACCCGTGTGGTTACTCGTTGATGATCGCAATCTTCAGTCCTGCCATCGCCAGATTCGTCTTGTGCGCCTCGTTGATCTGGTCGAGCGGGAAGCGGTGTGTGATCAGCTCCGACATCGGAAGGCCGATGCCCTTCGCTCTTCTCAGGAAATCAAAGGTCGTCGCGTAGTCTCTCAGGGTGTAGACCCAGGAACCCACCGTCGTGATCTCCTTGGAGCAGATATCAAAGTGCGGGTTGATCGTCGCGTCGCCGCCGTTGATGAAGAACCCGAGCTCGCAGAGGCCGCCGCCGTTTCGGATGAACTTGTAGATGTTCGCGTGCGCCACCGGGGAACCCGTGCACTGGAACGCGAAATCCGCGAGATGTCCGCCGAACGCGTCCTTCACGCCGCCCGCAAGGGCCTCGATACCCTTGAAGTCCTTGAAGTTCACGGTCTGGCTCGCGCCCATGCGCTTCGCGAAATCAAGGCGCTTCTGCTCGCCGTCCACCGCGCAGATGTTCTCGATACCCATCGTGCGCAGCACCGCGATACAAATCAGGCCGATCGGTCCGCAGCCCTGTACAACGACTCTGCTGTTGAAGCGGAGAATGTTCGTCGTCTTCGCGCGCTCTACCGCGTGAACGAGGACCGCGCACGGCTCGATGAGGATCCTGGAATCCAGATCCAGATCGCTCACGTTGAAGAACGTGGAGCCGAAGGATCCGCCGCGGATGAAGATGTAGTCGGAAAACCATCCGTTCAGATGGACGTCGTCGTCCGGAAGCAGTCCGTAGACATCCGCGCCGCCCACGTTTTTCTTGTTCAGATCGTACATCGTGATCTCCGGATCATCCTTGAAGATCATGCAGGTGACGATCTTGTCGCCGACCTTGACCGGCTTGCCGGCCGTGTCGGTCTTGACGTTCTTGCCCATCGCCACGATCTCGCCGGTACCCTCGTGTCCCAGCGCTACCGGGATCAGACCGAACGGGTCTCTCTTGAACTCATGGGCGTCCGTGCCGCAAATACCGCAGCCCTCGACCTTGACAAGGATGTCGTCGTCGCCCACCGGCGGGATCGGGAACTCCTTGATGTCGTAGTGCTCGAGAGCGGTCAGCATCGCGACCCTCGCTGTCTTCGGGATCGCGCCGCCCGTTGCCCTCGGCGCGGACGCGGCGGGAGCGGATGCCCCGTTTCCTGTCATGCCGGAGAGAACCTGTCTAACGATCTCTTCGATATTTACATTGTTAATATCCATGGTCTGTTCTCCTCCTGATCAACGGATGCAAAGGCTGTCGGACATGACGCAGCGCCTTCTCTTCGTGAAGGTGCTCGCGCTTGTGAGTCCCTCGCCGGTACGGCTCGCGATCGTGAACGTGCAGTAGCCCTCTCCCCCGAAACCGAGCGCCGCGTAGGACGGAGCGTTCTTCACGAGGATGGCGGTGTCGATCGCCTTCGCATACTTTGTGATATTGTCTATGTTCTTGGAATGGATGTGCGCGGAATGACGGTTGCCGTGCTCAAGCCATACCGCCTGCTCCACCGCGTCGTCAAAGTCCTTCGCGCGGACGACGCCGAGAATCGGCATCATCAGCTCCGTCGCGATCAATGGATGCTCCTTCGGGCCTTCGAAGGTAATGCAGCGGATGTTCGACGGGACGTTCACCCCGATCATCGCCAGCAGCGCCTTCGCGCTGCGCCCCACGCACTTGCGGTTCAGCTTGCCGCCCGCCAGCACGACCTCGGTGAGCTTATCCTGCTCCTCCTTCGAAGCCAGATAGCAGTCGTTCTCGCTGACCAGGTAGTGCATCAGCTCATCCGCGATCGAGGCGACCGCCACGATCTCCTTCTCCGCGATGCACGGGAGATTGTTGTCGAACGTACACCCGTTCACGATATCCTGCGCTGCCTTCCTGACGTCGGCCGTCTCGTCCACGAGTGCCGGCGGATTGCCCGCGCCCGCGCCGATGCCGCGCTTCCCGGAGGAGAGCACCGCGGTCACAACGCCGGGGCCTCCGGTCGCCGCGATCAGCGGGATATCTTTGTGCTTCATCATGATGTTGCTTGTCTCCAGTGTCGGATCCTCGACCGTCACCGCGATGTTGTCCGGGCCGCCGGCCTCAAGGGAAGCCTCGTTCACCAGGTTGATCGCGTAGATCGATGTCTTGATCGCCGCCGGGTGCGGATTGAATACCACGGTATTTCCTCCGGCCAGCATGCCGATCGTGTTGCACAGGACAGTCTCGCTCGGATTCGTGCAAGGGGTGATCGCGCCGATCACGCCGAACGGTCCCATCTCGATCAGGGTCAGTCCTCTGTCTCCGGACCACGCGGTCGTCGTGATGTCCTCCGTGCCGGGCGTCTTGTCCGCCACCAAGTGATGCTTGAGGATCTTGTCCCCGACGTTGCCCATCCCGGTCTCGTCCACGCCCATGCGCGCCAGCACTTCCGCGTTCTCCTTGATTTTCCTGCGGATGCAGCTGATGATCTTTTCCCTCTGGTCCATCGACATCTTCCTGACAACGAGCTCTGCTTTTTTCGCGGCCTCTATCGCATCGTTCATGTCCTTGAAAATGCCGTGTTTCCCGGTGGGAGCGTCAGCGATCTGCATCTTCGCCATGACTTCCTGCACAATTTCCTGCACCATGTTTTCACTGATTGACATGAAATTGTCCCCTTTCTGTTGCCTTATGTTTGCTCTGTCGTCCAAGCCACAGACCGCCCTCCCGGGCTATCCGCTGCTTCGCAGCTTCTGTCTGTGGCTGATGGGCGTCCCGCCCATCACGAAAATGAATTCCCAGACCTCAGCAAACAAGTTTGCACGGTCTGCTTCTTCATTTTCCTGCCGACAGGACTTATTTTCCAAGCTGCTCCATGACCTGCTTTGTGATCTTCGCGATCAGCTCCGCGTCCGCCTCCGGAGCGCTCTGCGAGGAACCGCATCCGCCTCCGCAGTTGTGGCAGTTCATGCCGCCCTTGTTCAGGCAGAGATTCGCCGGATGCTTGCCCGGAAGACCCATCTGTCTGCGGATCTCATACAGTCTCTGAACAGTCGCCTTGTCGAATTCCTTCGGGCCGCCGAGCACCTTGGACTGGTACAGCAGCTGCGCGTAGAACTCTACGGACTCCATCTTCAGGTACGCGGCCAGCAGGTCGACCGACCAGGTCAGCGCGCCGTGGCTCTCAAGAAGCACTGCGTCGTAGTACGGAAGATACTTCTCAAGTCTGTCCGGAATCTCGTTCGTGGACGGGGTGCCGTACTCGGCGATCGGAACGCAGCCGAGCGCGATGACTGCCTCCGGCATGATCGGCTGGGTCAGCGGAATGCCCGCGATCGCGAAAGAAGTCGCGTATACAGGATGCGCGTGGACGACAGCGCCCACGTCCGGTCTCTTCTGATAGACTCTCATGTGCATCTTGATCTCAGAGGACGGGCGGAAACCCGGATTTGCCTGGATCACTTCGCCTTTCGCATTGACCTTGCAGATGTACTCCGGGGTCATGAAGCCCTTGGAGACGCCGGTCGGGGTGCAGAGAAACTCATCATCGCTGAGCTTCACGGAGATGTTTCCGTCGTTTGCAGCCACCATGTTGCGATTGTAGATTCGCTTCCCGATGTCGCAGATCTGTTTCTTGATTTCAAATTCATTTACCATGCTTTCTTCCTCCTTAAGCGCATTGGTTCCTGCAATGGCCGCATTGCAGTTTATTCTACAATAAATTGAGTATAAAAATTTTACAACAATCCACACTACTTGTCAATACAGAATCGGTGTTTTATGTTGTTTTTTGTTGGTTTCCACAAATTTGTAATGTTGGTTTTGTTGGTTTTTTAGGGTTGGTATAATAAAGGGGAGGATACTGACAATTTTTTACATAAAAGAACTGCCGCCGCACTCGATCTTGCGGCGGCAGACGGATGAACGCTCAAATCTCAACTCAATAATAATAGATTGGCATTTCGTCGCCTATTCTGACCAGTCTTCCTCCCGGCTGTGTCTCCGGTTGCGCTGCCCTGGGTCTTCTGGTTCTTCTTGTTTTTTTCTCCGCCTGTGCCTCTTCTGCCTGCTTCTTTGCAGCCGGCTTCCGGCCCCGCTTTACAGGCTGTCCCTCTTCCTTCTTCTTCGTAGCCGGCTTCCGGCCCTGCGCCGTTTTTTTCTCCGCCGCCTTTTTCTCAACTGTCTTCTTCTCAGTCGTCTTCTTCTCAACTGCCTCGGGCACCGCTGCCTCCGGACTTTTCTCCTCGGCCTTCACCTCGACCTTCTCCTCGGTCTCCGTCTTTTTTGCCGCCTTCGACGCCCTTGCCATGCTCGCCTTACCTACCGCCATACTTCATAACCTCCTCCGCTAATTTTTTATATTCCAGAGCACTCCTCGTGCTTCTTTTGTACACACTGACCGGCTTTGATGCGTCCTGCGACCACTCGATCGCGGAATCCACATGGATAAACGCGTCAAACACCCGGATTTCCTCATACTCGCTCAATATCTCGCGCGTCTGCCGATAGTAGTTCTTCCGCTCGTCCACTTTCGTGATCAGCACTCCCATCACTTCAGCGTTCGTCATATCCTCCAGATTCCCGAGAAAATCAAACATGTTCGCCAGACCGAACAGTCCCCACGGCGTCGCCTCGACCGGAATAATGATCTCGTCCGACGCGCACAGAACGTTTACCACCCAGGTGCCGAGCGTCGGCGGAGCATCTATCAGAATATAATCATATGCGCCGGATTCGCGGATATTCTTCAGACACTTCTTCAATACCATCTCCCGTTGCATCATCGAAAACAGGTCGTACTCGATCTGGCTCATCAGAATAGAGGACGGGATCAGATCCAGATTTTCATACGGCGTCGCGATCACATAGCCGCTGAGATCCTTCCTCGCCCGGATCGCGTCGTAGAGCGTCTTACCGCTCTCCGCGATCTCAAGCACCCGCTCCTCGTCAAAAAAGGACAGGGACAGATTCAGCTGCATGTCGCCGTCCACCAGCAGAACCCGATTCCCGACGCATGACAGCTCATAACCGAGATTCGCGCAGGTCGTCGACTTTCCGCTTCCTCCCTTGTTGTTGGTAAAGCAGATCACTCTCGTCTCTTTTTCCTCTTTCTCCGCCATGTATTTCCCACCGCCTTTGTGTCTACGGATGCTCAAAAAATCCCCAGTATCTTCTCGCTGAAGGAGCTGTACATCGTGTCGTAATCCCTGTAATCGATATTGCTGTCCTTAAACGTGCTTCTCCATCTGTCCCGGATCGCGTCCGCGATCCGTTTTGCCTCCGGATGGTTCGTCAGCAGGATCGCCGGAAACACATAGAAGATCATAAAGAAATTCAGATCCGCCTGCGTACGTGAGCGCATCTTTCCCTTCACCTGAAACGCTTCTCTGACCCGCCCGGCGAATGCCTGCGCAAGCTGCTCCGCCGCGGCGTCCTTGTCCTCGGCTGCGTCCACATAATCGGTCATCTCGCGGAAAACTCCATCATTCCTCTCGCGAAACGCTTTCATATTTTTCTCATAGGAGGCCTTCTTCAGGCGCTTCATCATCTCCGACATTCCATCGAACATCGTCTCCGCGTGGTCCAGCATACTTCTTCCTCCGTCTTCCGCGCATAACAGAACGCGCAGGCTGTCTGTCTACAGAGACATCTTACCACCTGCGCGCCTTTTCCACAAGTATTAATCTGTCACAACGCCCTTCTGCAGCATCACATTCGCGTACAGGGCGCTCTCCCCGGTCGCGATGATCGCGTACGCCTTCTTCGCTTCCTCATAGAACGCGAAACGTTCGATGTTTCCCACGGCCTTCGCGCCTCTCTCATCGTACTTCGCGATGATCTCCTTGTAGGTATCCCAGATCGGCGTCTCCACGTCGTCGCCCGGCATCACTTCCATCAGATTCACCGGATGCTCCACATAGGTGTCGAGCGGGAAGAGCTGAAGGATCGCGTCCAGAAGCTCAGGCACGCCGTGTCCGTCGCAGCGGATCACGATCGCGTCCTTCCCCATGGATTCCGCCGGGAAATTCCCGTCTGAGATCACGATACGGTCGCTGTGTCCCATCTCCGCGAGCACCATCAAAAGCTCCGGAGAGAGAATTTTCGGTATTCCTTTTAACATAAGTCAGTCCTCCTGTCGTTGCTGATCCGCCATGGAACGTTCAAACGTCCCACGGCATGCAGATTTCCGCATGCACGGTCGGAACTCTCCGGCGTACGGATCTCCGCATGCATGATTGGAACTCTCTGCATGAACAGGGACAGCCGCAAGCATGTCCCGCCGATCCCGACGAGCCTGTCGCGGCTGCCCCTCTTAGTTCACCATTCAGTTTTGATTACAGCTTTGCCTCGCGATGATTAGTCATAGAGGTTCGGAGCGATGGACTCGTCGTCGATCGTCTCAGCATTGTACCAGTAACCCTCGGTCGGAACGTCCTCAACTTCCTCGCCGTTCGCGATCTTCGTCAGAACGTCAACCGTCGTGATGCCCATAGCCAGCGGGGACTGTGTAACAGCGCCGAACATTGTGCCGTCGGTAACAGCTGCCTTGATCGTTGCGCCTGCGTCGAAGCCTGCTGCCAGAACAGAAGTCTCCGGATCGCTGCCAAGGATGCCAAGGTTGCCGTTTGCCGTCAGGATGCCCTCTGCCGCTACCTGGTTGGAACCGAAGATACCGATCAGGTCTTCCTTGTTCATGATGTTGGAAGCCTCGGTCGCGCACAGCTCAACCGTCGTCTGAGCCGGAACCGCTACCTCGATGATGATGTCTGCGGATGCCTCGTCGCCGGCGTCTGCACAGTTGTTTACATAGTACTCGTTACCAACAACAGCAACGCTCTTGCCATCTGCGGTAGCCAGCTCTGCGAACTTGTCGATGAAGCCAAGGCCACGGCCCGTGATGGACTCGGAAGTAGCTTCCTGGTTTACCTCACCGATTCTTACCGGAGCCTCTGCAGCGGCGATCTTGTCCTTCAGAGCCTCGTACAGATTCTCAGCCGCCGTAGCGCCTGCGCCGTAGTTATCGGTAGCGATCAGGGAGTAAACAGATCCTTCCGGAGCATCCGGAACACCCGAGTCAAACAGAACTACCGGGATGCCGGCGTCCTTCGCTGCCTGCAGGGAGTCGAGAACCGCTTCCTGGTCGCAAGCCGCAAGACCGATGCCATCCGGCTTCTTCGCGATCGCGTCGTTCAGCATGTTCACCTGGTCAGCGATATCGGACTCTGCGTTCGGGCCGTTGGAGTTCGCCGTAACGCCGAGTTTTTCCTTCTCGGAATCGATACCCTTCACAGCTGCCTGCCAGTAGGAAGACTGATAGCTCTTAACGATGATCTCAAACGTGTAATCGCCGTTTGCCGTCACTTCCTCTGCGGATGCAACTACGCCCAGTGCTGACACTGCCATAACCGCGCCCAATACTACTGCAAAAAATCTCTTCTTCATTTCTTACCCTCCTTAAAAATGTTTGGTAGTTTATATGAAGTCTTCCGACTACATACCACGTTAATTCCGCCCCGAAAGGGCCTGTATTGCGCTGCGCCCTGTGGGTATACCGTAAGTTTTTAATGCACTTCCCTGCGCTTCTTGATGACGTCGATCAATACCGCGCCGATCAAGACAAGACCGGTGATGATCTGCTGCCAGTTCGCCTGCAGTCCGATGAACGGAAGTCCCGTCTTCAGAAGACAGATGACGAACACGCCGAGCAGGGAACCCGTCACGCTGCCCGCGCCGCCGGACGCCGAGACGCCGCCGATGATCGCGCCGCCGATCGCCTCCAGCTCAAAGCCTGCGCCCGTGCCCGGCTGAACCGTCGCGAACACCGCCGAGTAGGCGATCGCCGCGAGTCCCGCGAACAAACCGGAGATCACATAAGCCATGATGTGATAGAATTTCACGTTGACGCCGGAAAGCCTTGCGGCCTCCTTGTTGCTGCCGATACCGATCGTATAGCGGCCAATCTTCGTGTGGTTGAGCACGAATGACATCACCGCCACGAGGATCAGCACCCAGACGATGCCGATCGGGATCTTGGTTCGCGCGTCGATGCTGATCTTGAAGATGTTGCGGAACCAGCCGCCCGGCTGTGTCGCCGTCGGCCAAGTGATGCCGAAACCGCCGACGATGATCGCTCCGAGTCCGCGCGTGATCATGCAGGTACAAAGAGTCACAAGGAACGGCGGAATGTCCATGACCGCCACGAGCGTCCCGTTGACCAGTCCGATCGCAACACCGAAGAGCACCGTCACCAACATACCGCCCCAGACCGGGAAATTGTGGAACGAGATCAGATAACCGCCGACCAGCGAATAGCAGATCAGCCCGGTACCGATCGAGAGGTCCACGCCTCCCGTGATCAGCGGGAACGTCACGCCGATCGACATCAGCACGATGTAGTATGAGTAATCCAGAATACTGACGATCGTCGTGTATTTCCGGAAGTTCGCACTCATCACAGAGAAGAACAGAAACAGCGCGATGATGACGAGAATAACAATAAACTTCTGTCCTCCCAATTTGTCCAGCGACGACTTTTTCTTCGCCGCAACTGCCGTATTTTGATTCGCCATGATCCTCTTCTCCTTCCTAACTGATCTCGCGGGTCGCCAGATTCATGATATTCTCCTGGGTCGCCTCGGCGATGTCCAGTTCTCCGGTGATCTTGCCCTCGCACATGACCACGATGCGGTCGCTCATACGCAGGATCTCCGTCATCTCGGAGGAGATCATGATGATCGCCTTGCCTTCCGCGGCCAGCTTGTTCATCAGCTTGTAGATCTCGTTCTTCGCGCCGACGTCGATACCTCTGGTCGGCTCGTCGAAGATCAGGACGTCGCTGTTGCGGCAGAGCCACTTCGCGATAACCACCTTCTGCTGATTGCCGCCCGAGAGATTGACGACAAGCTGATCCACGCCCGGCGTCTTAGTCGCAAGGGAATCCACAAACTCCTGCGCGACTTTCTCTTCCTTGCGCTTGTTGATGAAAATGCCGCTCAGATATTCCTTCAGCGTCGCCAGCGTCGTATTCTCGGCGACGGACTTCTGCACGACGATACCGAAGCGCTTGCGGTCCTCCGAGAGATAGCCGATGCCGTGATTCACGGCGTCCTGCGGCGTGTTGATCGTGACCTTCTCTCCGTTCATATAGATGTCGCCGCTCTGCTTCGGATCCGCCCCGAAGATCGCGCGCGCCGTCTCCGTGCGCCCCGCGCCCATCAGACCGGAAAATCCGAGGATCTCGCCTTTGTGCAGCTCAAAGCTGACGTTCTGTACCATCTTGCCGGCGTTGAGGTTCTCGACCTTCAGCACCACCGGCGCCCCCTCCGGCACCATGCTGTGCGTCTTCGGATCCTCGTAGATGACACGTCCGACCATCATGTTGATGATATCGTTTTTCGTGCAATCCTCTGTAATCAACGTGCCGACATACGCGCCGTCGCGCATGACCGTCACGCGGTCCGTGATGACCTTGATCTCATCCATGCGGTGCGAGATATAGATGATGCCGAGATTCTGCGCCCTCAGATCGCGGATGATCTTGAAGAGCTCTTCAATCTCCGCCTCCGTGAGAGCCGCCGACGGCTCATCGAAGATGATCACCTTCGCCTCGTGTGAGATGGCCTTCGCGATCTCGCACATCTGCTGCTTGCCGACCGTCAGGTCACTCATTGTCGTCGTCGGATCGATGTCGATGTTCAGCCGCTCGAAGAGCTTCGCGGCCTCCTCGTTCATCTTCCTGTCGTCGATGCCGATGCCTTTCTTAAACTCGCGCCCGAAGAAGATATTCTGCGCCACCGTCAGGTGTCCGAGCATGTTCAGCTCCTGGTGCACGATCACGATGCCGGCGTCCTGCGCCTCACGCGTGTTGTGGAACTCCACTTCTTTTCCCTCAAAGGTGATCGTCCCCTCATCCTTCGTGTAAATACCCGTGAGCACCTTCATCAGCGTGGACTTTCCGGCGCCGTTCTCCCCCATCAGCGCGTGCACCTCTCCCCTGCGGACTTCGAGATCCACGTGGTCGAGCGCGTGTACGCCGGGGAATGATTTATCGATCCCTTTCATCGTCAAAATAACTTCGCCCATATTTTTACCTTCGCCTTTCTGTTTATCGCTTTCCTCTTGACAGTTCTCTGAAGCTGCTCTTCGCGCGCCTTAATTCTTGCGGCGGCGTCCGAGCACGTCAAAGTACACTGCCGCGATAACAATGATACCGGTGATGATCAGCTGGTAATTCTTATTCATTCCAAGAGCCAGAATGCCTTCCTGCAGAAGCGCGATGATGAACACGCCGATCACCGTGCCGCTGACGGAAGCAAGTCCGCCCGCCATCGAAGTACCGCCCATCACGCAGCCCGCGATCGCTTCATTATTATACTGGTCGCCGTAACCCGGCTGCACCGTCGTGTACGCCGACACGAAGAAGATCGCAGCGATACCGACCAAAGTCCCGCAGATGATGTAAGCCGTCATCTGCCACTTCTTGACGTTGACACCGGAGAGCCTCACGGCCTCCATGTTGCTGCCGAGACAGAGAATGTAACGGCCGATCTTGGTCTTGTTCAGGATGATCGCGCAGATAATGGCGATTCCAAGGAAGATAAAGAGACCGACCGGAATATTTCCGACTTTCACCAGATAGCGGTACCAGCCCTGCTCCGAGGTGGACTGCGGCCAGCTCACCGACTGTGTCTTCGTAAAGACAGACGCAAGGCCTTTGGAAATGTTCATGCTCGCCATCGAAACGATGAACGGCGGAATGCTCCAGTACGCCACGAGATAACCGTTGAAAATGCCGAAGCACAGTCCGACTAAAATGCTGATCAGCATGACCGGAACCATCGGCACGCCATAGCTCATCAGGCAGTAGCCCGAGATCAGCGCGCAGCAGAACATGACCGGACCGATCGAGAAATCAATGCCTCCCGTCGCAATGACGAACGTCACGCCCAGTGACAGAAATCCCAGGAAACAGGCGTAATTCAGAATACTCAGAATACGCGAGTAACTCAGGAAGGTCGGGCTGAACAGTGCGAAGAGCACGTACATGACGATCAGGACGCAGACCAGAAGGATCCGGTTCAGGCCGACTTTTTTGACAAACGGGTTGTTTTTCAATGCTTCCATTCTTCTTCCTCCCAACTGCGGAGCGCTGTATCCTCTGCCCGCTTCCGCAAATCTTCCATGTGACAAATGTCGTCTTTTTCTCTTCCGGCGAAAAGATTTATGACAATTTTACCAGTGTTTTCCGTGAAAAATTCCGTTCTGCCCTGTCATTATCTCACATAATTCCACCGTAGTCAATTTTTATTTGTCATAATTCACAAAAATAATTGCAAAAACTTTTACCATTTAATCAAAAACGTCACTTATCAGATAATTCAGCTTTGTCGCGTAATTGTAGTCCTCCACAACATGCACGACACAGTCTTTCGCAAGTTCGCGCGGATCCATCGGAAGCACACCGTCGCGCACCCGGTTGTATTGCCGCGGCATGAACTGACGCAGCATGCTCAAGGGAATCTCCGCCTCCGAGAGGTTCGCGAACAGTTTCTGTACCGCTTCGATCAGTTTCGGCTGCGCGAAGTAGTAACGGCAGCGGTCGGAAAAGCTGAACTTGCGCTTGAGCGCGAGCTGATCCTCCGTCCCGTGGTAATGCTTCTGCCAGTTGCCCGGATCCGCGAGCATCACTTCCTCCATCGTCTCGATGAAGCGCGCCTGCTTCTCCTCCGGCACGAGGTATTTCTCCATCATGGAGAGGGCAAAAAGCCCTTCTCTCAAAGAGAACGTGAGCGCCGGCCCGACCTTCAGGATCGCGATGCCGTCCTCGACCATCTCCTTGAGCTCCTTCGGAGACTGATAATCCGTCGAATGCCCTTCGAGCACCACATTGTCATGCTTCTTCATCGCGCGCGTGAGCTCCGCCGCCTTTACGCGGTCGTAATGGAAGATCTCCGCGTCGCCGAACTCCACGCCTGGCTGAACGACGATACCGATGATATTGTCGAACGCGTCCTTTAAACCGCGCTTTTCAAACTCGCTGCGGTAGACGGCGAGCGTCCGCTCGACGGCCGCCGGCTTCGTCACGGAGATGCTGTCCTCCGCCTCCTGCGCGCCGCCCGGGATCGGCACCTCGCTGCCGATGATGAAGGCCGGTCTCGGCTCGTCCGGATTCTTCTTTCGGAGCTCCTGGTACGCCTCCTCGCAAGCCTCGTAGAGGATCGCGCCTCTGCGCGCGATGACCTCGTCGGAGAGCGCCTCGTCGCGCGAATCGTCCGCCACGCGCATGCTCGTGTCCAGATGAATCTTCTTGAAGCCCGCGCTTACAAAAAGCTTCACGAGCTCGACAGACTTCTCCATCGCTTCTTTCTCCGGCTCATCCTGCCAGGTCAGCGGTCCTAAGTGGTCACCGCCCAGAATAATGCGCTCGCGCGGAAAGCCGACCTTGTCTGCGATCTTATACACAAAATCCCGGTAGTCCGCCGGTTTCATCCCGGTATAACCGCCATACTGATTGACTTGATTGGCCGTCGCCTCCACGAGCACGCAGTCGTCAAAGCGCAGCGCCTGCTGCAGGCAGGCCTCGATCACCAGATCGCTCGCGGTGCAGAAAGACGGGATGCCGGCAAACTTCATGCCCTGCTTCCGCTTCTGCAGCATTTCTCTCAATGCGTCCATATCCTGTTTCCGCAGGGCGGGTTCCGATCGCCGCCCCGCGTTCCTCCTTTTATTCTGATTCATTTGCCTTGCAGGCTCAGACAATTCCATCTGTGATTCAGATTCAAATTCATCTGTCATGCAGTCCCAGACATTTTCATCTGTGGTTCCAATTCAGATTCAGACGTCAGGGCAGTCAACGATCACGCCGTCCTCGTCCCAGAGATCATGCCAGTCGTTCGCGCCCGGCCACAGGAACACCTGTCCTTTGACGAGCCGGTTGTTCCGCTCCATCGTCGCGATTGTCTTCATCTCCTCGTCCGTCAGCGGCTCGGTGAGCGTCGATTCCAGGTTCGCCACGTAATTGTGCAGCGAGAACGGAATCGGGATCTGCCCCCTCTGGACCGCCCACTTCAAGGCAATGATCGCCGGGTGCACGCCGTGCGCCGCCGCGATCGCGCGGATCTCCGGAAGCTCCATATCCGCGATGTCCTCCGCGACGATGTCGCGCTCCGGGCGTTTCGGGGAACCGATCGGCATGTAGCCCACCGGCTGGATCTTATGCGCCACGAGATAGTCGAACAGCTCCTGCTGCTGGAAGCACGGATGCAGCTCCGACTCGCAGGCCGCCGGTTGAATGCGGAACTTGTCCTTGACCGCCTCAAGCTTCGGGATCGTCATGTTGGAGATCCCGATGTGACGGATCAGCCCCTTGTCTACCAGCGCCTCGCACTGGCGGTAGGTGTCCATGAACTCTTCCACAGAGAACGGTTTGGAATCCGGGTTGCGCGAATCCACATCGCAGAACGGCGCATGATAATTCGGGAACGGCCAGTGGATAAAGAACATGTCTATGTAGTCGCACTGCAGATCCGCAATGCTCTTCCGGCACGACTTCTCCACATCGCGGTGCATGTCGTTCCACACCTTCGTCATAATGTAGAGATCCTTCCGCTCCACAACGCCCTCGTCGAACGCCGCGCGGAACACCTCTCCGATCTGGGCCTCGTTGCCGTAACAGGCCGCGCAGTCAAACATCCGGTAGCCCGCGCGGATCGCTCCCGCCACTGCCTCCGACACTTCCTGCGCGCTGAAACGGTCCGAGCCAAACGTCCCCATCCCGATGCACGGGATCTTGTCTCCGTTGTTCAGCGTGATCTGCGGAACCTTCGAAACATCAACTGCCATTTTCGTACCTCCTTTTTCACCTTTCGATTCCAATTCTGTTTTCCTTATCTTTTTACTTTCTAATTCTATAACTTGTTATCTCTTTACGCTCTGCATTTTGCTCACTGCTCGCTGTCAATCAGGATCTTGCCCCGCACTGTCCCCGGCGTCTTGTACATCTCGAACGCCGTGTCGATCTGCGAGAGCGGAATCTTCTTAAAGATAAACGAGTCGTCAAACTGCAGCTGCCCGGTCTTGAAATAATGAGCAGTCAGCTTCCACTCATCGCCCGGGAACGGAGCCGAATAGCTCATCCAGGAACCGGTCAGGTAGAATTCCTTGCGATTGATCGCCTCCCACTCGTCCACGCCGAAGCTCAGCTCCCTCGTCGGCGTGCCGATAAAGCAGACCTGCGCCTTGTTCGCCGCCAGCTTGAACGCCATCTTCATCGTGATCGTGTTGCCTGCCGTCTCATAGATATAATCAAATCCGCGCCCGTCTGTGATCTCGTTCACCTCATCCATGAATCCCTCTTTGCCGGAATTCACGCCGTGGTCCGCGCCGAGCCGTTTCGCCAGCTCCAGACGCTCGTCGAGGATGTCGAACACCGTCACGGACTTCGCGCCGAAGATCTTCGCCCACTGCATCGTCATCATGCCGATCGTGCCGCCGCCGAGGATCGCGACATTCTTGCCGCCCTTGTAATCCAGACGGCGCAGTCCGTGCAGAGCCACCGTCGCCGGCTCAAAGGAAGCGCCCTTCTCAAAGCTCACCTCGTCGTCAAATTTCACCGCGTTCTTCTCCGGCACCGCGACGTACTCCGCGAAGCTGCCAAACTCCCGCGAGCCGATGAAGCTGTAATGCTTGCACAGCGAGTAGTCGCCCTTCTGGCAGTCCTCGCACTTCATGCACGGGACGAGCGGAACACCCGCCACGCGGTCTCCGGGCTTCAGTGTCGTGACACCCTCGCCGATCTCCTCCACCACGCCGGAAAACTCATGTCCCAACACGTTCGGGAAGAAATGGCACGCGTCGCCATTCACCCTCGGCACGTCTGACCCGCAGATCCCCGTGTATTTTACCTTGATGAGCACCTTTCCCGCTGTCGCCTTCGGCTTCTCGATCTCCTCGTAGCGGATATCGTTCTTTGCGTGTACTACGCCTGCCTTCATTTTGATTTCCTCCTCTTTCTTTCTCACTTATCCGACTGCCGCATTTCTTCTATATCATTTGTCCGGCTGCCGTGCTTCATTCGTATCACCTATCTGTCCCCGCATATCTTCGCCCGAAAAGCATCGCCTTTCACACTTACACATGGATCCCTTTTAATCTCTCATATAGCTCAAGATAAAGCTCCATCTGCCGCTGATAAACCTCGTGGCTTTTCCAGTCCGGTTCCTGCACTCGCGTCACCCGAATCGTGCGCTGTACCGCCTCGCCGTAATCGCGGTACAGTCCACAGCCGACGCCCGCCAGCAGCACCGCGCCGAGCGTCGTCGCCGTATCCGATGCCGGCACCTGTATCGTCTTTCCCGTGACATCCGCCTTGATCTGCGTCCAAAGCACCGAGTTCGAAGCGCCGCCCATCGCGTTCAAGGCATCCACGCCGACGCCGGTCTCGGCCGCCGTGCGCAGATTGTGCTCCAGGGAAAACGCCACGCCCTCGAGCAGTGCGCGGATCATATGTCCCCTCGTCTTGTCAAAGGAGAGTCCGTAGAACACGCCCTTCGCGTCCGGATCCCAGATCGGGGAGCGCTCTCCCGCCATGTACGGCAGGAACACTACGCCGTCGCTGCCCGCAGGAACCTTCTCCGCCTCAGCCGTCAGCTCGTCGAACGACAGATCCTTGCCGAACTCCTGCCGGAACCACTTGAGCGTCCCGCCCCCTCCGACCGTGCCGCCCTGCAGCAGCCAGAGCTCCGGCACGACGTGCGGCGACAGGATCAGCTTCTTATGCGCCAGCGGACGATCCGTACAGATGCTCATTCCTCCTGCCTGTCCGCCCTGCTCCTGCGTCTGGCCCGGCTGATACACCCCGGCTCCCAGCGTGCCGCAGGCCGCGTCGAGACCGCCTGCCACGACCGGGATTCCCGGACGTAGTCCCGTCTGTCGCGCCGCTTCCTCCGTGACCGTCCCGACCACCTCGTCGCAGCGGTACAGCCGGGGGACCAGATCTACAGACAGGCCGAGCTTTTCGGCCAGTCCCTCGTCGTATTCCAGACGTTTCATATCGAAAAAATGTATCCCGTATCCCTGTGAGAGATCCTGACTCATCTCTCCGGTCAGTTTCCATACAATGTAGCTGTTGCTCTGCAGGAACTTGTCCGTCCGCGCGAAAACCTCCGGCCTCTGCTCCTTGAACCACAACATTTTCGGCGTCGTGTAGGACGGGAGGAAATCATTCTCCGCCACCTCGAAGATCGTATCCTCCCCGAGTTTCTCCTTCACCCGCTCACAGATGTCGCGCGCCCGCGTGTCCATCCAGATCGGCGTGCGGTCAAGCACGTTCCCTTCCCTGTCCACCGGGATTGCCGACCAGCTCTGTCCGTCCACGCCGATGCCGCGGATCGCCTCCGCGCTCACGCCCTCCGCCGAGAGCACTTCGCGAATTCCCGCGCAGATCGCGTCCCACCATTCCCGCGCGTCCTGCTCCGCCCAGCCGGATTCAGGATAGTACACCTGGTATGGCTGATTCGTCTGCGCGAGCACGCGCCCATCCGCGTCGAACACCGCCACCTTGCAGGCAGACGTCCCGATATCGATTCCCAGCAACTGTTCCTTCATTGTTCACGGTCTCCTCTATCTTCAGCCATGCAGGCCGCAGACGCGTCTGCACAGCAGCCGCCTCTTTCCTCAGTACCAATTTATCTTCAGCCATGCAAGCCGCAGACGCGTCTGCACAGCAGCCGCCCGTCTCTTCGAGACTCCTGTCTGCGGCTAGATGTGCGTTCCGCACATCTCCGCCAAAAAGCAAATCCGTCTACGACAAGTACACTTGTCTCGACGTTTTGCTTTTTGCGGTATGGCTGAACTGTTAATTAATATTATATTCATTGAAATATGAAATGAATAGTGATAAAATTAAGGAGTAATGGTAAAATATTCACTTTTCTGTTCTGCGAGGCGTTTTTCATGAAGTACATTGATTACAAGGAACATAAGCAACACGGCACATTCAACTTCCCGATCGCCTACTACCGGGAAAATCCGCGCACGCCACGGTATCTGATGCAGTACCACTGGCATCCCGAATACGAGATCGTCCACATCATCTCCGGCAGCTTCGAGATCATGGTCAACAACAATCCCGTCCTCTGCCGGGAAGGCGACGTCATCCTTCTTACCGACGGCTTTCTGCACGGCGGCACCCCGCACGACTGCGTCTACGAGGGCGTCATCTTCGACTTCTCTTTTCTTCTGAAGGAGAACCACGCCTGCACCCGGATCATCCAGAATATCATCGATCACAAATACCTGATCGACCTGAGGCTCTCGGACGACAGTCCCGACATCTTGCCGGTCATCGAAGAGCTGTGCGCCGCGCTCTCTTCCAGACAGTCCGGCTATGAATTTCTTGTGCAG
This sequence comes from uncultured Lachnospiraceae bacterium, assembly GCA_947626285.1. Classification (GTDB taxonomy): domain Bacteria; phylum Bacillota; class Clostridia; order Lachnospirales; family Lachnospiraceae; genus Choladousia. The sequence continues at coordinate 78,980 of CANQRR010000003.1, forward strand.
GGATATCTCTACCAGCTTCTCGGCGTCATCCTGTCCGAGCATCTGTACGAAGAAAATCCTGACGAAAACGCTTTCTCCGACCGCCTGAATCCGGTCAAGGACGTGCTCGCCTACATCTCGGAGCACTACGCCGAACCGGTCCTGCTCGACCATCTTGCCGAGACAGCGGGAATGAATCCCAAATACTTCTGCCGCTATTTCCGCAACATGACCGGACGGACGCCAATCGACTATCTGAACTACTACCGCATCGAATGCGCCTGTGAGATGCTCGCCACCCGCGATCTCACGGTCAAGGAGACCGCCTACTCCTGCGGCTTCGGCGATGAGAGCTACTTCAGCAAGACCTTCCGCAAATACAAGGGAGTCACCCCGCGACAGTATCTGACTGAGAGTTTCTAAATACGGCGCAAAGCGTGTATCTGTGCAAAAAACAGGGGCCGCTCAAAAGCCTGGCGGCCCCGTTTTTCAGCAAAACTTATATTATTTCTTATACATCGGCCCGTAGGTCGCGCAGGCTCTGTAGTCCGCGCCCTCTTTGTCCATGCCGAACGCGTTCCACGCGGCCGGACGGAAGATCTTCTCGGTCGGCACGTTGTGCATGCATACCGGGATGCGCAGGATCGAGCACATCGTGATCAGGTCCGCGCCGATGTGGCCGTAGCTGATCGCGCCGTGGTTCGCGCCCCAGTTGTTCATCACATCGTAAGCCGTCTTGAACGGGGAACCCTCCACGCCGTCGCATCTCGGTGCGAACCAGGTGCACGGCCATGTGTAGTCCGTTCTCTTCCAGATCTTGTCGGACACGTCGTCCGGAAGGTTCACAGTCCAGCCCTCTGCGATCTGCAGCACCGGGCCAAGGCCCTTCACGAGGTTCAGACGGATCATCGTCGCCGGCATCTCCGCTCTGGTCAGGAATCTGGAGGAATATCCGCCACCGCGGAAATAGCCATTGTCGGCCGGGTTCCAGGTCGTCGCGTCGAGGATCGCTTTCTGATCCGCCTCCGTGACATCCCACCACTCCTTCATCACGCCGTTGCCGTTCTCATCCTTCGCCTCACCGCAGGCGTCAAGGCATGCAGCGCCGGAGTTGATCAGATGGATGAAACCGCCGTTCTCCTTTGCGACGCCCTCAAGCTCGTAACCGGTCGCCTTCTTGACCGCTTCTGGACTCCAGTAGGTACGCACGTCCGCAAAGATCTGCGCGCGGTTCGTCAGCAGCTTCATGAACAGCATGCCGAGGCCGTTCAGGATATCGTTCTCCGTCGCCAGGATGTACGGCTCACGCGCGCCGTTCCAGTCGAACGAGGTGTTCAGAAGCGCCTCCGGGAAATCGCAGTTCGGATAGAAGTCCGTCCACTGTCTCTGGCCCTGGAAGCCTGCCGCGATCGCGTTGTGTCCGATCGCCTCCTCGGAGAACTTCGCGTCGAGCTTGTCGCTGCCGCTCATCAGGTCCTTGATGATGAGCATCATCTTCACGACGAACTCCCAGTCCGCATCTTTCTGCTCGCGGGACTTCTGGATGAACTCCGGATTCTTGTCGAAGCCTTCCTTGCAGTATTCCTTCGTCCACTTCAGCGCCTTCTCAAACTCCGCGTGATCGTAGATGCCCTCGCTCATACGGCGGATGATCTCGACCTCGTCCACGGACTCGACACGCATGCCGAGATAGGACTCAAGAAAATCGGTATCCATGATGGAACCGCCGATGCCCATCGTGACGGAACCGATCTGCAGATAGGATTTGCCTCTCATCGTAGCCGCAGCTACCGCCGCGCGGCCGAAGCGCAGCAGCTTCTCTCTGACGTCCGCCGGGATCTCCGTGTCGTCCGCGTCGCAGACGTCATGTCCGTAGATGCCGAATGCCGGAAGACCCTTCTGCGCGTGTGTCGCCAGAACGGAAGCCAGATACACGGCGCCCGGTCTCTCTGTGCCGTTGAAGCCCCAGACAGCCTTGATCGTGTTGCGGTCCATATCCATCGTCTCCGCGCCGTAGCACCAGCACGGAGTCACGGTCAGGGTGATCGCTACTCCCTCTCTCTCAAATTTCGCCTGGCAGGCGGCTGCCTCGCCGACGCGTCCGATCGTCGTGTCCGCGATCACTACCTTCACCGGATCTCCATTCGAGTATTTGAGGTTCTCCTCAAACAGCTTCGCAGCGGATTTCGCCATGTTCATCGTCTGCTCTTCCAGAGAGCCGCGCACGTCCAGAGCGCCTTTACGTCCATCGATTGTGGGGCGGATACCGATCACCGGATATTCGCCGACAAGTCTGTTCTTTGCCATAAATCGTCCCTCCAATTAATATGATTTGTCTCGCATTTCGCACAAGACAGCCGTGTGTAAGTATGTTTATTATACAACACTTTCACAAAAAAATCACGATAAAATCTGTCAGGATATGGACATTTTTTGTTATTTTTGATATGATGCACTGTGACAGCACCCGGAGTTTCCGTCAGATAGCCTATGTGCGACCCCAGACGCGGGATCCGCGATGCGCACAAAGAACAATTTCCGCTCGCATATTGTCAGAGATGCGTTTCCCCGGCGTGAAATTGCCGATACACACAAAGACCAAATCCGGCAGACAGGAGGATCCGATGAAAGCATTTCACGAGGTACGCAGCTACGCCTCCGATTTCATGGTGTGGCAGTCTTCCTATGAGAATATCAGTTTCCTCGCGCACTGGCACCAGGAGCTGGAGCTAATCTACGTCCGCTCCGGCGCGGCGCATTTCAGTATCTCCGACGATGAATTCACTGCCAGAGCCGGAGATCTCGTCGTCGTCGACACCGGGGAGTTCCATTACAGCGATTCCTATGAGTACCGGAACCATCTGGACTTTATCATCTTCGACCCATCGATCGTCAGCTCACACTACCGGCACTCGCACTTCGCGAGCCCCCTGGTCACCGCTGCGCAGCTGAAGCAGTACGGAATGACAGACGAAGTCGAGCGGCTCTTTTCCACGGTGACCGACGAGCTGCGCGAAAAACAGCCTTACTATCAGGAGATCGTCTCGTCCGCGATCCGCGGATTTTTTTGCCGGCTGCGCCGCAGCCATCCCTGTTCGAGCGATCCGGACGTGATACGCAGCCACCGCATGTCCATGCTCTACGACATGCAGCAGCTGCTCACCTACATCGACGAACATTACAGCGAAGACATCTCCCTGTCGTTCGCCGCGCAGAAGATGAACTTCAGCGAGAGTCATTTTTCCCGGATCTTCAAAAAGCTGGTCGGAATGAATTTCGTGCATTACCTGAACGCGGTCCGCGTCGAGCAGGCCGCCTCCATGCTGCGGACGACCGGCACCAAGGTCGCTGACATCGCGCTCGCCTGCGGCTTCGACAACATCCGCTCCTTCAACCGGACGTTTAAAGAATACACCGGCTACACCCCGACGCAGTTCCAGCAGCTCTCCGGCTCCGAAGCGCAGCTGATCTCCTATTATAGAAGAAAGTCAAGCCAGAAGGAGTACGTAGAGAACGACTCGCTGACCCTGGTGAAGAATCCGGAGCATCCGTCGTCCGCGCAGAAATAACAGAAAGATATTATCTGCTTTTGATATCTAATCCAGATGGAACACGTTCTGCAGATCGATGCTCACCGGACTGTTATCCGGGTTCGTCTCCATGATGTCGGCCATGTAGTCCCACCACTTACGGTTGATCGCAGTGTCCGCGCCCTTCGCCCACAGCTCCTCATCCTCGATCTCGATGTAACCGAACAGCGTCAGCGTCTCCTTGTCGAGAAAGATCGTGTAGTTCTTTCCGCCGTGCTCGTGGATCATGTCCTTCATCTCCGGCCAGAGCAGATTGTGACGTCTCTCGTACTCCGCCTCCTGTCCCGGATACAGCTTCATCTTAAATCCCTTGATCATGGTCTTTGCCTCCTTTACAAGATTTCATTCTTTCAATTTACAGGTCAGTTTCATTATAGCGCCGGAAAGCGCTCCCCGCAATATGACATTTCTCAGGGAAGATCCTGCTGCCAAAAAGAGGCGGTGCCGAAGCGCCGCCCCAATTCGTGCTTTAAACTGCCATATACAGATTTACACCCATACTATGCAGCTCTCAGAGTTTTCGCCGTATCTTAGAAGATCTCAGCCCACTCCTCGATGTTCTCGCCGTTGAACTCCATCGGAGCGCCAAGGATAACTTCCGTGCCGCCGTCAGCAGCCTCAACTACTTCGTAGTCGCCAAGCTCGCCAGCCGTGTAGGTGTCGCCTGCAGCGCCGGTGATGTCGCCAGCTACCATTGCCATCGTGGTGTAAGCGGTCAGGGTTCCCAGACCTTCCATGTTCCACAGATAGAAGTACGGGCAAGCCTTGTCGTCGCCGGTGTACTCTTTCATCTCGGACGGAAGTCCAAGACCGGTGATCTTGCACTCAGCACCATTGTCCTGAAGGTACTTCGCAGCAGCGCCGATACCAACGGTCGTCGGAGCGCAGATAACCTTCAGATCCGGGTAGTTCTGCAGCAGGGCAGCGGTCTGCTCTGTGGACTTGTCCGGAAGGTCATCGCCGTAAGCAACTTCCACGAGCTCAAGCTTCGAATACTTGTCATCCTCTTCCATGATCGTCTTCATAGCGTCGATCCAGGCGTTCTGGTTCGCAGCCTGAGATGTCGCGGAAAGGATCGCCCACTGGCCTTCGCCGCCCGTGATGTCGAGAACAGCATCCATAAGAGCCTGCGCTACTTCAACGGTACCGGCCTGGTTTACGAAGATCTGACGGCTGTCCGGATTCGGAGCAGAGTCGAAGGAAGATACCTTGATGCCTGCATCCATTGCTTCCTGCAGCTTCGCCTGAAGCGCGTTCACGTCGTTCGCGGAGATCGCGATCGCGTCGAAATCCTGAGAGATCAGGTTGTCGAGAACCTTGATCTGAGCGTCCGCGGTCGGAGCTTCCGGATAAACGATCTCAACCGTCGCGCCCTCAGCCTCTGCGGTCTCCTTGAAAGCGCCCGCTGCGAGCTCCATGAAAGCGTTACCTGCGGACTTCACGACCATCGCGAGCTTCTGTCCCTCTCCTACACCTGCGGCAGCTGCCGGCATAACGCTGCCGAGCACCATTGCGCCGCAAAGAATTGCACTGACTAACTTCTTGTTCATTTTGTTTCCTCCCTTAAATGTTTTTTATTTGGAACCGTCCCGCCTGCGGCAGGACGGCTGCCTACATGATTTATTGGTTTATAACAGCTTATCTCTTCACCGCTCTTCTCGCCTGCCCGATGATGTTCGGCAGAGCGACCGCACAGATCAGCAGGACGCCGAGGATCAGCAGGATCACCTGCGCGTGCACGTTTCTCTGGCCGAGGCCGACGCGCAGACACACGATGATGAATGCGGAGATGATGCCGCCCGCCAGGTTGCCCTTGCCGCCCGTCGACGAGATGCCGCCGAATACTGCCATCGCGATCGCGTCCATCTCGAAGCCCTTGCCGGTCGTCGTGTTCGCGCCGAACGAGGACGACAGCAGGAACAGTCCGCAGATGCCGGAGCACACGCCCATCACCGTGTAGATGATGAAGCGGATCTTCTGTACATGAACGCCAGAGTAATGCGCCGTCAGACGGTTCGTGCCGATCGCGTACACGCGGCGCCCGAAGGTGCTCTTGCCGAGCACGACCGCGAAGATCACTGCCAGGACCACCAGCAGGAACAGGATGTACGGCACCTGTCCGACCTTCCCCGTCAGCAGGATCAGGCCCTCTGTGTTCGTCGCGGAGATACTTCCGCCGCTTCCGAGCACGACCTCCGCGATGCCGCGGAAGATGATCTGCGTCGCCAGCGTCACGATCATCGGAGGAAGCTCCGTGAATCTCGTGAGGATGAAGCCGTTCACCGCGCCGCACACCGCGCCGACCGCGAGGGCGGTCAGGATCACCACAATAAACGGAGCGCCCGTGTTGCACACGATACAGCTCATCGTCGCTGTCAGGCAGACGATCGAGCCGACCGAGATATCGATCTCGCCGAGCACCAGAATGTAGGCCATCGGCAGAAGCAGGAATACCTCCGCCAGATAGATCGGCATCTGGCGCAGCAGACTGCTCAGATTGTAGAATTCAGAATAGAATGCGCAGAAGATGTTGACCAGGACCAGCAGGACGACCAGGATGCCTTCCCAGCTTAAGATCATCTTTTTCAGAGGAGCTTCCGGCACATTGTTGATACTTCTTCCAGATTTTCCAGCCATGATTACATCTCCCTTCCCTTCAGTGCGTTGTTGTCAGCGATACGCTGCAGGATCACGTTCACCACGACCACGACGAGGATCAGAACGCCCTTGATCATGTTCTGCCACAGGGCGCTGACTCCGACCAGCGGAAGCGCGCGGGTGATCGTCGCGAGGATCAGAGCTCCGAGCAGTGCGCCGAGGACCGTGCCCCTGCCGCCGCTCATGCTCACGCCGCCGATGACGCAGGCCGCGATGACGTTCATCTCACCGCCCTGCTGCAAGTCCGGCATCGCCGACGCGTACACCGCCACGTGGACGGCTCCGCCCAGGCCCGCCAGAAAGCCCATCATCGTGTAGACCAGCAGCTTGATATTCTTTACGTTGATACCGGAGACCTCCGCCGCGTTCGGGTTGCTGCCCACCGCGTAGATCTTGCGCCCGGTCCGCGTCCACTTCATAAAGATGAAGAAGAACAGGTAGCAGACGATCATGATCCAGAGGATGCTGTTCACGCCCAGAAAGCTCTTGTTCGCGAAATCCTTGTAGTTGCCGAGCGTGGCAGCGCCTGCCCACTCACCGCCGTTCGATACCAGATACGCCATCGCGCGGTAGATGTACATAAAGCCCATCGTCGCGATGATCGGCGGGACGTCCGCCCGCGAGATGATCAGACCAATCAGCGCGCCGCAGAGGGTGCCGATCGCGATCGCGATCACGAAAGCCAGCAGTGTGTTCGAAATCTTTTCATATTTCAGAAGCATACCGATCGTCATGCCGGACAGCGCGGCCGTGGACATGATCGAGATATCGATACCGCCGACGAGCATGACGCAGAGCATGCCGAGCGCCATGATGATCGTGACGGAATTGTTCTTCAGCACTTCCATCAGCGACTTCGGCGTCAGAAACGACGGACTGAGCGCCGTGACGATCGCGAACAGAAGAATCAGGATAACTACAAGCAGCGCCTCACGGGAGCCTGTAATCTTTTTAAGTAAGGATTTCTCTTTCATCATCTGGCCTCCTTTCCTGCGTTCTTGCCCTTCTCCATCGCGAGCTCCAGAATGCCTTCCTGCGTCGCCTCTTCCCGGGAAAGCTCACCGGTCTTGCGGCCGTTGCACATCACGATGATGCGGTCCGCCATGCCGAGGATCTCCGGCATCTCCGAGGAGATCAGGATGATCGCGTAACCCTTCTGCGCCAGATCGCCCATGATCGCGTAGATTTCAGCCTTCGCGCCGACGTCCACGCCCTTGGTCGGCTCATCCATGATGACGACCTTCATCTCCTGGCTCAAGGCCTTCGCGACGACGACCTTCTGCTGGTTGCCGCCTGAGAGCGAGCTCGCCGGCTGGAAGATGTCGACTGCCTTCGTATCGACTTCCTCGAGCAGTTCCTTCGACAGCTCGCGTTCTTTCTTTTCATTGTCAAAACCGCTCTTCGCGTACTTGCTGATCGTCGGGAGCGTCACATTGCGCCCGAGTCCCCAGCTCATGATCAGGCCTTCCTTCTGACGGTCCTCCGGGAGAAGGATGATGCCCTTATCCATCGCCTCGCTCGGCGTGTGGATGTGAATCTCCTGCCCTTCCAGATATACCTTGCCGGAATCCGGCTTCGTGATGCCGCAGACCGCCTCGACGACCTCAGTGCGCCCCGCGCCCACCAGACCGGTCAGACCGACGATCTCGCCCGCGTGCACCTCGAAGGACACGTTCCTGAAATAACCGGTGCGCGAGAAGTTCTCGACGCGCAGCATCTCTTTTCCGATCTTCACCTCCGGCTTCGGGAACAGCTCCGTGATCTCACGGCCTACCATCGCCTTGATCAGATCCGCGTTCGTGATGCCGTTCACATCGTAGGTGCCGATGTACTGGGAATCACGGAATACGGTGACTCTCGACGCGAGGCGATACATATCCTCGAAACGGTGCGAGATGAAGATAATGGAAACGCCCTCCTCCTTCAGCTTGTCGACGATGCGGTACAGCTCCTCGGACTCTCTCTTCGTGAGCGCTGCGGTCGGCTCATCCAGAATGATGATCTTCGCGTTCGTGGAAAGCGCCTTCGCGATCTCCACCATCTGCTGCTGTGCGACGCTCAGAGTGCCCATCTCCGCCGTCGAATCAAAATCCGCGTTCAGCTGCTGCAGCAGCTTGTTCGCCTCTTCGTTCATGGTCTTCCACTGGAGCATCCCACGTTTCACGATCTCATGCCCCATGAAGATATTCTCCGCCACGGTCAGATGCGGATACGAGGTCGGATGCTGGTACACCGCCGCGATGCCCGCCGCCTGCGCGTCCCGCGGGCCCTTAAAGTCGACCTTCTTGCCCTCAAGGAACATCTCGCCCTCTTCGGCCTTATGTACGCCCGTGATCACCTTGATAAAGGTGGACTTGCCCGCGCCGTTCTCGCCCATCAGCGCGTGGACCTCGCCCGGCTTGAGCTGAAACTGCACGTTGTTCAGCGCCTTCACGCCCGGGAAGATCTTCGTGATGCCTTTTAATTCAAGAATATAATCAGACACGGCTTCTCCCTCCATTATGTATTTTATGAATTAACTGTATTTTACTACGCGCGAGGTGATCCGAAAATCGCAAAATTTTTGGAAAAGGGGTAAATTCTTTTTCTGTTTTTCTCGCAATTCTTTCCCGGATATGTTATCCTTAAAATAAACAGGGAACTGTGCCGGTTTTTGACGAAACTCATCTGACAGATATTGGAAAGACCATCTCACAGCGATTCCCGCAAAGAATCAGACGGGAGATTTCACATGAGATTACTGATCGTAGACGATGAAGAACTGACGCGCACCGGAGTGATCGCGGCGCTCGACTGGCGCTCTCTGGGCGTTGACGAGATCCTGCAGGCAGACGACGGAGTCCACGGCCTCGAAGTGGCGCGCAGATACCGCCCGGAGGTCATTCTCTGCGACGTGCGCATGCCTCGCATGGACGGGACGGTGATGCTTCAGGAGATTGAAAAGATACTGCCCGATTCGGTCGCCATCTTCATGAGCGGCTACTCGGACAAAGAGTATTTAAAGGCCGCGATCCGGCTCAAGGCCGTCAACTATATTGAGAAACCGTTGAACCCTTCCGAGATCCGGGAGGCTTTTCTCGCGGCCAGGGATCTGTATCAGCAGAAAGTACATTCCCGCAGAGGCGAAACGTTGTACTCGAAGGAGACCTCCTTCCAGCTCGCCAGACAGTTTACCGTTCCCTATGGACCGAACCGGGAGGAGATCGAGCGGCTCGCGGACGAGCTTGGACTTCGCTTTACAGCGGACACGGTCTTCACCGCCTTTATCCTTCAGCCGAATCCGGGGACAGACATCAACGGACTTCCAAAGGAATCCCTCTTTATGGAGCTGCAGGAGTTTCTGGGCCGCCATGCCCTGCAGGCGCTCTACACAGAAAAGCACCTGCAATATCTGATCTTTCATGTGTTTGGAGAAACGCGCCCGACGCAGAAGCTGCTCGAGGCAGTCGGCGGGTTTCTCGGGGCGCAGTTCGCTCCGTTCGGGAAGTACGCCATCGCGACCGGAGATTCCCTGCGCGGACTGCCGCGGGCATACGAGGCATATGCCTCTGCCGTCGTGACGCTGCAGAGCTGTTTCTTCTTCCAGGCGAACACCTTCCTGACGCCCGTGATCCTGAAGGAGGAGTCCCGATCCGGCGCGGCGCTTCCGGATTCTTTTGAAGCAGAGTTTTTCGAGGCACTCACTGGGCGAAATCCCGAGACCTGCCGCGCGCTTCTCGCGCAGCTGCTCTCCTTTTACGACAAAAATCCGAGCACGCTTCAGAATCAGGCAAAGGATTTCTACTATAAGCTGCTCCTCGCCCTCGAGGACGCCGGGAAACAGCTCCAGCTTTCGCCCGAGCCGGGGGAGGGAAACATCGTGGACATCCTCGAATCGTGCTTCAACGTTCAGGACCTGCACGGGATCCTCGCCGCGCGGACGGAGTCCTTTTTCGGGCGCCTCGAACACACGGTGCGGGAGAATTCCACGATCTTCCTGATCAAGGACTACATCAGCAAAAATTACAGGAACGAGCTGCTCTCCGTGAAGGATATCAGCGATCACGTCTTCCTGTCTACCTCCTACGTCTGCACGTTCTTTAAGAATGAGACCGGTCAGACGCTGAATCAATACCTGACGCAGTACCGCATGGAGAAGGCGAAACAGCTTCTCTCGGACCCGCGTTACAAGATCACCGACATTTCGTCGAAGGTGGGGTACAACGACAGCAATTACTTCGGGAAAAGTTTCAAGAAGTACTGCGGACTGTCGCCGTCGGAGTACAGGGAACGGACGCTGCCCACTTAGTGAAAGCGGACAGCTGTGAATCGTTCGATCGGCATATAAGGCCGCATCAGCGGCAGAACGGAGCTTTCATGAAACAGATCTATTCCTTTATACGGCAGAAATACGGCGACATGCAGCTGCAGTCAAAGATCACGATCGTCCTGATGGTGGTCGTCACGATACCGGTTCTGATGCTCGGCATCTTTTTCTACGGGCGGCTGTACGACATGGTCGTGTCCTACACGATCCGCCAGGAACAGGACGCCTCCGCGAAGACTTCCCCGGTGATCGAGGAGACTGTACAGCAGGTACTCGACGCGTATAGGGCGTTGTCCGACCTTCCGTTTTATGACGAGGCCTTTCACTCGCAGATCGGCTCGATGAACCGGCTCGCAGACTCCGCGTCCGCCGCTGAGTTTCAGGAAACGATCGGACAACTCGCGGGCGGAGATCTGATCACCAGCATCCGCGTCTATACCGATCTGCCCGAGGAGGACTGTGCCCTGTTTGAGCATCCGTCCACAAAGGATATCTTCCGACCGATGTCTACGGTACGCGGCACTTACTGGTACGGTATCTTCCGAAGCAGCAACGCTGAAGAGCTTTTCTGCCCGTCCTTCTATCTCGGAACACAGGAAAAGGAGGCAAACGGAGACATCGCCTACATTCACACCGCTCAGATAAACGACGGCGGAGAGAGCATTCCGTGTTATGTAGCCGTCTATTTCTCCGCGTCCTCCCTCACGGATATTTTAGTCAACAATCTCAAGCTGGACGGAAGCGTCTCCTACATTATGAATGAGCGCAACGCGCTGGTGGCCTCCTCGGACGCCTCCCTGTCCGGCATCTACTGGCTCGACTACGATACGATCCGCGATTCCGTCATGTCCTCCAACAACTTTATCGAGCGCACGATCCTGGAGAACAAGGTCTATGCGGGATTCTACAGCATCGCTCAGACACAGTGGTACATGGTGACGATCCTGCCCTCCGCGCCGCTGATCCGGCAAAGCAATTCCATCATGTTCGAATACGTCCTGTTCTATCTGGCGTTCCTGATCCTGGCCTTTCTGCTCGCCAGTCTGCTGGCGCGCTCCGTCACGAACCGCATTTCCTCCGTCATCGACCAGATGCGTCTCGTGCGGCAGGGTCCGCCAGTGCCGATGGCGGACTCACGCTACCATGACGAAGTCGGCGACCTGATCGACACCTACAACTACATGACGCGGACGATGGACCGCCTGATGGCGGAACAGGCCCGGGCGGCCGAGGACCTGCGCATCGCGGAATTCAATTCCCTGCAGGCGCAGATCAATCCGCATTTTCTCTACAACACGATGGATATGATCAACTGGCTGGCGCAGCAGGGGCGCACCTCGGAGGTCAGCGACACCGTCCAGGCACTCTCCCGCTTCTACAAGCTCACGCTGAGCCGAAAGCAGAGCATCAGCACGATCGCGCAGGAGGAGGAGCACGTCTCAATCTATGTGCATCTCCAGAATATGCGCTTTCACGGAAACATTTCCTTCATCTCTGATATCCCGGACGAGCTTCTGGAATACTGCATCCCCAAGCTGACGCTGCAGCCGGTCATCGAAAATGCCATTCTGCACGGCATTCTCGAAAAAGACAGCAAATCCGGCACCATCGTGCTGACCTGCTGGATGGAGGGCGACGATATCGTTCTCCTTATCTCGGACGACGGCGTCGGCATTCCGCCCGAAAAGCTGCAGACGATCCTGACCGGGGACGGGAGCAGCTCCTCCGGCGGTACGAACATCGCAGTCTACAACACGCACCGCAGGCTGCAGATCCTGTACGGAAAGGATTACGGGCTGTCCTACTCCAGCGTCCAAGGCAAGGGAACGGACGTGCAGATTCGGATCCCGGCCACCAAAGAGCCGCAGAAATCCTACGTCTACGCTTCTGCCTCAGGCACAGCGGAGCCTGGCGGCTCCATCCTACCCCTCGCCAGCGTGACCGAGACCGCAGACCCGGCGGCGGACGCTTCTGCATCCGCAGGAGAAAGTCCCGCGGACGGCAGCCGCACTCCCACAGGCAGCGGCTTTCCCGCTCCCGCCCAGTCTGTCTCAGCGGATACTCTGCTGCGCTACAGCCAGAAGCTGACGCAGAATCTGTACAACATCCAGAACCTGCACCAGATCTTCACCCGGCTTCCGGAAAATGAGAATCTCTATATTCTCACGCATCAGGTGACGGAAGATTTCCCGGCCCACAAGCACGATTATTTTGAGCTGAACTATGTGTGCCAGGGTTCCCTGTGCAACGTGGTCGACGGAAGGGAGATACAGATGGAGACCGGAGATCTCGTATTCCTGAACCGGAGCGCGATCCACTCCCTGCGCTTCCTGCAGCCGGACACGCTGCTGATCAACTTCTGCCTTGAGCCCGCGCTCTTTGACGGTACCCTGAAATGCTTCTGCGAGGACCGCAATCCGCTCTCCTCGTTCCTGCGGGGGGATTCGTCTTCACGCAACTACATGTATTATTCGCTGAAAAATAATTTCCACGCGCAGTCCGTCATCGCCTCCATCATCCAGGAATACGCAGACAACGGCTTCCACCAGTCGTTCTCCCTGGAGGCCTACTTCCTGCTGCTCTTCGCCTGCCTCACGGACACAGATACAGAAGAGAACACGCGTCACCCGGATAGACGCGGCCTCCGGCATGCGCGCAGCGCGGGCAGCTCCGGCAGCGCAGATCGGCGCAGTACGGGCAACGCCGGCGACCAGACGCTCCTGCTCCACGCCTCCCGCCTCGACAAGGCGCTGGAGCTGATGGCGGACCCGAAGCGAAACATCTACGAGATCGCGAAAAGCTGCGGCTATCAGGATGCGAACGAGTTCTTTGAGATCTTCAGGCGACAATTCCACACAACGCCGGACGAATACCGGAAAAATTTCCTTTAAAAAAAGGATGCCGCTTTGCACGCGACATCCTTTCGCACTTTCTCTTTTTATGCCACCTTGCTCTTCGCAAGCTCAACAAGGGTCGCAAAACCCTCGGCGTCGTTCACAGCCATATCAGCCAGGACCTTCCGGTTCAGCTCAACGCCCGCAAGCTTCAGACCGTACATGAAACGGCTGTAGGAAAGGCCGTTCAGACGCGCGCCCGCATTGATACGCGCGATCCAGAGCTGTCTATACTGACGCTTTCTCTGCTTACGTCCCGCGTACGCGCTCGTCAGGGCACGCATCACGGACTGCTTCGCGATCCTGTACTGTTTTGATCTGGCTCCTCTGTAACCTTTCGCCAGCTTTAATACCCGATTATGCTTTTTCTTAGCGTTCAAACCGCCTTTAATTCTTGCCATGTCTTATTTCCTCCTTCGCCTCTTCTTATAAATACGGTAAGATCTTCTTCATGTTCTGAGCGTTCGTCGGATCCGTGATCGTCGCGTGTCTCAGATTTCTCTTTCTCTTGGTCGACTTCTTGGTTAAGATATGGCTCTTGTAAGCTTTGTTTCTCTTCAATAAACCTGTTCCTGTCTTTTTAAAACGTTTTGCAGCCGCTCTGCTTGTCTTCATTTTCGGCATTTTGTCATTCCTCCTTGTATTTGAATATCTGTATTACCGTATTGCCTACTGCTTCTTTTCGGTCAAAAACAGGGTGAGGCTCCTGCCCTCCTGCTTGATCGGTTTGTCGATGACCGCAATGTCCTCAAGCTCCTTCGCAAAATCCTCAAGGATATGCCTGTGGTCCTGCATGTGCGCCATCTCTCTGCCGCGGAAACGCAAAGTGATCTTTACCTTGTTACCCTTTGAAATGAATTTCTTAGCGTTATTAATCTTCGTGTTCAAATCATTCACATCAATGTTGGGAGACAAACGGACTTCTTTGATCTCAATCGTTTTCTGTTTCTTACGGGCCTCTTTTTCCTTGCGGGCCATCTCATAACGGTATTTTCCGTAGTCGATGATCTTGCACACCGGCGGCTTCGCCATCGGGGCGACTTTCACCAGATCAAGCTCCGCCTCCCGCGCCAGCTTCATCGCGTCCTTCGCCGACATGATTCCCAACTGTTCGCCGTTCTCGCCGATCAGACGTACTTCACGGTCTCTGATTTGTTCGTTGATCATTAATTCGCTAATGGTACTGCACCTCCATCACATTGAAATAAAAAGAAAAGAGCGGATCACAAACCGCTCCACTCTCATCATCACAAAACAGCATCTTCCGAAGAATCTGCGTCCGCAATCAATATGAACCGCCGGTCGCCCTCTGCGCCGGGGTGAGAGTGGATACTCTGCTTTCCTGTTATCTATAACCTTGGCTATCTTAGCACACCTGTTCCGCGGTTGTCAACATTTTTTATCGCTCTGTCTGTGTAAAATCGTTTCATGCAAAAATACTACAGCTGTCTGAGCAATATTCCTTCCTAATATACTCTTATATGGATCCGACTTCTTTCGCAAAAGACAAAACCCCGAAGAGGCATCAATAAGATTCTTCCTCTCCGGGGTTCTCTTTTTCCGGTAAATCTGTTTCGGCCATGCAGCCGTCCGGCGGCGCGTCCTCTGATTTCGTCTCAATCCCGCAGGTCACTTCGCGTCGTCGAACGTCACGCACTCCGTCTCATGGCACTCACAGGCGCCCGCACCCGCGATATCCACGTGGTTCGCCTTGCAGACGCAGTCGTCGTTGTACTTGCAGTTTTCCGCCTCACACTTGATCTCAATGTCCGTGGACGGGCTGCCGACCGAACTCTTCGCGCTGTCTCTCTGGCGCTCCTCAAAGCTCGCGCAGCAGGTGTCCTGGCAGAGCTTCGCGTCCTCGCCTCCGACCTTGATGTCTCCCTTGCCGCAGTACATGGCGTTATTGAAAATACATTTCTGTGCGGAACAAACTAATGCCGGCATATCCATACCTCCTGAATTATATTTTTCGGAGGTAGTGTCTGCACTTTCCCGCAAATTATACCTGCAAAAGATCAGCCGCCGCATCGAATCATGCGCCAGGCGCTGCCCCGCGCGGTCTCTGCCGGATCTCCGCAGAGGAAATCAGTTCGACCGGATCTCCTGCCGCATGAACCCGATGTACGAACCGCCGAACGCAATCAGCATCAGCGCCGCCAGACCGGTCAGATGCGGCCAGACAAGCAGCAGGCTCTGCCCGAAGCTCAGGTATCCGCTGACCGCCCCGACCAGCTGGTCCATCGTCACGACATTGACGGAGCGGACAGTCGGGTTCATGATTGTGGACACCGCCTCGCTGTACAGATAGTACGGCGAGATCCGGTTCAGGCCAAGATTCAGCGTGTAATTGTTGTATGAATTGACCATCGCATGGTACTCGTCCCCGATCGGGTACACGGCGTTTGCAACGATGCTCGCCACCAGGCTCATGAAGATCGCGAAGAACACCCAGAGCGCGATCGACGCAAGCGCCGATGTGGCCGCGTGCCGGCAGACCACGGAAAACCAGATCGACAGCGCCAGCCAGAACGCCACATAGACGACTGTGAAGGTCAGGAATACAAGGATCCTTAAGGCCTCCTCCCCGGACGGTTTCACGCCCGTGCAGAGCACTCCGACCGCTCCGATGCCAATGCCCATCGTGTAGATAATCGCCGCGATCACCGCTGTTCCGGCCAGGAATTTTCCGATGATAATGGAATCCCGGTAGATCGGCTGCGCCACCAGGCGGTTCAGCGTCCCGGCCGCGCGCTCACTGTTCACCGCGTCAAAGCCCAGCGCCAGGCCGATGATCGGTCCCAGCAGCGCGATGAAGGACATGAACGACGGAATGGAATTCCCGCTCGTCGTGTAGAGGCTCAGGAACAGGTAATTGCTGTCCTTCACGTCTCCCAGCCCGGAGATCGCTCCGTACAGGCTGGCGAAGCCGGTGCCTCCGATCAGAAGCAGGAGGATCAGAAAACGTCTGCTCCGCAGGTGGTCGGCAAATTCCTTGTGAAACAGCGCCTTAAGCCCTGTCAGTCCCCTTACGCGCGTTCCTTCCCCTGCGTTTCCAGACAGGTTTTCTCTTTTCTTCAAAATCATTTCTCTCATCACTTTGCCCCGCCTTTTCAAAATAACGTCTGTAAATCTCGTCAAGATCGCCGCCCCTCTGGTGGAGGTGCAGAATCGTATATCCGTGTTCCCCAAGGAATTTCGTCAGCTGTCCGCGGATGTCCTTTTTAGATGTGATCAGAAGCGTGTTCCCCTCCTTCTGGATCTTCTCAAGTCCCTCCTGCTGCGACAGCATCCCAAGCAGCTTGTCGTCGCAGGGATGGACGTTCATCTCCAGCAGATAACTGCCGTCCTGAAGGATCTGCGCCTCCAGCTCGGCAAGCGTGCCGCTTGCGATCAGTTTTCCTTCCACGAAGATCCCGACGCGGTCGCAGACCTGCTGGATCTGGTGCAGCTGGTGCGAAGAGATCAGGATCGTCCTCCCATCCTCGACCGACAGCTCCCGGATCAGATTCAAAAGCTCCCGCATGCCTTCCGGGTCGATGCCAAGCGTCGGCTCATCCATGATGATGATCTCCGGATCCTTGATCAACACGTCCGCGATCCCAAGCCTCTGGCGCATGCCCTTTGAATAGGTGCCCGCGCGCCGGTCGGCCGCCTCGGTCATGCCCACGCGCGCAAGCAGCCCGTCGATGCGCTCTTCCAGCTCCTGCCCGGCAAGGCCGTTGAGCTGACCGGTGAAGCGCAGGTTCTGCCGTCCGGTCATGTCCGGATAGAATCCGACGTTGTCCGGCAGATAGCCGACGATCCCCTTGACTTCAAGCGGATGCCGCGCGCAGTCCAGTCCCTCGATCAGAGCTGTCCCGGCGGTAGGCTCCGTCAGCCCAAGCAGCATCAGGATCGTCGTCGTCTTGCCCGCTCCGTTTGGTCCAAGCAGACCGAATACCTCCCCTTTCCGGATCGAGAGATTCAGATCGTCGACCGCTCTCTTGTCGCCGTACTGTTTCGTCAGATGCGCGATCTCTATTACATTTCTGTTGTCCTCTGACATGCCGGTTCCTCCGCCGCTCGTCTTGCCAACATCTTTCGGGGAGCCGTCACAGACATTCTGATATGTCTCTTTCATACCTATCGTCTCCCATATTTCTTAAAGATAACGCCAAGAATCACCACAAGAACCACGATCACGCCGATCGCCGCGATTCCCCAGGTCGTCGACGTCTTCACGGACACACGGAAATCCGCGCTCGCGGAGGTCTCGCTGTTGCTGATGCTGACCGTCGTCACGTAATCTCCCGTGACCGCGTTCTCGCAGGGCGTCACATAGGCCGTGACCTCCTTCGTCGCGCCGGCCTCCAGCGTGTCGATCGTCGACTCGCTGAACGTCACCTCCCAGTCCGTCGGAGCGGAAGAAGTGAGGTTCAGGTTCGTCAGGTCTACGTTGCCCGTGTTCGTCACGCTCAGAGTCACGGACGACTCCTTGTTCTCATACGCGTCAAAGCTCAGGCGCCCGTCCGGCGTGGAGAGCGTCAGCGCATACGTACCCGTGACCTCAACGGTGAGATCCTGCGACAGCGTGTCGTTCGCGGAGACCGCCGCGCACGGGATCGTGTACTCGCCCTTCTCCACGTTCTCCGGCGGCACGACGCCGACCGTCAGTCCCTGGCTGCCGCCCGCGTCCACGGAAAGGCTGGCCACGTTCGCGCTCTCCCCGGACGGGGTAAAGCTCACCTGCCACCCGGCAGGCGCTTCCGCCGACAGACTGTAGGTCTGATTCGTGCTGCGGTTGTTTACGATCGTCGTCTCAAAGCTGAAGGAAGTCCCCGCCATGCCCTGCTGCTGCGGATATTCAGAAGTGAAATCGCTCTGCCCGCTCTCCTCCTGGCTGACCGTCACCTCCAGCTCAAGTGTATCGGCCTTGCCCTCGCCTGCATCTGCCTCAAGCGCGACCTCATATGTACCCTCTTCCGCTTCGTCCGGCACACTCAGACTGAACTGCGTCTCCTGATCGTCCTCCGCGGCTGCGTCGGCAGGTTTCACATGAATTTTTGTGATTTCCTTGTTGTCGCCCCGGAAATACCCGCTCCAGTTCTCCGGCAGGGAAGTCGCGGACAGCGCGACGTCATAGCCTTCCCCGTCCAGACTGACGAAATCCAGCGGAAAGCTCACAGTCTCTCCCGCTTTCACCGTGACGCCCGGATAGGCGGTGCTCATGTCGATCCCCGAACCGCCTTCGTCCGTTCCATTATCCAAAAGATCCGTGCCGACACTCTCTTTCACCGGTTCTGTGTCTTCCCCGTCATTCGACGTCCCGGCCGCGTATGCCGACACGCTCCCCAGCGTCATTGCCGCCGTCATCAGCACTGCCGCGGCCACGCTCATTCTCCTGCTCCAAAGTTTTTTGCGTCTCATAATCCAAGCGCTCCTTTCAAGATCATTCTGAGGCGCGAAACCGGAAGTTCGTTTTGCCCTTACCATCCGTTTCATCACCCCTTAAATCAGTGAAAAGGATAGTCCCGCTTTGTGTCCCGTTTTTGTTCATTTTGTGTTCATATCGTGGTGAATTTGTGAAAAAAATGTGTCCTGCCCACTTCGGGTCAAGACACAAAAGTTAGACGTCCCATTCGTTGAATCCGAGATTCTGCTTATGCATCGCCTCGTCCAGCGTCATCTGCACCGGATCGCCCTCGAGAAATTCCATCAGCTCGCTCACGCCCTCGCCGGTGACATTGTTCACATAGAAGATACGGTCGCAACCGGCGTTTCGCATCCACTGCTCGACCATCGGAATGTTGGCGTAGGGAGAATCCGTCTTCGTGATGATGCCGATGAGCGGACGCAGGATGAACGCGCGGAGACAGGGACTAAAGAGATTGTACGGCTCGTCCGCAGCCTGAACAAGCGCCACGACGTCCGCCTCAAAAGAAAAACACGCCAGCCCAACGCTGAATCGCTTGGACTCCGCGTACTCTCCCGGCGTGTCGATAAAATCTTCTTCCGTATTCGTATACTGTGTTTTTATGTAATGGAGCTCTTCGCCCTTCAGCACCTGGGTCAGCGAAGTCTTACCCGCCTCGCTCCTCCCCATCAGAAACAGTTTTTTCATATGATCAGCCTTTCCACCCTGTCTTTTCCTGTCTTTTCCTATCTTTCTCTGCCTTTTCCTGTCCTTCTCCAGCTCGGTCTTTCTCTGTCTTTCCCTGTTTTTCCCTGTCTTCCTGATATCGCTTTTCGAATATCGCTCTTTCTGTTTCTGCGCTGGGCACAGCTTAGCTCTTGCGGATCGCGCACGTCCGGAATCCCAGATCCTCGTGGAATACGCGGACGACTTCCTCCACGGCCGTCTGCACCTCGATCTGACCCCCGGTGAGGATCAGTGTGCCGCAGAAGCGATCCATAAACCCGATCTCGACATGCGCGCTCTTCATCGCGATGTCCGCGGCCGCCACGACTGACTCCCACGGAGTGAAGCGGAGCAGACCGATTGCTTCGCCTGTGTGGTCCTCGCCCTCATGGACGCCGATATGCAGGCTGAGGTTGCGATAGATTGGCGTCTGCGAAGAGCCAATGATATGCGCCAGGCAGACTTCCTTCCCCGGGACACGCACGCGGGTCAGGCGCAGCCGTTTCCCCTTCAGGTGTTCGTAGTCCTCGTGGAAGAGCTTTTCCAGCAATTGTTCTCTCGTCATATTGGACATGACCGCACTACTCCCTGTCTCTTCCTAATGTCTGGTCAGCTTTCTGCGACCTTTGGCGTTGCCGTGTTCGAGCTTCTCACCGTTTGGTGATATCGCAGACGACGTATCCCATCGTGTCGCGGAAGAATTCCACGACCTCCGTCAGCGCGGACATCACATCAGAAATTTCCCCCGTGATGATCAGCGTCCCGGTGAAGCGGTCCGCAAATCCGAGGTAGACGTTCCCGCTCTTGACTGCGATATCCGAAGCGATCACCGCGGATTCCGGGGGCGTCATGTTCATGATCCCAATCGCCGAGGTGCCGTAATCGACCTGCGGGTTCAAGCCAAGCTTCTGGTATACGATTGGAGCCGGGCCTCCCATCACGTGTGCGAACGTGATCTCCTTGCCCGCTACCGTCTCCTGTACGATTCTGATCTGTTCTTCATGATTCTCCGCCATTTTTGCAGATCCTTTCTTCTTATATCCTTCTGTATTCTGATTTATTTCATTAATTCTACCTGCCGGGATCCTATGTATGTTTCACATGCGTAAAACATATTCCTCACGCCTGAGGTTCAACGTTTCTATCCATGCTAAATACTATAATAAATCATACTCTTTTGCACTTTTCGTGTCAAGAAAAAGCACAGGTCATTCCCCGGCATGCAGCCCGTCAAACATCGCTTTCACCGCGGGCGCGTTTTTCGTCAGCCGCTTGATGCTCAGATCTTCCGCCTTGTTGTTTGCCAGACGAAGGTTATTCTCTGAGGAGAGAAGCGCCTCCTTGGTCTTCTGGAGATGCTGGATCGTCTTGTCGATCTCGTCGATCGCCGTCTTGAATTTATCGCTCGCGATCCGGTAGTTGCGCGCGAAGCCCTCTTTGAACAGGTTCATGTTCTGCTCAAAATTTAGGATATCGATCTGCTGATTCCGCGCCACCTCCAGCTCCTGCCGGTATTTCAGCGAATTCAGCGCCGCGTTTCGCAGCAACGTGATCATCGGAATGAAAAACTGCGGCCGGATCACATACATCTTATCGTACTTGTAGGAAACGTCCACGATCCCATTGTTGTACAACTCGTTGTCGATCTCCAGCAGGGACACCAGCACGGCGTACTCGCAGTTCTTCTCGCGGCGATCCTTGTCAAGCTCTTTGAAGAAATCCTCATTCTTATGCTTCGTGGCCGTCTCGTCCATCTCATTTTTCATCTCGAACATGATGGAGATGAACTCCACGCCATCCTTCGACTCGCGGAAAATGAAGTCGCCTTTGCTTCCGCTGCGCGCGTCGTTATCCTTCTCAAAGTACGCCGCCGGGAACGCGGTCATCCGCAGGGAGTTGAACTGCGTCAGACAGTGCTGCTCCAGGCTCTCGCCGATCATCTTCGTCGACTGCCGCGCCTTGAAATCCTTATAGTATTCGATCAGCTCGTCCTTCTGCTTCAGCTCATTCTCATACTGCTTATGGATCGACTGCTCTTTCAGCTCGCTCTCCGCCCTCTGATTCGAAAGCTTGCTCTGCAGCTGGGTGATCTCGTTGGTCTTCTCGGAGAGCTCTTTCTCTTTCGCGCTGACCGCCTCGCTCACCGCAAGTTTTTTCTCGGTCTCACTGTTCCCAAGTCTGGCGCGCAGCTGCTCAAGCTCCCTGTCTTTTGTGACGATCTCCTCATTTTTCGATAAAAGCGCCTTGTCATAGGCTTCCTTCTGCCTCAGCTGCGCAAGCTTCATCTCGCTGTCTTTTCTCTCCTCAAGATCCTGCTTCCGCCGTTCCAGTTCTTTTTCAAATTCCCTGTCCCTGACCTGCGCGGCAATCTGCGCGTAGCCGGACTCGTCCACCGCGAACACCTCTCCGCAATTCGGGCATTTAATCTCCTGCATGATGTTTCTCCCTCTCCCATCAGAAGAATTTTTTCTTCTTGAAATAGATAATCTCCGCCGTCACGATCACGACGACCACAAAAATCATGACAAAGTAACTGTATTCCCACTGCAGCTCCGGCATGTTGACAAAGTTCATGCCGTACCAGCCGGTCAGCAGAGACAGCGGGAAGAACACCGTGGTGATGATCGTGATGACGCCCATGATCCGATTCTGCCGCGCGTCCTGCACGGACTGGAAGAGCTCACGCAGCTGCGTCATGTTCTCGCGCAGAAGCTGCACGTGGCTCTGCAGGCGCTCCGCGCGCTGAATGAAGCGATCCCACTCCTGCACATTCGGGATAATCGCCTGACAGACATCGGACTGGAAGATCTCCCCAATCTCCCGCAGCTGCATATAGTAGGCGTTCAGCTCAGACAGTTTGTGCCTGCGTCTGGTCAGGGTCGCAAAGAAGTCCTCCGCGACGCTGTGCTCGACTTCCTCCTCCATCTGCTCCGTCTCAGACTCGATGTGCAGAAGGTACAGCAGATCGTCGTCCGTCATCTGTTTCAGAATAGACACCAGCATCTGTGAGGGCGTGCCCGACTGCGGAAGCGTCGCCGTATGCTTGGAAAGCCACGACTTGAGTTTCCCTTCGCTCTCAATGAAAACGATGGACTGATCCGTCAGATAATATGCAAATGTAAAGGCAGGGTCTCTTCCTTCTTTCTTCTGCGGGATCCGCAACGTGCCGATCACGCAATCCCTGTACGCCTCCGCTTTGCAGTAGCGGATCGCCCTGCTGAGACTGTGCAGCAGCTCCTTGTAGTGCGGGAACTGATCCGCGCGTTTCTGGAACTCGTCCATGCTGATCACTGTGTAGAGATTTTCACTTTCTGTCGCCATGCTGCCTCCTTCCTGCCTTTCCCTTGTATTCCACTTTATTGTTTTGTCTCTATGCTCTCCCGACCGCCTGTGCGATGACCCGGAGCACCTGAGCCACATCCAGAGGCTTGGACAGATGCCCGTTCATGCCGCTCTCCACTGAAAGCTTCATGTCCTCGTCGAAGGCGTTGGCCGTCAGCGCAATGATCGGGATCGACGCGGCCTGCAAATGGTCGGAACGGCGGATGGTCTTGGTCGCCTCCCGCCCGTCCATGACCGGCATCTGAATGTCCATGAGGATCAGGTCAAACTCACCGGGATCGCTGGTGGTGAAGCGGTCAACCGCCTCCTGCCCGTTGTGCGCCTGCTCGACTGTGGCTCCGTTCATCTCAAGGATGGACTGGGCGATCTCGATGTTGAGCTCATTGTCCTCAACCAGAAGAATATGAAGCCCTTCGATGCTTGACTGCTCCGGAACAACTTCTTCCGCGAGCACCGTCTCCTCCGGCGGCTGGCAGGCTGGCAGGACGATGGTGAAATGGAAATCGCTGCCTTCGCCCGGCGCGCTGTCCAGCTCGATCGCTCCGCCCATCATACGTACAAGGCGGCTGCTGATCGCCAGTCCCAGCCCGGTACCGCCGTACTGCCGCCCCGTGCTCTTCTCCGCCTGTTCGAAGGAGCGGAAGATGCGCTCCTGATTCTCCGGACTGACCCCGATCCCGGTATCCTTCACGGAAAAATACACAGCTCCGTTGTCCTCCTGCTTCACAGACAGCGTAATGGAGCCGCCCTCCGGAGTGAATTTCACCGCGTTGCCCAGCAGGTTGATGAGCACCTGGTTCAGATGCAGCGTGTCCCCCTCCACCCAGGGATGGGTAAGATGGGCGTCCAACGCGTACCGGACGTTCTTGGCCTGTGTCTGCGGCCGGATCAGATCGCCCACGCCTTCCAGCAGATGCGCCAGGTCGAACGGCGCGTGTTCAATCGTCATTTTCCCGCTCTCGATCCGGGACATATCCAGGATGTCATTGAGCAGGCCAAGCAGATACTGGGAGGACTGGTCGATCTTGTCCAGATCGGAAGACACGGCCTTCTGGTCCCCGGTGTGTGTCTTGGCAATATAAGTCATTCCGATGATCGCGTTCATCGGAGTGCGGATCTCGTGGCTCATCCTCGAAAGAAAATCGCTCTTCGCCCGGCTTGCGGCGTCGTAGCGCTGACGGTTCAGATTGGCCTCGATGACCTTGACTACCTCATGGAGCTGCCCTTTCTGCCTGTCGATGATGGCGGACTCCTCCTCCGGCTTCCGCAGGAACAGGATCGCGCCCATATAGCTCCCGCCGTCATACAGGGAAAAGGCAAATCCCGCGCGCCCGGCAGGCGCCTTGAGGAAGCGGCGCTGTTCCGCGCTCAGCTCTTCGATGTCTCTGGACGTGGCCTCATCGCCCCACAACTCTTCCTCCAGCGCGGCAAACTTCTCGGCGGTGAAGTGTTCCACCTCCTGCTCCGCCACGCTCCCGTCTCTGTGCCACTGGTAGACGGCTGCAACCGTAAAGAAATCCCTGCTCACCTGCGACAGAATGATATCACAGACGCCCAGTTCCCTGCCAAGCTTGGGAAACAGAATGGACAGCACGGCCTCCACCTCGCTGCCCCGGTCGAACAGGGCAAATGTCAGGGGAAGGATTCCCCGGTAAGTGGATGTGGTATATTCGATCGGAGTGATCATGCTCTCGGCCAGGACGGCGTTTTCGCCCTCGGCCCACAAGGTTCCGACATTTTTCATCTTCGCGGCGGCCAACGCCCAGCAGGCGCGATCCAGCAAAGACGGATAGCGCTCTTCCTCTCTGGTCTGCGCGCAGCCGCAGGCCAGCTGAACGCGGAGGGAGCCATCCGCATACAACCGCTCCGCCCGGCGGCACAATTCCGCCGCTACCCGCTGCGCGTCCGCCTGCTCCCAGCTTTCCAGCCAGAGCAGAAACTCATCACCGCCCAGCCGCAGAAGCACGCTCTGCGCAGGGGCCTCCGTCTCCTGCCAGGACTTCAGAAGGAAGCCCAACTCCTCCAGTACCGTGTTTCCGGCCACTACGCCCATCCTCCGGTTGAGCGCGCCCAGTCCCCGGACGTCCAGCAGGATCAGGCAGCCGCCATGGCCCGCCTGAATGTTGCTGCGAATGATATCTTCCCCGGAGGCGCGGCGGTACAATCCGGTGAGCGAATCCCTGTGCAGGGACTCATACGCCGCGGTTTCCTGAAGCTTCTGATCGTGAATGTTGTGCAGCGCCCCGATGAGCGTCCTCGGTCTGCCCTCGCCCGCGGGCAGAATACGGCCGGTCAGCTCATACCAGCGATAGTCTTTCGCCTGACCGGAAAAATCGACCCGGAAGGAAACAGACAACTCGTCTCGGGCCTCGGCCAGACGTGCCTGCAGGATCCGGCTGTCGTCCGGGTGAATATAGTCTCTGGTGTGCATTTTTTTCAAAAGGCCATCTCTGAGCTCTTCCCGTCCGCTCCCGTCCAGATTGTAGAATACGGCGCGGTCGTGATCCAGGTCGTGGGAGATCAGAATATCGGAGCTGCTCTGGAGCGCCATGCGGTAACGCTCTTTCTCCTCCAGCAGGTCATACTCGGTCTGTTTCTGCCGATCGGTAAGCCGGCGGATCGTGCCGTACAGCTCATCCACCTCGGCGATGTGGCTTGGCGGAAATTCGCCCAGTTCGTTTTCGGAACTGTTCTGAATACAGGAGGACAAGCGGCGGATCGGCCCGGTCACATGGCGGACCAAAAAGAACGCCAGGACGACAGCCACCGCCAGAGAAAACAAGGTGGCGATCACAAATACTCTTGAGAGCGTGTCGCTGATGCCAAAAAGGGCCTCGCGTGTCTCCACACCGGCCAGATACCAGCTCCGCTCATAGAAAGGCGTGTTCGTATTGTAAAGGCGCAGGGGCTGCAGTACCAGATAATCCTCGTGATCGCCGTGCGCAACTGAAAACAGATCCTCCACCCCCGCAGAAACCGGAGATACCTCCTCCATGTCCAACGCCAGCTGTCCGGCCACCGGGCCGGCCGCGTGGACCAGGTGATAGCTCTCCTCGCCGGAGCGTTCCAGAAGCAGATATCCACCCCTCTGGCCGGAATCCACCTCCTGATAGGGCAGACTCTCGCTCAGATGCGTCAGGGAGATCTCGATGCCCATCACGCCCCATATCTCCCCCGCGTCCGAGATCAGAGGAATTGAGCAGGTGATCATCTGATAGGGATCGTTGGGGTTGTCCTCAAGGCAGAACGGATGACTCCAGAAACACAGATCGGCCGCGTCCTGCTGCGGATACTCAACTCCGGCAAGATACGGCGCATAAAAGAACTGATCCGCCTCCCGGGTTCCCTGCGGCTCCAGATTCAACCGGGTCTTCCAGTCGATGTCCAGAGGGATCTGATAAGTCTGGGACACCGCGGAAGGACCGATCGTCAGCATCAGATCGGAATAGTCGGCCGGATGCGTATCCGGATCTCCATCCCGCAGATAAAGCGCGCTCAGTTCCCCGCCCTGTTTTGCGATTTCTTCCTGCGCCAGCACAAGGAAAGCGCCGGTAACGGAATTTTTCCGCATCATGTAACCCCAGGTGGGCAGCATGGAGGCAAGATATTCTTCCTGCAAAACCGCGTCGTCCTGAAATTCCCGGAGGCTGATCCCTCGCCCCTCCAGCAGTTCGGACAGCGTCTGGTTCGCCGCCGCATACTCTTCGTCCATCTCAGACCACTGCCGGACCATCTGCCCTTCCAGTATGATCTGGCGGGTCTCTGTCACCTGACTCAGCCGATTTGCCGCATAGCCGCGGAGCGTGGAAAAGGTTCCGCCCCGGATAACCGTCCCAAAGGAGAGGGCAGCCTGCATGATCACCAGAAAGAGAAGCGGAATCAGCACAAGCCAGAAGATCCGCCGTCCACGGCCTTGATTATGCTCCATTTTGCCCACCTCCCGTCACAAATCGTCCCATACTCGTCAGAACATTTCTTTTGAGCCAGCTGTCTTCCTGTGATTTACCTTTCACTCTGACAGTCTGGCACATGTTTTGGCACTATTCCACCGACTGCTCCAGAGCGGTCCGGAACTCCGCAAACCAGCTCTGGAACGCTGCCTCATCCACATACGGGGCAGCTGCCTCCTCCAGATCGACGCCCTGCGCAAGCTGCTCTTCCACTGATGCCCGATCGGCGGCCGCCTTGTCCGCCAGGTTGTACTCCAGCACCTTCCGCGCCGCGGCCCCCTTGTCAAAGGCCTTGTTGGTATACAGCGTTGAATCCTCCATCATGTCAAAGCACATCGCCATGGTGTCGTATGTCTTAGGATCGATCTCGAGATCGTTCTCCTCGATCACAGTGTCCATTTTCTCTTTCGAAAAAGCGTCCTTCTTGACCGGCATGTAACCGGAAGTGCAGCTGAACAGCAGATTGTTCTCCGTCTGGGTAAACCACTCCAGGAACAGCACGGAGGCATACTCCCGCTCCTTCGTGCTCTTGGTGACTACCATGCCGGCGCCCTGCTGGACCGCATAGTTCTCTCCACCCTCAAAGATCGGAGCCGGAAGGATCAGATACTCGATCTCCCTGCTGCCCTCGCTGTTCTCCACCGTGCTCGGGAAGTAGTTGGCCGAAGTCGTGGAACCTGTGTAAGCGATCAGATCCCCGGTCGTCACGTCGTCCGAACGGAAGCGTCCGTTGGCGGCAAAATACCCTTTCACAAACGGGACATAGTAGGTATCCCAGATCTTTTTCATCACGTCTTCCTTCACCTGGAAGGTCACCTTGTCCCCGTCCACCTGGAACAGCTCGGTCCCCAGCTGCATGGATCCGATAATGAACAGGTTGGCCATCGCATCCCGTCCGTAAAACGCCTGTCCGTCGTTCGGCACATCCGGGGTCTGCGCGTCCGTCCACTCATAATAGGCCTTGGCCGTCTCAGCCACGCCCTCCATGGTGGCAAGGTCGTCCACCGATGCACCGGTCGCTTCCGCGAAAGGCTCCCAGTCAGTCATGCTCATCATAAAGACTTCGCTCGACTTGGCAGTCGGGAAGATCCGAAGTTCTCCGTCCGCTCCGATCCGCCCCTCCTCCAGGAAGGAGTCCACATACTGATCCATATCTTCCTCGGACATATAGTCCTCCAGATCTACCAGCACGCCCATCTGCTCGATCGTATAGGCCGTATCCGCGTAGGATGAAAAGATATCCGGCGGCTCGCTACTCCCCACCTCTTTGTTGAACGCGGCCAGCACGCTGGTCTCCAGGTCACTGACATTGCCCTGACTGTGGGCTTCCACATAGACGCCCTCCTCCTTGCCGACCGTGCGGTTGAACTCCTCCACCAGCTGGTCGAAAGCCGCCTGCTGCGTGCCGTTGTAATAATGCCAGACTGTGATACTGGTGGGATTCTCGGGATCCAGCGGGCTCTTGCCGCTCCCGGAATTTCCCTTGGAGCAGCCTGTAAGCAGTGAGACAGCCGCCATGCAGGAAAATAAAAGGATCCGTCTTCTCTTCATAGTCAATATTCCTTTCCGCTTTTAAAAAAGGGAATCACAGCCATGGTGATCCCCAGTCTGTATAGTCCTATGAAATTATAGCAGAATCGCCTGGATTATACAAGTTAGAAATGGCGCTCCTGTAATTACAGCAAGATCAGGCGAAACCGCTACAGAATTCTCCGGATCAGAAAAAACGCCGCGGTTCCAATCAAAATAAGAAGCACGCCCACAACGCCGAAGATCCTGAGCAGCTTGCCCCAGTTCTCCTCCTCCACGTAATAGCTGTCCGGATCTTCAGGATCGTAAAATACGACTACCGACTGCCCCGGCTCGAATTTTGGCTGGGCAGTTCCGAAAGAGCTGAGCTTTTCATACTGCGTCCCGTTGGCGCGATAGGCATAGACCGCATTCCAGGAATACGACGTTCGCCCGTCGGAATCGCTGTGGGAAACTCTGCGCATATCCGCTACTTTCCCTACTGTCTGGGCGGTACAGCGCTCACGCTTTTGGGCGCGGGACCTTCCGACTCCGGCGGATATGGCGATGAAAATCAACCCAATGAAAAGAAAAATACCGGGAAACAGATATACGGCGACGTCATTTGACATAGGGGACCTCCTGTAAAAATCTATCCTTGTTTTCGGGCGCTTTGTTTTTCCCTATTATACAACATCACGCAGCTTATGTCATCAGATTAACAGCGCAATCATTCGTTTCCAAATGATTACATCCTGTTTACTGGCATTTTTCGCGCACATCTGCTATACTGTTTTCAGAAAGCCAACAAAAACAATCATCCTATATCGGGGAGGATATTTATGAGATCCGTCGGAATCGTCGCCTGCTCCAACGCGCAGAAACCAGAATGGCGCGAACAAAATCAAAACCTTATTCATTTTCTTGAGGGAAACGGAAAAAAAGTGCTTGTCAGCAACTGCATCTATGAAAAGAAAGGCGTGTTCTCCGGCAGCGGAAAAGAACGCGCATCCGAACTGATGAAGTTCTTTTCCGACCCTGAGGTAGATGAAATTTACGATATTTCCGGAGGCGACATAGCCAACGAAATACTCGATTATCTGGATTTCGATGTGATTCAAAAGAGTCGCGCCACATTCTGGGGATACAGCGACCTCACGACTATTATCAACGCGATCTATACGCAAACCGGCAAAAGCAGCATATTGTTTCAGGTTAAGACTATGGTCCAGGGCGATCATCAAAGTCTGCAACGGCAGCGTTTTCTCGACAGAACTGATCTCTTCCAGCCGTCCTTCCGCTTCATTCAGGGCGACTCTGTCCGCGGGACCGTAATCGGCGGAAACATAAGATGCTTCCTGAAGCTTGCAGGAACAAAATACTTTCCCGACGTCACCGGTAAAGTTTTGCTGATGGAATCCTTGGACGGTAAAGTGCCGCAGATGACAACCTATCTCTCGCAGCTGAAGTCCTGCGGTGTATTTGATAAAATCAGCGGAATCCTGCTCGGCACATTCTGTGAGATGGAAACGCTCAACTGTCAGCCGAATATAGCCTCTCTCGTCCGCTCATTTGCCGGAGAGCAGATGCCGATCGCACAGACCAGAGAGATTGGGCATTGGAGCGATTCCAAAGCAATCTGGATCGGAACGGAGATCAACATTAAAAAATAGACAGGTTTCCACGCATAATCATGGTGCCTAACTCCTCAATTCCTGCAGAATGTATTCATATACCGCCTGTTCCGTGATTTCTTTCTCCTGTTTCTGCAGTTCTCTTGTAATATCCCACCAGTAATAAGAAAACAGCGTTTCGCCCTCTTCACTATTTACCAGACATTTCAGACAGCCTCCATTGCTAAACTCCGTTTCCCTAAAGTATATTTCTGTCAACAGTTCCGCCGTCTCGGCCGCATTGTCTTTTGTGCAGGCAAACAGATAATCCTCCCAATTCGTCTCATCAAGTCTGCTTCCCTTTTCCTGTCTGTACTGAGACAAGTCATATTTCTTGTCCAGACTTTCCTCTATGCAAAGCTGTCCGTACGTGTCATCAACATAGCTGAAATAGTCCGGAGCATGGAAGTTTCCATCTCCTTTTTCAACCAAACCGTATCCGCGTACATACGCATGAAATTGCCTTCCCTGAGTGTCCTGAAGCGCATAGGTCCACATATGTACATATCCCGTGCCTTTCGTTTCAACCTCTTTCGTCACAAATTCTGTTGATAGCAGTTCAAATTCCTGATCATACTTTTCACTTAACGTATCCAGCATCGCTCTCTGTGCGTGAACGTTATATTTGTTATAAAAAAAGCACTTTAACAGAAGGCAATAGATTCCACCGCAGCAAACTGCAATTCCGGCAATTATTATGATAATCTTCTTTCTGCTCTTCAAAATCATATCCCTCATCTTTTGTGAAATCTTGTTGTTGAATTTTAAGTGGGCAGGCATAATTTATTTCTTTTTTCGATTATACATAAAAGTATATGTCAGTTCAACCGAAAACACGCCTTTCGTTACGAATCAAAATACGCCCAAATATGCTATATGATCTGCTTCACCTCACGGTAGATCTTCAGTCCATTTTCTCTTCCGAACTGCTTCAGAGAGTCCCGATAGAGAATTTTGAGGGGCTTCGGCGGTTCAATCAGGTTCATGATCTGTTCGATAAGATTTTCATAACAGGTGTGCGCGAAACTGTCTTCCAGCCTCTTGCGTATTCTCTGGCGCTCTGCGTATTTCTCATACTCTTCCTCAAGACGAATTTCCTGTTTTTCCAGACAGATACGCCGCTGTCGAAAGCTGTTCTCTCCCGAGGCGGCTATGCATTGCTCAACGTTCGGGCGCAGAATAATATCTCTGGGTATCGACGTACAGTTCTTCCAGTATTCCCTGACTGCTTGGAACCCCGTATCATTACTTACAATTGCAGTCATACCGGTATATCCTTGCCCATAAATCTCCCCAATGCGGGATGCAATATAAAAATCCAGAGCGTTCTTCCGTGCCTTTTGCAACTTACAGATCTGGAATTCACAACCGGATTCTTTCACTAGAAAAAACCGTCTCTGCTCAATCTTCATACAAGCTTGACTGTAAAAAATTGTCACAGAATCGTCCGGCTGGAGATATTCTGCTCCCTGCAAACCCCGGCTCCCTATATTCTCAAAATCAATCATAAAATGTATCAATCAAATGCTCCTTTTTAACAAGTGAAATGCCTACAGCACAGCCATGGGGATGACCTCACGTCAACCGATTCAACACGAAACCCTTCTCATGGATTTCAGCATATCAGATATGCCTATAAGACAGTTCAGCCTTTACCCGTAACAGTTCAAGTGCAAAATCTGTAACCCTTCACAATTAACGAACGATCCAAAATTAAAAACTGTTAAGTTCTCCATTGCGGGCTCCTGAAGAGAGATTCGAACTCTCGACAACATGGTTACAAGCCATGTGCTCTACCTGCTGAGCTATTTAGGAAATCCTTGCATAGATCTTCCGTGTTTTCAGCACACTGATCTGTTAGAGACAGCATAACCCCGCTGTCGGGGAAACCGGGTTAGAGGTTTTCGTGCTGCAGGCAAAGAATTTAAAATTCTACAAAGGTCGTCGCATTGGATACTTTGATTTGAGTATCCAACTCCGTAAGCAGCTTTTCTCTGTTTTCATGAATCTCCTCAATCTTTTTCCGAACATCCAATGGGTCTACAAACTCGGCTGTATTCTCTTTTACGTATGCGTTCACCACTTCAAGCGGTTTATCATCTTTCGTCTTGGCATCCTTACCCAGAATACTGAGGCGCATACTCTCTGCAGTTAATTCCAGCTGTCTGTTTTTATTCTCAATCGTAAGCAGGCATTTGTCCAGTTCATTTTTCATTTTTTGGTACAGGCTCTGTTCGAACTCCGCTTCATCCTCATAGGCCCCATAACCTCGCATCCTGCCTCTGAGGGAAATAGCGCCCGCAACCGTATAATCTCCAAAGGAAGTATGGATCATAGTTGCTGCATTTGACGCAACGATCGCTGCATCAATCCTCCCATATCTTTCAATCAAATCCATGATCTGCTGATATGCGCTCTCCGCTTCCTTCCGGAAGTCCTCTTCCGAAACTCTGCGCTCCAACACTTTTTCCTCATTGTGCTTCTTTACGTCCGCAAAGGAAGCTTTTGCTATCTTGTCCTGAATTTTCTTGACAAGCAAATCCCTCTCGTCTAACGCCTGCGTCACCAACATTTTCTCTGACATAGAAAAATCCTCCCTTCAAACAATCTTCAGATAAGATCATTCTAAAGGAGGATTCGATATTTGTCATTGAACTTGTAGTACAATCGTCAGTCAATCTAGCTCGCCTGCAGTTCCAGGTACTTCTCATAATACGCCAAAACCCATTTGTGAGTGGAACGCTTAAAAAACTCATAATTCTTTTTCCTGTTTCCACGCAACAGCATATCCACCGGCATCCCAAACAGCTCGCTCAGCGCATATAGATTATCCACGGTCGGCATACTTCGTCCGTCAAACCAGTGGTAGATACTCTGCGGAGCGGAAAGACCCAGATATTTTTGGATATCTCTGACAGTCAACCCCTGCCTGACCATAATCCGCTTGATATTCTGGCCCGTCTTGCATACGTCAATCTTTGGAAAATCCGTTCGCATACTATCCGCTCCTTTCCTACTACAATAGATTTATGGTTAATACCCCTTACAGCCAGTAAGGAATTACCCATCTTGTTGCTTAAGCTGTTAGAATGAGTATGGCAATAGGTCTGGCCTCCCCTTTCCAGGACTTGACGTCCGTAAAACAGTCAGCCAACCAGCCTCTCATTCGCAGCATTCGTTTTACGCAGGTTGAACCTCCCGTTCGCGTGACACCCAGTAGATTGAACAGGCAATGAGGAAAGCCGGTATTGACCATTGCTAATCCATTGTAAAGGAGTATCTTCTATGAACGCTGTTGGTATCGATGTTTCCAAAGGCAAAAGCACGGTCACGATCCGCAGACCCGGCAACGTGGTCGTCATGCCGCCCTGCGACATCCCACACACCCAGTCCGCCATCAACAACCTTATCGCGCAGATCAAAGACCTTGACGGTGAGACAAAGGCCTGTATGGAACACACCGGCAGGTATTACGAGCCTGTCGCCTCCTGGCTCTCCGACGCCGGCATCTTTGTCAGTGCCGTCAACCCCATCCTCATCCGCGAGTTCGGGGATGACTCCCTCCATACTCCCAAGACCGATAAGGCGGATTCCAAAAAAATCGCCCGTTATGCTCTTGACCGCTGGCAAAATCTGAGGCAGTATGGACGTATGGATAAAATACGCAGCCAACTCAAAACCATGAACCGGCAGTTCGCTTTCTTTATGGACCAGAAGACTGCCATGAAGAACAACCTCATCTCCCTGCTTGACCAGACCTATCCGGGCGCCAACGACTTCTTTGACAGCCCCGCACGCCCGGACGGAAGCCAGAAATGGGTAGACTTCGTCCATACCTACTGGCATGTGGACTGCGTCCGCGGAAAATCCCTGGAAGCCTTTACGGAACACTACCGGAACTGGTGCAGACGCAGGGGCTACAACTTCAGCGCCCAGAAAGCTGAGGATGTCTACCGGAAATCCTCTGACCTCATCGCCGTGTTCCCGAAGGATGGCAGCACAAAGATGCTGGTATGGCAGGCTGTCGCCCTCCTGAATGCCGCTTCCGAGACTGTGGAACTGCTCCGTCTGGAAATGGACAGGACCGCTGCCATGCTCCCGGAATACCCGGTCGTCATGGCGATGAACGGCGTCGGCCCGACCCTCGGTCCGCAGCTCATGGCGGAGATCGGGGATGTGACCCGCTTCACGCACCGCGAGGCGCTTACGGCCTTCGCCGGTGTCGATCCCGGAAAGAATGACTCTGGAAAACATATCCAGAAAAGCGTGCGTACGTCAAAAAAAGGATCCCCTTATCTGCGCAGGACACTCTTTCTGATCGTGGACGGCCTTATCCAGCGGTCTCCTGAGAATGACCCTGTTTACGCCTTTATGGATAAAAAGCGGGCACAGGGCAAGCCTTACTATGTCTACATGACTGCCGGTGCAAACAAGTTCCTTCGCATTTATTATGGGCGGGTAAGGGAATACCTTGCCTCCCTGTCTGAATCTGGAGAGAACTGAGTCAAACTTTCACTCTGCATCAGGCCAGCGCCAGACGGTGGTCTTATTTTGATACCTTTTTTCAACCTGTATAAAATTTTCAAAGTTCACAAATTTCTGCTTGACTTTTTATTTGCAGACTGTATTTTATGTTTTAGCGGGAGGGGAGATCATGCGTAAGAGATTATTTTTCACGGCATATATTATGCTGAGCATTGGCGTATTCATGAGTTCTGCCATATACTGCTTACGGAATAGTGGTATCAGAAGTCTGCTGCTCACAGAAAATATGGAATCTGTAATGGAGAGCGCTTTTCCGGGGAAGTCGGTATTCCGTGAGGTCTATGGAGCAGTCAACATTCTCCTGAGCCCGGATGAGATTGTTACAGGGGAGCAGGCTATAGTCAGAGACAAGGATGGGTTTCTGCATAATGAGGAACTTTTTGAGTTTGATATGAAGGAGGCCGAATCAAAGATCAGGGAACTGGATCAGGTGTGCAACGAGAATGGGACTGGGTTTGCGTATATCAGTTACCCGTCGAAAGCAAACGAGGATACGGCTCTGAAGCGCTATGGAATAGATACCAATAACGAGGAGCTGAGGCAGGAACTGCTGTCATGGCTGAAGGAGAATGACATAAATGTCCTGGATATCCGGGAATTGCTGGAGAATGATGGATATTCCGTAAAAGACATTTTTTATAAGACGGACCACCACTGGAAACCGATGATGGGATTGTATGCTGCCAGAGCAATCGTTGAATATATAAACCAGTCTTTTGGTTATGCACTCAGGGCTGATCTGCTGGAAGACAGCCAGTTTACTTTTACGGAGCATAAAAATCTCTGGTTAGGGGAAACGGGGAGAAAGGTGTCAAAGACATGGGCCGGTTCGCTGGATGATTTCACCGAGATAAGGCCGGTTTATGATACATCTTTAACGCTGAATGGGGAAGCCGGCGACTTTTCGATGCTGGTGGATAGCTCTGGATATGGAGGAAATACGGACTTATACACATATTCGGCACATTATTCGTATGGAAAGAGTGCGGTTTCGCTGTCCCAGGTTCATAACAACAATGTTGAAGGAAAGAAGATCCTGATCATTAAGGATTCATTTTCTGTGGTGGTAATTCCGTTTCTTTCGCTCTCTACATCAGATGTTTTCGCGTGGGACATGAGAACGACACCAGAAAGACTGTACGATTATATTTCCGAA
The DNA here is from genome assembly GCA_947626285.1 of uncultured Lachnospiraceae bacterium. Taxonomy (GTDB): domain Bacteria; phylum Bacillota; class Clostridia; order Lachnospirales; family Lachnospiraceae; genus Choladousia. The sequence goes on from CANQRR010000003.1 coordinate 114,703, forward strand.
AATGATTTTGATCTGGTGCTGCTGGCTTATACAGATTTCTGGGGTATGCATATGTACAATTTTCAGTAAGAAAAATATAACTGGTATGTTTGAGTTGAATGTATATCAATTCAATTGGCCTAAAATATGGAGGATTATAGTGTGAGTGTTCTTATTGGCGCTGATATGGTTCCAACGCGAAGTAATTATAAATTACTCAACTTTCCCAGCATAAATCACTGAACAATGCTTGTATAAATAAGGGCTGAGACTTCATCCAATTAC
>CANQRR010000004.1 GCA_947626285.1 uncultured Lachnospiraceae bacterium
AATTTATATAATAATTTTGTTAAAAAGATCAAGCTTTAACACCAGTTATGCTGGTGGGAAAGTTGAGTAAATTATTTTTTAAAAATGCGCTCAGAGTGCAGAAAAATGTCAAAAGCTTTTTTCCGAAAAGAGATTAGAGTTGCTCTTGTACCACTCCGCAAATTTGCGTAACCCCTCCCGAAGTTTAATTTTTGGTACAAAGCCAAAATCACGCTCCAGTGCGGAGGAATCCGCATATGTAACCGGCACGTCCCCCGCCTGCATCGGCATAAGCTCCATTTGATGCTCAACGGAGAAACCTTGCGGCAGAATCTCTGCACGGATCAGTTCCTCCGACAGAATATACACAAAATCCATCAGGCTTTCCGGCCTCCCGCCCCCGATATTATACAGCTTATGCGGTATAATCGGTAAATCATCAGCCCCTTTTTCCTTTTTCGGTGCTTTCTTAATCACACGGACAATTCCTTCAACAACATCATCAATGTAAGTAAAATCTCGTTTACAATTCCCGTAATTAAAGATATGGATTTTTTCTCCGCGAACTAATTGTTCCGTAAAACGAAAGCACGCCATATCAGGGCGTCCGAAAGGTCCGTAAACCGAAAAAAAACGCAAACCTGTTGTCGGAATATCATAGAGTTTACTGTAACAATATGCCATCAACTCATTGGCTCCTTTCGTCGCCGCATAGAGTGAAATTGGCTTGTCAACTTTATCATCAGTACTAAAAGGCAGTTTTCTATTTTCACCATAGACACTTGACGAACTAGCATATATCAGATGTTTCACCGGATAATGACGACATGCTTCTAGTATATTATAGAACCCAATGATATTACTACTGATATATACGTCCGGCCTCTCAATCGAATAACGCACACCGGCCTGCGCAGCAAGGTTGACAACAATATCAAAATGATATGTTTCAAATAGTGATAATATAAACTGTTTGTCTGAGATATCACCTCGTACAAATGAAAAATTGCTATACTTGATGACATTTGCAAGGCGACGTTCTTTCAAACTAACATCATAATAATCATTCATATTGTCAATACCAACAATACGTATTTCGGATTCTTCCGCGAGCAACCGCACACAAAGGCTATTACCGATAAAGCCTGAAGAACCAGTAACCAAAACAGTGGTCATAAAAATACACCTTTCCTTTTATTCTATAAACAACGGAAGTTCCACATAACCCCAGTCACGCTTGTACATCTGATAGACCGGCCAATCCTCTGAAGGCAGTATTTCAAAGGCAATCACATCCCTAAGTGCATCAAGCTTCACCATAAGTCCACTTTTATCCATATCCACAAGCAATAATTCAAGACTGTACTTCCCCGGCAACAATCTCGATGTATCCATGCGGAAATAAGTCTCATTTTCGCCCTCGCAGGCATTCGGAAGCCTTACAAAACTGATTGCCGCCGCTGTCCCGTCCGCCGACCATATACCAACTCGCAAACAGAGTTGCCCAACCCTTTCAAGAAGCCGGAAGCGCAACATAAATCGCAGGATCTCCCTCATCGCAAACCGGGTTCGTCCGAGAATTTTAATATATGTCATGCACGCTACTCGGTTTGGATTGTGAGACGGGGTTCGTTCAAGCTGTTCTAACTCGCGCGCCTGTTCCATATAAAAACTGGCAGAGGTATAATAACGTATTGCCTCTTCTACTTTCCCGTCAAATTTCAGCTTCCCTTGGTCTAAAACAATACATCTTTTGCAGAGACTCCTAATTAGAGCCATATTATGGCTCACGAAAAGAATCGTCCTTCCCGATTCCGACATTTCTTTAATCTTTTGAATGCATTTATTCTGAAATGCTGTGTCTCCCACCGCTAAAACCTCATCCATGACCACGATCTCTGCATCCAAATACGCTGCCACCGAAAGCCCCAACTTCAAGTACATTCCAGAAGAATAGCGCTTTACTGGTGTGTCCAAAAACTGCCCGCATTCGGAAAAGTCGACAATCTCATCCAGCTTCTGGTCAATCTTCCTCTCACTCATCCCCAGCATTGCTCCTTTAAGATAAATATTCTCACGCCCGGTCAATTCCGAATGAAAACCTGTACCCACCTCAATCATAGAAGCCACATGACCGTTCAGAAGTATCCGTCCAACGGTAGGCAAAGTAATTCTGGCTAGAAGTTTTAGCAGAGTAGATTTGCCAGCTCCGTTGCGCCCAATGATTCCTAAAGTCTCTCCTGCCTCAACCTCAAAGGATATATCCGACAGCGCCATGAACATCCCTTTATCATTGATTCTGCCTTCATGCAAATCATGTTCCGTCAATCTTTTCCCCAAAGGGCTATCCGCCTTATCCAGCATTATTTTCTGTCCAATAACCCCAAGCTGATACTCTTTTGAAACATGTTCCACTCGAATCATCCTGTCTCCCATATTAATCTCCCATCCCAGTGTACAGCCTCATATTCCGCATTCATAGTATCTCATTTTCAATAAGTTGTCCCACCATTGAAAAAACATACTTTGCACCATTCGTTTTCCCTGCAGAAATCATATGATGTCAACAAATGTCTTCTCCGCACGGTTGAACAGGATACAACCACCCACAAAAAAGAAAAGAACAGCTACCCAACTCCAGATCACGTATCCCACCTGAACATATCCCTCTCCAAAACAGAAATAACGGGCAGTCGTCATAATTGGTGTAACTGGATTCAGCATATACAGGCCAATCCACCGCTTTGGCACAAGCTGTAAGCCATATGCAACCGGTGTCAGATAAAGCCAGAGCTGCAGAGCAAAATCTACTATAAATCCAATATCCCGATATTTCACTGTCAAAACTGCAATTATAAGTCCAATACCCAGACCGAGCAGCATCAGTTGAAAAACTGTTAACGGAAAAAACAGCATCGTCCATGACATCCGCACTGACACGCTACCGCAAACCACCCCCACCGCAAATAAAGCACCAAACAGCAGCAGCCTGATTACTGCCATCGCCAAATCAGAAAACGCGGCAGCAATCGGTGATGCAAGCCGGGGATAGTACACCTTGCCCATAATCCGTGCATTGGCAAGAAAAGTTTTGGCAGTGTGTTTTAAAATGTTCGAAAATAACTCCCAAAGGATATTACCAATCATATAAAACAGGAAAGCCGGAACTACCATATCACCAGATGCCACACTATCCAATGTGGGAAATTTTGCTATATTCCCAAACACAACTGTGAACACAATCGTGGTCAAAAACGGGGGAATGAACATCCATAGTGGACCCAGAACCGTCTGTCGGTATTTTGACGTAAAATCCCGTTTGGCAAATAGATGAACCAATCCACGATACCTCCAGAGGTTTCGCAACCCCAACTCCAGCCTTCCCCGTTCTGGTTCTATACAATATTTCCACTGTTCCTTATCACTCACGCTGTCCATTTGCTGAAGCTCCTTTTTCACTCCGAATACCGTCTCTTGCTTCGCACATACAAGGTGCTCTTCCTCTCATAATTTCAATGCCGTATTTATAAACACCCAGAGACGCAATTAATGGTTATAACCTCCAATAAAAATAACCCGCCGTTAAAAATTGTTCCTTTTTATATATACCCTTAATATCAAACAATATCTTATGTTCATCCTTGTAATAGTGATTGAACCAATCTACAGACAGGTTTCTGAAAATCTGATGCTGTACACAAACTGCAATAGCATCTGATTTCTTCATATCTCTCAAGGAGACAATGTCAACCTCATAAAGCCTTTTCGCCTCCCGTATATCAGCAACGTCGTCAACGAGCAATACCTTTACTCCATACTCCCAAAGTTCTTTTACAATATCCATTACTTTTGTATTACGTATATCCTGACAATTTTCTTTAAAAGTAAATCCCAGAATCGCTACCTGGGCGTCTTTAACCCTTTTTCCGTTTTTGATTAAACCTTTAACAATATTCTCCGCAACATATCGTCCCATATTATCGTTTATACTTCGTCCGGATAAAATAACTCGAGAATGATAACCAAGCTGGGCTGCTTTGGTGGTTAAATAATATGGATCTACTCCTACACAATGCCCTCCTACAAGCCCCGGTTGAAAATTTAAAAAATTCCATTTTGTACCAGCAGCCTCAAGAACTTCTCGTGTATCTATCTCCATTTTGTGGAATATAATTGATAATTCATTCATGAATGCAATATTAATATCCCTCTGGCTGTTCTCGATAACCTTAGCAGCCTCGGCTACCTTTATGCAGGAAACCCGATGAACTCCCGCCAACGCAACTAATTCATATACATGAGCGACAATGTCTAATGATTCTTCGTCCATTCCGGAGACAATTTTAATAATCGTATCCAGACGATGTATTTTATCGCCCGGATTTGTCCTTTCAGGAGAATATCCTATCTTAAAATCTTTTCCACATTTCATGCCGGATTCATGCTCCAGCAAAGGCACACAGATATCCTCTGTAACTCCTGGATACACAGTGGATTCGTAAACAACAATAGCACCATTTTGCAGATTCCTTCCCACTGCTCTGCTAGCCTCTTCTATCGGAATCAGATCCGGTGTATGGTCGGGATTTATAGGGGTCGGCACTGTTACGATAATGAATCTTGCCTTTTTTAAGATGCTTTCATCAGAAGAAAATATCATTGGCGCATTGCGAATCGCAACATCCCCTGCTTCCCTCGTAGGATCAATTCCTTTGTTACACAATTCAACTTTATGTTCATCAGAATCATACCCAATCACATCCAATTTCTTCGAGAATGCAACAGCAAGAGGCATTCCAACATATCCCAAACCTACTACCGCCAGTTTTTCTTTCTTTTTCAATAATTGCTCAAGCAAACTCATTTATCTGGTCTCCTTGTTCCATATGGGCTCATTCCGATTTCTGGTTCAACAGCAAATTTCCTTTATCTTTTTCAACAGCTGCTCCGCAATTTCTTCCTGATTTGCCCATGCCTTCATTCTCTGTTTTGCCGCCATGCCCATCCGATTTGCTTTCTGAGGATTCTCGACCAGATACTGCATCGCATGTGCCATTGCATCCACATCCCCGACCGGCACCAGCAACCCGTTTGTTCCATTGGTAATCAGATCAGCTGGTCCGGTAGGACAGTCCGTAGAGACACATGGCAACCCGGCAGCCATCGCTTCCATCAGGGCATTCGGGAAACCCTCATTGTCGGAGCCAAATACAAAAGCATCCGCTTCCTTATACTTTTTCTCTATATCTAAAACCCGCTCCGATAGAAACACACGCTCCTCAAGATGAAATTCCCGGATCAGGGTTTTCAATTCCTGCTTTAATCCGTCATTTTTTGATCGTCCATATATTGTCAGTGTGGCATACGGATCTTTGGTATAGATAAGCATTTGGGCGAATGCCTTGATCAACAGTTTCTGATTCTTTACCGGATGTATCCTTCCCATACTGACAAAGCGGCGAATATACGCCCGCTTTTCTCTGGATATCTCCAGAAAGCTCCGGTCAAGAAGATTAGGCACCTCAAAGATTTTTTTTTGCAAATCCTGCGGAAAGAAACTGCGCTGCGCTTGTGTTTGTATCCATATTCCATCGGCCAGAGAACATATCCTTTTCCATCTGCTCCTGTCTCTTTCCCCAGTATATTGCGTTTCCTGATTATGTCGCACGCTATATATAAAACGGGTTTTTGAGCACCAGGTCGCCAACTGAATTTTCATACAATATTCCAATGGTAAGTTAAACGGTATGATCACATCAGCTGCTAGTTTTCGCAGCTGGCTGAACGGATGAAGCCGATTGCAAAGCCCTCTCAGCTTCGGAATTTTTACTTCGGAAGAATATGTCAGCCGATGTCGGGTAACCTTCGGATCCGGGAAATATTCATCCGGCTTCTCTTCCACGCATGCGATGTGAACGTCCTCTCCAAGCTTCACTAACATATTCGCAAACGCAACGGTCTGCCGTTCCGTTCCTCCGTTCCTGAGGTAGCTTACCACAAACACAATTCTCATATGTCTTACCCCAGATCATTTTCTATTAAGGAATAATAAGAACAAGCGCATCTTTTCGCGGGACAGCGCATTTTATCCCCCAAAAAACGAGGCGGATCTGTGCAGATATTTCCAAACACAGTATCCTTAGCCGCCGTTATGCAGCGACTCATATTCCCCTGCGGATCGATTACTATGAAACGCACTCCGGAATCGCAAAGGAATCCCTGCGGCTGAAAACAAACTTCTTCATCCAAAAACAATCCTATGTCAAGGTTATGTCCGAGGTATTCTATCTTCCCGTCTTTAAAAATCACTCTGATATTTTTTTTCGGTTTTTTCATCCTGCGCAGTTTTTCTTTCACGTCTTTTGAAATAAGTGTCTTATAATCCCTTATTACAATTTCTTTCATCAGATCAGCATATTTCGCATGTTTCCGCCTAAACTGCATGTACTGTTCATAGTCCTCGTCCTGACACAGCGGATAACCGATCGTACACTGAAATCCATTTGCGTGATGAAAAAATTTTTTTAAAATCTCACGACGAATACTTCTTCCAGTCAGGATCTGCACTTTCTTAAAAAATTCCTTTTCATTTGCGAAATCTTTATAATAGCTAAAGGACATTGTCAGTTTTCTGTTCTTTTTCCCTCTGAGTACAGTAGATAAGGTTCTGCAGGTTCTTATATCCATAGAGAGATTGGTTGTAATATGTATTTCAAGCAACCCATCAAACTTTGCCTCCAGCAGCCGCGAGATAATGGGAATGAAGTCTTTCATTATCGTTACCTCTCCGCCAAGTAATATGATCTGTACCCTCTCCGCTTTTCCATTCAGCTCTTCTTCTATCAGACTAATTAATTTCCGACAAATTGTTTCCCTGATCTGTGCAGACTCCTTTTTCGCCTGTTGATTGTGAAATTCTTCGTTCCCCTGAACGCAAAAATCACAGCTGTAATTACACAGATATGTGACCTGCCACTGGATCACATATTTTTTTTCAATATTTCGCAGATTTTCTACGCGCAGAATGTCTGTACTCTTCATAACAGTTCTCCTTTTCCATTTATACTTTTCTTCAACCTCGGCCGGGAACAGACTATATTAAGCTGCCGCAAAAGCTGTTCCGCAATTTCCTCCCGACTTCCCCACAATTTCATTCTCTGTTTTGCAGTTCTTCCTATCCGATTCGCCTCCTCCGGATTTTCAACCAGGTATTGCATCGCACACGCCATCGCATTCACGTCCCCGACCGGTACCAACAGCCCATCTTTCCCATCCGTGATCAAATCAGACGGTCCAGTGGGGCAATCCGTGGAAATGCACGGCAAGCCTGCAGCCATCGCTTCCATCAGCGCGTTCGGACAACCTTCATAGTCGGAGCTAAGTACAAAGGCATCCGCTTCTTCATACCTTTTCTCAATGTCAGAAGTATGTCCAAGCAGAAACACACGCTCCTCAAGGTGGGATTCCTGAATCAATTTTTTCAGTTCTTTCTCTGGTCTGTCATCTTTCGGCTGCGCATGTCCGTATATCGTTAGCGTAACATAAGCGTCTTTCGTCTGCATCAGCATCCGGGCAAACGCCCTGACCAGCAATTTCTGATTCTTTTGCGGATATATTCTGCTCACGCTGATAAAACGGCGAATCTGTGTGCGCTCCTCCCTGCATATTCCCAGATAATGCCGGTCGAGAATGTTGGGCACTATAAAGATTTTTTTTGTATATATGTCTGAAAAGAAATTTCTCTGACCCTGTGTCTGAAGCCATACCCCATCCGCCAGACCGCACAGTTTTTGCCATCTATATCTGTCTTTTTCGTCGGGATATTTTTTCTCCAAATTGTTCCGTACGGCATAAATAAAACGAGTATTTAAATACCGCGTCGCCAATTGCACTCTTATACAGTATTCCAACGGCAGGTTTACCGGTATAATCACATCCGCCGCCAGTTTTCTCAGCTGTTGGAACAAATGCAGTCCGCTGTACAGTTTTCCTAGCTTTGGTATCTTTATTCCAGAAGAAAATGTCAATTGGCGCCGGATAATTCTGGGATCTGTAAAATACTCATCTGGTCTATCTGTCATGTATGCAATATAGACTTCCTCTCCTAATTCCACTAACATATTTGCAAACGCCGCCACCTGCTTTTCCGCACCGCCACCCCATAGATGCTGCGTCACAAACACAATTCTCATATATTTCACCCCAAATCATTTTCAATCATCATATTCCAGAAATTCTGTTCCCTCCGGATATACCTAAATCCGCTGTACCGTTTTAAAGCCGCGAAACGGTATTTCTTCAGGCCGTGAACATATCATTTCGCATACTGTGTCATTGTTTCTAGATATTTCTCCGGCAGCCCCACGTCAAACGATTTGCCCGCAACCACATATCCTATCATCCCACAACGCTTTCGAGCCGCTTCAAGAGCGTCGGTAAGTTCGATTTCTCCTTTTTCCTTTGCAGCACGTTCGACGAGTTCTCTTAACGCGTCAAAGATATCTTTTGTAATCACATACTGTCCAAAAACCGCATAATAGTTTTCCTGGCTTGCCTTTGTCTGCACATTCAGATAATTTTCAGCATAACAGACGTCAGGCTTGACTTCTTATTTGCAAACTATTTGCGATATTTCCAGACTATATATAGAACGCGTAATCCATCTTTAAAACTTATTTTCTTCCCTTGCTCCTTTTCCTCGAACAGTGCGAAATCGGTACTTCCTTAATCAGAATCCTTTTTGGGGATATCTTTGTAGTAACTTCCATATTCAAATTCATTGCACTTGTCTATCCCTTTTCTATAGACATTGAAAGTTCTACTTTATACCCTTGTATCGCACCAATCATGTCATTTAAAAGCAGAGTCAGCCCAAAGAAAGCAAACGGTAACACATAAACCATGCAGCGATTATAATCACCGTAAGTCCCTAAAAATACCGAAATGACAATTGCTGACAAAATGCCAACCGTTCCCAAGTAATACCAAGGACATTTACCGCTTTTCAGCCATTTTTTTACAAGGAGAAAAAGTGCTGCCAGATCAATCAAATAAATATGTCCGATACGAAGGACAAAAATAAGAAGACTCTGTATTTGCAGTACAAAATGATCGATCGTATTTTCATTTGATGTTACTGTTTCATCCATTTTAAGCCGTAGATTGACATTGTCTGTAAATCGACTAAGTAAATATCGCACATAGCAAATAGGGTCAGATTTGATACAATATGAATTAAATTCTGCTAATTGAGGATTGTACTCCCTCTTATTGCTGCCAAACATACATGAAATTTCTTTAAGAACCCTTCCCCCTACCTGCTGTTTATTTTCCATATAAATTCTTTCCATTTCCTTTACTAATTCCTGATCAGGGTAATTTTTGTAAATGCCACTTTCCAGACAGGCCGCCAAAGTATGCTGCGGTCCTCTATTATCAATACTGAAAGTACCCGCATAAATATAAACCTGGCATGCATAGGCAAACAACACTATGACAATCAGTAGATTAATTCCCATCAGTCTACACACAATCCTGCGTTTTTCCTTTTGAAGGAAAAATTGTATAGCAAACAGAACAAAAACTGCTGGCACATAGATGAGCAATGCAGATTTTTCACAAACGTTCAGAAAAACTAGCAGCAACAGCCGAACTCCATTTTTTCCAGTACTATTTCGGATATAATGGACTGTAAAATAGAGTAAAAAAACACTTAAGGAAAGTGCAAATGATTCTGAGAGAATGAAGGTATCAAAACCCATGACTTCCGGATAACACCCATAGAATACTGCCGCAATGCAGGCGATCAGTCGATTCTCTGTCGCTAATTTTACTGCCTTATAAAAAAAGATGACTGCAATTAAGGATACCAAGATCTGACACCATACTACACCTGTCAAATAAGAATCATGGAACAAGAATTTATTTATCCATACAATCATTGGATAAAATGGCATCCTATTTCCCTCTCGAAATCCGCCCCATCCAGTTATATATGATTGAGTATCAGGCTTAATTTGCACAAATATCACATTTTTATAATTGACAAAACGGAACAGTAAAACCAACAACATACTTATCAGTTCCGGTAAAGGTATTGCTTTTTTCTGTACTTTATATTTTCTCACGGCTCCTTTTCCCTTCTCTTTTGCTTTCGTGATATTCTGCAGCAGTATTTATATTCCAGATTTCCTCTTTAAATGCCCCGTTCTCTAAAATGCTTTTTACCGCGGTAAATGCCGTCTCCATCGAATGATCCATGTTATTGTACCGATGCTGTCCGTTTCTTCCAATACAATACAGATTTGAAAACTGATTCAGCCAAGCACGCAATGTATCAATCTGACGATAAGTGTCAAAATAGGCGGGATATGCTTTCTTTACCTTTTCACAGTGAGCATCCAGTACATTTTTCGGAGAAGAAAGGATTCCCATAGCCATCAATTCCTTTACAGCTAGATCAACCCATTCTTTTTCAGATTTCCGCCAGTATTTATCATTTTCTGTACAGAAATATTCCAGACCGAGCCAGACTGTTTTCTGCGGCTCCTTTACCAGATAAGGCGACCAGTTATTGAATATCTGAATCCGACCCATCTGTATGTCAGCATCCTGCACATAGATCCAGCAATCTGGGATAATATTCGATAAAGTTTGCCGATCCGTCTTATTTTTTAAGTTCAGACTGTCTGTCAAAAGTCCTACCGTCACAAAATCACGGTACGGAAGGCCTGCAGCAATCTTTCTTATATTAGAAGGAACCCCATTCATTCCGAAAACTAAATCCTTTAAAGGCATGGTTGAAATCAGGATATCGACAGGCATTTCCATATGCTCTATTTCTTGCATATCACAACTTTCCGTCCATACAGAAATAATCTGCTCCTTTATTGTTTTGATCCCAGTTACTTTCCGGTTCAGCAAAATCTTACCGCCCATTTTCTGAAATTTGTCTGCAGCGGCTTTCCACAACTGGCCGGGACCATATTTAGGATACCAGAACTCCTCGATTAAAGAAGTCTCCACTTCTCTTCTCTTTTCACTGCCCCATATACTTTTCCAGAAAATATCTCTTAACACCTCGGCCACAGATATGCCCTTCACACGTTGTGCGCCCCAGTCGGCGGAGATATCCCGCGGATGCCGTCCCCATACTTTTCGAGTATAATTTTCAAAAAACATCTGATATAATTTGCACCCAAACCGATTGATATAGAAATCTTCCAGAGAATGTTCTTCTTTTTTATGTAACGCTACCGCCAAATAGCTACTGCCTGCTTCAAATGTGGTGCACAACCCCATATTGCGGATAGTATTCCAGTTTAATTTTACTGGATAATCAAAGAATTTTTTTTGATAATAGATCCGCGAACTACGCTTTCGCAAAAGCATGACCGCATCTTCCGTCTCAGGGTCCGGACCACCTGGTGGCAAAGGCACCTGACGCTTCAGCAATTTATCATCCATGGCTTCTCTTCCCTGCAATGGCAGGATTTCCTGCCACCATTGCAGCACACGCTCATCCTTTGAAAAAAAACGATGTCCGCCAATGTCCATCCGATTCCCATTGTAACAAACGGTACGCGACAATCCACCGATTTGATTCGACTCTTCCAGAATAGTCACATCATATTCTTTTGTCCGCTTTAGCAGTTCGTATCCAGCAGTGATGCCCGCCGGGCCTGCACCAACAATAATTACTTTTTTCATCACTCTTTTTCCGTATTCCTCGCATTCTATCGTTTAAGTTAAGATTTTGATTCTCCACTGTTTATTCCCCATAATTCATCGTCCATACAAGAAAATCTCTCAATAACAGCGCCAGCCCAAAAAAGGCAAAGGGCAGGACATAGCTAGTACATCGCATATAACTGCTATATGTTCCCACTGTCACTGAAACCAAGATTACCAGGATCATTCCCGTCGTTCCCAGATAATACCAGAGGCACTCCTTATTTCTTTTCCTTTTTATAATCAGCAACAGCAAAACTGCCCCACTGATCAAATAGGCGTGTCCAATCTTCATCGGTGGAAACAGGATTAACTGAATCTGATAAATTTTACGGAGTGCCGACGAACCTTCATCCACATCAGACCACGATAATTTATACTCTTTTCCCATTGTAGTTACAAAACGCTGTAGCATAAATTTTATATACACATCCGGATCTGACCGAATGCAGTAATTATTAAATTCGTTCATCTTAGCATTACGCTCTTTTATTGTCTCGCCAAACAGATGCACAATTGGTCCAAGTGTTTCCGCCCATCGAATAGATTTGTCATTTTCCACCCATATCTTTTCTATCTTTTCCACCAATTCCTGATCTGGATAGTTTTGATACAAATCTGTTTCCAGGCAGGCCACTAACATATGGAATGGTCCTCTGTTATCAATACAGAATGTAGCTGCGTTTCGCCATACCTGTCCTGCGTAGAGCAACAGAAAAAAAGTAATTCCAAGCAAAACGGCAGAAAGCTTCCATATTGTCTTCCTCATATCCTTCAAATAAAAAAACTGTATCGCCATAAAGACCAAATATGCTATCACATAAACAAACATCGCCGACTTCAAAAGCACTGCCATCAGCACGCAAAACACCATCGCCATACCGCTTCTAAAAAAATGTAACCGTATGTAACAGACTGTATGATATAGCAGAAATACACTGATCGAGAGTGCAAGCGATTCTGTAAGGATTTGTACATCACATCGCAAGATCAATGGATTACCCCCATAGAGAAAAGCTATGGCACAGGCAATCTTCTGGTTTTCCGTTGCTATCCGCACCGCACGATACAGATACCATACCGCAATCAGCGAGACAATAATCTGGCAGATAACTACTCCGGTCAGATATCCATCGTGAAATAAGAACCGATTCATCTGAATGAGGAGTGGGTACAGCGGCATACGATTTCCTTCCAAAAATGTATTCCAAGTCAATTCTACATATGATTTTGTATCCCCCTCTATCTGCGGCTTATTGATCGCCAGATAAAACAGAATTCGAATCAGAAGCACACAAGCGGCTATGATCCATTCCACTCTCCCCCATTTCTTTTGTACACCAAAATTATGCGTACGTCTTTTCCTGACAGGTACGATGCTTTTTTCCATTGTTCTTCTCCTTGCTATATTCATGATGCGGCTCACAAACACATCCTACGCAGATTCTCCCGAAGCTGTTCCGCATGTTCCCGCGCTGTCCCCCATTCGCGCATTCTCTGCCGCGCTGCATCTCCCAGTCGATTAGCCTCCTGCGGATGCTCAATCAGGTATTGCATCGCGTACGAAAGCGTCTCCGCATCCCCCACCGGCACCAACAGGCCGTCTTTTCCGCTCTCGATCAACATAGAAGGTCCTGTGAGACAGTCGGTAGAAATACAAGGCAGACCCGCAGCCATCGCTTCCATCAGAGCGTTGGGACAGCCTTCATAATCTGAACTGAGTACAAAAGCGTCTGCTTCCTCATACCGTTTTTCAATATCTTTCACCCAGTCTTGAAGAAACACCCTGTCCTTCAATCCAAGTTCCTCGACCTGTGCTCTCAGCTCTTTTTCCTGCCATAGAAAATCGCTGTGCGGCCGGCCATAGATAGTCAATGCAGCCACGACATTGCCGGTTCGTCGAATCATCTTTCCAAATGCATCGATCAGCAGCCTCTGGTTTTTCTGTGGCTGCAGTCTGCCCACGCTGATAAAATGCATTATCCTATTCGTGGGCTGTTTATGGATTTGCAAAAACCGGTTGTCAAGGATATTATGTACTTCAAACAATTTACTCTGAAGTTTCTTCGAAAAAAATCGTCTCTGCCCTTCAGTCTGAATCCAGATGCCTTTTGCAAATCGGCATGCCAGTTTTCTTCGAAAGTAGTCGCTTTTCTTTGGGAGTTCCTTTTCCAGATTCGTCCGAACGGTATAAATCAGTCTGCTTCTGGAGAGCAAAACCGCAAGGTGGAATGTCACATAGAATGGCAAAACTACGTCCCCATGAATTTTCCGCAGCAGCGCCGCCATTAAAAGCTGATTACATGCACCTTTCAGTCTGGGTATCCTAATCCGGTCGCCATGCAGCAGATGTCTATGTATCCGTTTATCCACGATATAATCGTCCTTCGAATCGACAATACTTACAACGTGGACTTCCTCTCCCATCTTAACAAGCTCATTCGCAAAAGCCACCGCTTCTCTCTCAGCGCCACCATTTGCCAATTGCTTTACGATGAATACAATCCTCATAGATTATCCGCAAAGCCTCCGTATATTTTCCAAAAGCATTCCTGCCAACTCTTCCCTGCCCTTCCATGCCTGCATCCTCTTTCTCGCCGCCTTTCCCATCTCAGCCGCCTGCTGGGGATGTCGGACAAAAAATTCCAGTGCTTGTGACATGGCCTCCACATCTCCCACCGGCACCAGCAACCCATTTTCTCCACTCGTAATCAGGGCAGACGGACCCGTGAGACAGTCTGTGGAGATACAGGGAAGTCCTGCCGCCATTGCCTCCATCAAGGCATTGGGTAGCCCCTCATAATCGGAACTGAGTAAAAAGACATCCGCTTGCTCATAACATTTTTCAATTTCTTGCATACGGCCAGGCATAAATACACGTTCTTCCAGATGATGCGTCTGTACTAAAACCTTTAATTCATTTTCAATCGGGCCTTCCCATGGCATAGACTGTCCATATATGGTAAGTGTAGCATCCCTGTTTCCTGTCTTTTCCAACATGCTTGCAAATGCCTCAACCAGCAGCCTTTGATTTTTTTGTGAATGGAATCTGCCCACCGTAATGATTCGCCGGATTTCTGTTCGTTCCCGTTCCGGTATTCCGAGGAAACGAGTATCTAAAATATTAGGAACCTCGAATATTTTCTCCTGCATTTGATCCGGGAAAAAGCGGCGCTGAGCCTCTGTCTGAATCCAGATGGCGTCTGCCGTATGCGCCGCACGTCTCCATCTATTCCTATCTGCTTTATTCGTATATTTTTTTTCCAGATTATTACGAACCGCAAGCAAAACCTTTGTCCCGGAAAACAATGCAGCAAGCCGAAGTATCGGATAGTATTTAAACGATAGATTAACTGCAAGTATAATGTCGGCATGCAGGCACCGCAGTTCAGGCACTGCATTCCGCCATCGAAATAAAACGCGCAGCTTAGGAATATTTACACGCGATGTGAGGGATAAGCGGTGCAGCCATACTCTCTGATCAATCTCGTAGTCGCTTGCTACACACTGAATACAGATAATATGAACCTCCTCTCCCATCTCCGCAAACACATTAGCAAAAGCAATAGTCTCTCTCTCCGCTCCACCGTTTTGTAATTGATCCGTAACAAAAATAATTTTCATAAGCTTCCTCATCAGGAACAAATCTTATGTAAGTTTTCCAACAGACACTTTGCCTGTTCCTGCGCCGTTCCCCATTTTCGCATTCTTTGTCTTGCTGCCTTCCCAAACTGACCTGCCTTCTGTGGATAATCAATTAGGTATCCCATTGCCTGAGCCATAGTTTCCACATCGCCCACAGGTACAAGCAACCCATTCTCCCCATTTACAATCAATTCTGAGGGACCAGTGGGACAGTCTGTAGAAATACAGGGAAGCCCTGCCGCCATCGCCTCCATCAAAGCATTTGGGAATCCCTCGTGATCTGAGCCAAACACAAACGCGTCTGCTTCCTCATATCTTTTCTCAATTTCTCTTGTCCGCCCAGGAAAGAAAACACGATCCTCCAATCGAAGCTGACAGACTAACTCTTTCAATTCTTTCTCTGTCTGTCGGTAATTCTTTCGGGATTGTCCGTATATTGTTAAAGTAGCCAATGTGTTGCCAGTGCAACGAATCATTCGCTCAAAAGCCTTTACCAAAAGCTTCTGATTTTTCTGTGGATGCAGCCTCCCTACACTAATGAAACGCACAATTTGCCTTGGATTCTCTCTCGGTATCTCTAAAAACTTAGTGTCAAGGATATTGTGTACTTCAAACAGTTTTTTTTGCATAGACTTCGGGAAAAATTGTCTCTGTGCAGTTGTCTGAATCCACACACCGTCTGAAAACCGACACGCAAGATCCTTTCTGCGCCTATCCTTTGGGTTCGGAATCTCTCTCTCCGGATTACCGCGCACGGTATAGACCAGCCTGGTTTTCGAAAATACCGTTGCGAGAAACAGTCGAAAATAATAACTGTGCGGCACATAGAAAGACAAAATCACGTCCCCATGAATCCTTCGTAACTGCCTTGCCATGGAAAGCTGTGTACAAATATTCCGCAGCTTCCGGTGTCTGGACATTTTAAAAGCCTGCAGCCAACACCTCTGTACTCGTACATCCACTGCATAATCATCCTCTACATTGTGAATGCATGCAATATAGACTTCTTCTCCCATTCGAACCAGTTCGTTTGCAAATGCTGTCACTTCCCTTTCTGCCCCGCCACCGGTCAATTGCGATATAATAAAAATAATTTTCATAAATATACCTGATAAAAATATTTTCACGTTTCAACTGCAGATTCTCTTTAATTGATTTAAAAGCTGTTCTGCTAATTCTTCATCGCTTCCCCACTCCTGCATAGTCTGCCTTGCCTGTCTTCCCATTTGCTCCGCCTTCTGCGGCTCCTTAATAAACAATTCCATAGCCTGCGACATAGCATCTACATCCCCAACCGGCACCAGAATCCCATTTTCCCCGCTCTTAATCAAAACTGACGGACCGGTGGGACAATCTGTAGATATACAGGGCAGGCCGGAACCCATTGCTTCCATCAGCGCATTTGGCAGCCCTTCATAATCCGATCCAAATACAAAGGCATCCGCCTGCGCATATCTGGTTTCTATGTCCTTCACCCAGCCCAGAAGAAAAACACGCTCTTCCAGATGATATTTGCGAATCAGACTCTTTAACGCTTCTTCTGTTCCAGGAATGTCCTCTTTCTCTTTCCCATAGATCGCAAGTGTCGCCTTACTATTTCCCGTCCGTTCCAGCAGTTTCGCAAACGCTTCAATCAATAATCCCTGATTCTTCTGCGGATGCAGCCGCCCTACGCTGATAAAATGAACGATCTCCCCTCGATAAGTTTTCTTTATATCCAGAAATTTCCTGTCCAGAATATTCCGCACTTCAAAAACTTTTTCTTGCACATATACAGGCAGAAATTTTCTTTGTTCTCTTGTCTGTATCCAAATGGCATCCGCCATACGGCAGATTTTTTCATGCTGTTTTCTTCTTCTCTTCTCCGGATATTTTTTATCCACATTGTTGATGATCGCATAGACCATTCTGGTTTTTGTAAAAAGGGTTGCCACCCATATGCGCCAATTACGATCCAGCGATGGATTGTCGGAAATGAGAACGTCTCCCGAAAGTCCACGCAACTGTTTTATCGACAGGATGATATTGCACAACCCTCTGAGTTTAGGGATACGCACCTTGGAATTACGCTGCCAGAATGTTCGCACCCTCGGATCCAAGGTATAGTCAATTCCGATGTTATGAAGATAAGCGATACAGACATCCTGCCCTATTCGTACAAGCGCGTTGGCAAAAGTAACCACTTCCCGCTCCGCACCCCCATTAGTTAAATGTCTGGTCACAAATACGATCCTCATAGTTTTTTTGCCTTTCACAAGTCGCTTTCATCTAATCTCTCCCGAACAGATCCCTCGTATAGACCTTCTCTTTTACGTCCTCGAGCACACACTCATACCTGTTTGCAATGATTACGTCTGCTTCAGCCTTAAACCGCTCAATATCATTCACCACAGAGTTTCCAAAGAACGTCTCGCCATCCTTCAATGCCGGCTCATAGATGATGACCGTCGCTCCCTTATCCTTTAGTCGCTTCATCACGCCCTGGATACTGCTCTGGCGGAAATTATCCGAATCGCTCTTCATCGCCAGCCTATACACGCCCACCGTGACCGGTCGTCCCTTCCGGGCGTCCTGCACATTGCCTGCCGCATTATACCTGGCCTTCTCCAGCACACGGTCTGTGATAAAATCTTTCCTTGTCCTGTTGCTTTCGATGATCGCGCCGATCAGGTTCTCCGGCACATTCTGATAGTTGGAAAAAAGCTGCTTCGTGTCCTTGGGAAGACAATAACCGCCATAGCCAAAGGATGGATTGTTGTAATAGTCCCCGATTCTGGGATCCAGACTGACGCCTCTGATGATGTCCGCCGTATCCAGCCCTTTCACTTCCGCATAGGTATCTAATTCGTTGAAAAACGATATTCTGAGCGCCAGATATGTGTTTGCGAACAGTTTTACCGCTTCCGCCTCCGTATAACCCATATAAAGAGTATCAATATGCTCCCTGACCGCTCCCTCTGCCAGCATTCCGGCAAATATCTCAGCGGATTCCCTGCTCTTCGCATCACATCCCACTATGATCCGGCTCGGAAAAAGATTATCATAGAGAGCTCTGGATTCCCTCAGAAATTCCGGACTGAAAAGAATTCGGCTCGTGCCAAACCTCCTGCGAACGCTTTCTGTGTATCCCACAGGGACGGTGCTTTTGATCACAATAACCGCCCTGTCACTGCTCTTGAGGATAAGACCGATCAACGCTTCCACGGCCGAACAGTCGAAAAAATTCTTCTGTGAATCATAATCGGTCGGCACCGCTATAATCACAAAATCCGCATCTGCGTACGCCGCAGCGCCGTCGAGCGTGGCAAGCAGATCCAGCTCTTTATCTGCCAGATATTTTTCTATTTCCTTATCCAGTACCGGGCTAATCCGGTTGTTGATTTTCTCAACTCTTTCCGGCAGGATATCTACCGCTGTGACCTCGTTGTGCTGTGAAAGCAGCACTGCAAGGGACAACCCCACATAACCTGTGCCCGCGACAGCAATGCGGTACCTTCTGCCTGTTTTTCCGTTTATCATTTCAGAAATCCTTCCCCACTGTGGTCTGCTCCCCTTTGCTGTTGACTGATACCTGTCTTTCTGCGTCCCAATAATAGTTTCCCTCACTATACAGATCCGCTTCAACCTGCATCCCCCGCCCTTTCAGGAGATCCGATTTTCCGATTTTTGCATTCTTCCGTAGGGAGCGGGTATTTCGTACCACATAAGCCGTATCTTTCTGATTTTTTGTGTACAGGCGGATATTGTATCCTCCATTGTCGATAGCCGTGCAGTCAATCAGCGTGACATCCGGGCAGCTGTTGGAGGTAAATCCGTCCTTCCTGTTCTCATAGGAAAGACAGTTCTCCACGATATGTCCGCCCGGCATACTGTCTCCGCCCAGCTTGAATCCGTTTCCGTTCCCGGCTTCCCTGCCATCTTCCAGATATCCGTTCTGATAGGCGGTGCAATTCTTCACCGTCACCGGTCCCAATGCTTCCAGCCAGGCTTTTGCATAGAAATCCCAGCCGTCGTCCGCATTGTGGTGCGCGGTGCATCCGTCAAACACATTTCCCGATCCTGCGGTAAACTGGCAGGCAAAGCCGTCCGCGTCCTCATAGGCGTCGTCGCAATTCCCGTAGGAAGTACAATTCAGAATCAGATTGTCCGACGGCCACTCACTGACATCATCCCAGAGGGATAAGCTGCTGATATGCAGACCGGTGTTTCCGTTTCGATAAATCTCCAGATTCTCCAGCCGATTATGGCTTCCGCTCAGATGAATCCCATATTCGTTTACGGCGGAACCGGTGCAGTTAAATCCATCAAAGACCCAGTAATCCGCAGAAAGTGTAATTCCTCTGCATTTTCCCTGAAAATCCAAAATCGGCCTTTCCTCATTCGCCGGATCAGACGTCAGAATGATTGGCTCCTCTTCTGCCCCGTCGTGCCCCTGCTCAATCGTAAGCGGTTCCGACAAGCGATATTCCCTATCTGCCAGAAGGATTCTCTGGCCGGGAGCAGCGTATGCTACCGCCGCGGCAAGACTGACCGGATTTTCCTGTGTTCCCGGTCTATTGTCCGTCTCCGATACCGCATGGCCGCTTTGTTTTTCTGTCTGTTCGTTCATGTCATCTGTTTGCTCGGTTCCCAGTTCGTGCATACTGTCTGTCCAACCTGCAGTCGGGGATGTGTATATATCTCCATTCTCATCCCCGATCTTCCGATAGGAAACCGTATGCCAGAATACCGCTTCTGACAAGTCGGACAGACTTACCCGACTGGCCTGACCATTATGACCCTCCCCGTCGTTCGCATTATTCTCCGGCAGGAACGAGATCTCATATCGGTTTTCTCCCTCCCGCAGCTGACACGGCAGGGAAAAACTTTCTCCTGCCGTAAGCGCTTCTCCGAAAATAAGAATCTCTCCCTGTTCGTCCTTTATGGTCAGTATACCGCCGTAATTGGTCTCAAAAATCAATTTATATGCCTCCGCATTTGCCGTATGGGAACTCGTCACTCTAAAGTCAGGGTCCAACACCTCCGGCTGTTCTTCCTCCGCCTCCGGATCTGTCCGCGCGTCTGTCACAGCAAACTCCATATCCCGAAAACTGACGCGCGCCTGTCTTGTCACAAAGAATCCGACATATATATGTTCCGGGTCGATCACGGCCAGCTTTTCCCTTTTGGTATCGTAAAACAGCTTTTCATGCACGGTTCCATCTTCCTCGATATAGCGAAGCCGATAGCCGGTATTGTCTCTGCATATTTCCAATTTGATAGTGGTGAGCAGTTCCGCCTCTCTCACCGTCCCTGCAGGCGAATGTTCCTCTCCCCCGGATCCAGTGATTGGTGTATAGTTTCCGATAATGTTGTATGTTCCCGCTCCCTTTTTCCCCTGGGACTCTTCCAGTGTATACGTTCTGACAGTCTGCGCGTGCGCCGCCGCCTGCGCATTCTCCGGATGTGATTCGGCAGAACCAATCTTCTCTCTCGCCGCGATCCCCTGCCGCATGACAATGGGATCCCCCACATTAGATGTCTTTTCCGTCTCAGGGTTCCAGCAGTATTCCACCTTTGTCACCGCCGCCATATACGAATTATTCCAGAAATCCGCGCTGTCGCCGTGTTCCCCCACAGAATCGCTCACCATCAGGCCGAAACCGTCGTCCTCTCCATTGGTCATCGTCCAGGAATTCACGGTGACCTGCGCGGATAGTACAAAATTATCCTGCTTCGCATTCAACTCCGTGTAATAAAAACTCAGTCCATCCGCCCCGTAAGTCACCATCTTGCCGCTTCCGGTATTTTCGATTGTCAGTTCACCGACATCATAGCTGCCCGTGCACACCGATTTCGCAGAATCCGCGCCCACCCCGTAGGCAGCGAATTCCCAATCTCTTTGAGCATGAGCATGCGGAAGCAGAAAAAAACATGTCACGGTCAGAATACAGGCGGCTATACAAATGCCCGCCGCAAACATACCGCCGGCACGAAGCTTACCGTGCTCACTGCCAGCACAAGCGTGAAAGCGCCCGCCCCGCGCCACTCTGTTCCGAATTTCAGAACGCATAGAAATCCTCCAAGTCCGTAAATAAAACGGTGTGAAAAGTACAGCCACGCGCTGACTTTCCTCATCCGTATGGAAACATCGTCCGAAATCGAAAGCCTGACGTCCACAATGCAAAGCAACAGCAAAGGAAGCAGCAGGATATGCGCCAGGTACAGCGCACGGTCGTCCAGATAAGCGCAGTTCCGTGTCAAATATATCTCCGCCACATAGAGGAGTGTGACACAGGCCAGAATCAGGCGACGACAATCCCAGATCGTATGCTGCCTTTTTCTGCTTTGGTATTGGCAACGACCGTCCGGATACTGCCGTAGCCTGCTGATATCAGCATCCGCACTGTACAGCTCCCATGCTTTGATTCCAAGGGCAAGAAAGAAAAATCCCACAAACACACCATTTCTTGCCGAAATAAACAGGTTCATATAAGAATTCACTACTCTATCAAGTCCGACTGCCTGCGCAAGAAAGTAATAATTATTGCACAGCAGCGCCCAACCATAGAGCAAAAGACCGACAAGCAAAGCAGAGTTAGTCTTTTTTCTTTTCAGGAACGGATACAAAAGCCACGCGCCAATGATGCATGCCTGTATGAACCACATTGCGCCATAGGGATAGAACAAAATATGCCTGGCAAAATGCTCCGCCAGATACCTCAGGCTCTTTCCATACCGTAGTCTCCGGGTGATCAACTCCAGTGTCGCATTCGCACCTTCCACTATAAGAAGGGGGATAAAAAGCCTGAGCGTATATCTCCGAAGCACTGTGACAATTTCCTGCTTCCGCTCTCCTCCGTCATGTTTCCATCCTTTCCTCCACTGATCCAGTTTGTCCTGCCTTTGCCTGTCCTGTTCTTGTCCGCATAACTTCCTGCCGAGCAGGAAACCGGACGTGACAAAAAAGAACGGAACCGCCAGCCGGAAAACACCCTGCGTAAGCCAGAAGGACAGTACCCGCGACAGACCGTCCGACGCATGTGTGTGGATTGCTACGACACATACAGCAAAGAAAAGCCTGAATGCATCCAACGCATTCGAGCAGCTATCCGGATTCAAAAGAATCCGGCTTCTGTTTTCCCCGGTAGCCTGCTTCGCACAGCTCCTCCGCATATCTTCTGACCTCCCGGATGTCTCAGCCGATAGAACACAGTCTTTTCTTTTATCTGACTTTTCCCGCATGAGACCTTCCATAGCTGTAATTACTGTCCTGGAAGTTGTTTTCCGTCATTCGCGCATACATATACAGCAGCGGATCGCCATCCTCTTCCCTGCAGCTTCCCGCGAACCAACCCAGTTCCCTCAGACGGGAGGTGTCCAAATCCATATAAAGAAGACTATTATAGCCATATTTTTGCTCATCCTCCGGCTCGAACCGCACGCCGATTCCATTGGCATCGGCCAGCTTCCGCGCCATTTCCGCAATGGAACAATAAGTACGCTCATCCGCCGCATTGTATGCCTGCCCGGGAGTACCTTTTAAAAGGACAGTCAGGATTGCCCCGGCTGCGTCAACGGTATACAGATAGCTGCGCTCCGTCTCGCCCCTTGTACGGAGCACAATGTCCCGCCTATCCTGTACATAGCGTCCGAACTCCGCGAAAATACGGGTATCCTCCTCACTCACGCCCGGTCCGAAGGTCTGAGTCAAACGAATAATTTTTGCCGGAACACCGTATTCGGAAGCGTATGCACAGCACAGATTTTCGCACTGCAGCTTGCTGATGGGATAGCTGCCGCGCACTTCCTCCGGCCGCAGGACGCACGCATCTGTCTCCACGACCTTGTGTCCTCGCTGCGGATGTCCGTATACCTCCATGCTCGACAGAAAGACAAATCCATCCGAGCGTTTCTTTCGCGCCAATCCCAAAAGCCGAAGCGTACCTAACAACGAAGTTTTGATGGTTTCCACCGGTTTCCGAACAAAAACCTCGCTGTTTGTCTCCGCGGCGCCGTGCAGAATATAATCCACCGAGCCTTCTATATCCGACAATCCCTCCACCGTTCCCTCCAAAAAGCGCAGAGGTCTTCCGGACTCCAGATGCTCAGAAAACTGCCGGCGCGCCTGTGCTTCATCTAAAACGAGTGCCAACACCGTCAGCTCTAATTTTTTCTTCTCATTCGCGTACAACAGCACATCCGTCAGCGTCTGCCCAATCAGCCCTGTCGCTCCGGTGATCAAAATGGTTTTCTCCCGCAGTTTCTCCCAAGGCAGAAATTTCGCATCACAGACATATTCGCAGTCTTTCTCCGGAATCATAACCGTATGTCCACCTCCCGTCACGCGTCCTCCGTTGATTTCTATCTAATTCATCACTTTCCTGCAATCTTTACGGCAGGTTCTTCACGTCAGTTCACTCATTCACCCCTTCACGACGGATTACCTGTTCTATCGTCATCCAAAAAATCCTCCGATCCATTGAAAAACTCATCTTCTCCAGATATTCACGGTCATAAGCTGCTTTTCTCTCATCCGAGAGCATCCTGCGGCCGTTCACCTGAGCCCATCCGGTAATTCCGGGACGCAATTGATACACTCCGGTATCCCAGCGCATAACATGAATCTCCCTCTCTTGAGGAATCAACGGCCTCGGTCCAATCAGACTCATTTTCCCGGACAACACCTGAAATAACTGCGGAAGCTCGTCCAGACTGCTTTTTCTCAGAAAACGACCAATCCTTGTGACACAGTCCCTACCTTCCTCCGCTTCTTTTCTCTCCCTATGTAACATCATAGACCGGCCTTTTCGTCCATATGAAAAAGCGTCGTCCTTCATGCTGGAAAATTTAACCAGTGTAAATAATTCCCCGTTCCTCCCTACCCGTTTCTGCCGGAAAAGTACCGGCGTCTTAGGGTACAGGATTTTTAAGATAATTGCGATCAACAGCATAGGAATTATCAGAAACGCCACTGCGGCAAGCGAAACCACAACGTCTATCATTCTCTTCAAGGATAAATATCTCAGCTGTCTCTCTGTCAAAATATAAGCAGCTGTTTTACCATCCGGCTTTAATCTATATCCTTCTATGCCAAACATTCTTTCATCCGTCCGCTGTTCTCTTTAACAGGATCCTCTGCATGTGCGGACGTTTTGCCTCCTCCGGCGGGATTCTCCAGCCGTCGCCGTAGAACTGTATCAGATATTTCTCCCAACAAGAAGGCGCATGAAAAGTCCGATCTCGTATGGGAATTTCTATCGTCCTCACAAAATCTTCCTTCCGCATTCGTTCCCTCGGTCCGGAACTGGACGTCACGCCTCCTGCAAACTCACTTGTCTCAAAGGAAAAGTGAAGAGAATATCTGATCACCGCCCGCGTCCAGAATTCTTTCCCTCCCAGTTTTCCGATCAGCTTAACCGGAGGAGCCAACAGAAGACGCCCGATCTGCTTTCCCAGTGTGGGGCGTCGGAGCAGATAAGGCAGGGCAGCCCATGACGGAAAGCGTTTCAATCCCCGCGCGATCCTGAGCCAGATGGCTGAACGCATCGGACTCCGCGGCAATCCATCCATAGGATAAATATCCAGCCAGAGATGCGGGACGCCAAGAGATCGATCCGGTATATACGTATCCATATCCGCCAACTTGGCATGCGGGAAAAAGGTATTTCCCTTCTCAAAGGCAAAGAGCGTGTATCCATTCAAAACAGTTCCCGGAACACTCTGAAGCAATCGATCATAATCAGGTCTCGGCACAAACACATCCAGATCATCGTCCCACGGAATAAAATCATGATTGCGCGCAGCGCCAAGCAAAGTTCCGCTGCAGAGGTAATATCGGATATCATGAGTATCGCAGTAGTCTGCAAAGGCGCAAAGCATAGCGAAAAGTCTGTCCTGAATCTCTGTCTGCATCAACTCATGTCCTGCACCCTTCTGACCGTCCGGCGTTCTTCGGCAGCCCATACCGTTTTCTCCCTTCTTCCTAATTTTGTCTTCCGAGCAGCAGTCCCAGTCCGATCCAGAGAAACGGCGCGACAGTGACGATGTTGATATTAAAAAAATCCTGGATCAGATAACCGGCAAGTCCCGCGCCAAGCGCCACAGTGAGGTCTTCGCTTCTGTTTCGCAACCAGGCAGCACATCCGCCCCCAATCAGGAGAAGATAACACGCAAGCCCCGGAATCCCGGTATCCATCAGATATCCAAGGTAAGTATTGTGGGCATTGCGAACAGCCACCACTCGATTCATCTCCTCATTCACTGTCCGGAGATCGATCAGCCATGCTCCGGAACCAGGACCGTTGCCCAGCGCAGGGCTCTGAATGATACTGTTCCACACTTGCTGCCAGATCCCAATCCGGTCATGGCCAAAGGATGATTTAAAATGTCCATGAAGCATCGAAGATGCCTCGTACAGAAAACCTGACTTCCCCGGCCAGAAATAGACCGCGACAAGTCCAAGAACCGTAAGCGCCACACAGGCGATGCCTGCACGCTTCGACCATTTCGGGCTGCGGATAACAACAGGCAACGCAACGATCAGGAATCCGAGTATCCCCACTTTTCCGGCGTCGACCTCGCTCAGGAACAACACTGCCAGAGAAAGCAGCGCCGGAATCAATAGCAATCTATCGCGTCTGCAATCTGAGCGCAGGGCAAAAACGGCAAGAGTCGGTATGGAAAAGCAGAGGAACGCTGCGAGGACGTCCACATTTCCAAGCGTCCCAAGAAACGCGCTGGTATACTCTTGATACTTATTGTAGTAATTCAACCCTTCCGGGTACATAAGAAGCGGATTGAATCCTGCGAGCTGGGCGATGGAAAGAACTCCGGACAGAATTGTGGAAATTCCCAGAGCCCGGATATGCATCGCCTTCAAATGCCCAAAAAGAGAGACCCCGATAAACGCAATCACATAGGACGCTATAAAAAGGACGCTGTTGGTGTTGGAAGATCTCAACATGAGGAAACTGTCCTTCACTGATCTTGAGAAACTTGCAGAGATGACATTCACTATAAGAAATGCCAACGCCACACCGTGATACCAGCAAAAGTGTGCACGGACAGACAACCTTTTTATTTTACACCAAAGCAGATATCCGCCCAGACAAGAGAGCCACAAAGCGTTTATGCCAAACCAGAGATATGTTTTCATCTCCACCAAATTTTCATATCCATAATCGCCCAGTCCGATCATCAGCGGAAAGAAACCGAAAACTGCCAGGAGATACAGTTCCACAATATCTTCGCAGACACTTTGCGGCTTCATATGCTTCTCCTGATGCCGTGTCCTGCGCTGCCTGCTCTTCTTATTTCTGGCCATTCTGCTGCTCCCCTTTCGCTATCCTGTGCAGGACTTTTCTCCCTGCTTCCGCAAGCGCTAAAAAAGGGAGAGTCAGGGACATACAGACTCTGCCAAACCGCCACGGCTCCTGTAAAAAGCGGTACGCCCATTCCAGGTTGCGCTTTCGCCAGCCAATCGGCGCTCGTTTGAGATCTCCGGCACAGACATCGATCCAACCGCCGCAACCGCAGGCGAGCCTGGCGCCCGTAGTCGCTCCATACTCTGCCATCCACAGCTCCTGTTTGGGCGAACCCAGGCAGACCAAAAGCAGCTCCGGAGCGCTTTTGGCAATCTCTTCTGCCATCACTCTCGGATCTTCAAAGAATCCATGGTGCACGCCGCAAATCAACAGCTCCGGATACTGTTCTCTCAGATGTTGTTTGGCTTTTTCTGCCGTTCCGGGCTTTCCGCCCAAAAGGTAAACCCTGATTCCAAGAAGCTCCGGCAAAAGCATCTCCAGAAAATCTATACAAGCAATCCGCTCCGCCAGAGGCGTACCCAGAATACGTGACGCACAGATTACCCCATATCCGTCCGCCAGAGACAGATCCGCCAGATTTATCGCCTCACGATAACACTTATCGCGGCGAGCCATCCGCAGCAAGTTGGCGTTCGTACCTGCGATGTAATGCCAGGAAGCGCTCCGGACCATATCCTCAGCTCTGTTCACAGCTTCCTCCAGCGTAATATTGTCAAACCGAACATCGAAGATTTCCATGCTTTCAGTTGTCCTGACATACTGCGGCGGATCAGTGTTACAGATCCGCCACAGTCATTTCTTTTTCATGTTTTTCATACTTTTTCAGCTGCAGGATTCAGTCATTAAAAGTGGTTTTTCCTTCGTCTGAAGACAAGCATTCCACTTAGGATGGCAGCTGCGCTGACTAGCAGGCACAAATACCGCATGAACGGCGTGTCGTCGCCTGTCTTCACAGAGATTGCTTCTGTTTCATCCGTCGCAGGCTGCTCCTCCGCGAATTCCGATTCAGTCTCTTCTTCCACCATCTGATTGGTAATCGTCACATCCCAACGGCCATGCTGTTCATCAAACACCGGTCTACCATTTTCTACGGTCACTTTACAGCCTATAGAATCGTCCACCGGTTGCCCGTCTTCATCCACCTCTGTCACATACAGGAAAATCTGCTCCCCTTCCATGCAGGCCCTCACATCCACATGCGCCGTCACAGACGAATTTCCGTTCAGTTTCAAAGGCACGATATTTTGATTTACCTGACCGGATAGCTGCGTAAACTCCGGATCATCGAAAATCCCCGCATAAAAGATTCTGTCACTGTCGCACAAGCCTCCGTCCGGATCCAGTAGAATCTTAGTGATCTCCATATTTTCTGTCATATGGAAACGCTCGGATATCACTACGAACTCGTTGGCAAACTCTACGTTCGCTGTTCCTCCGTTTTCCGTTACAACCGCTTTATTACCGTTGTAGAAGCTCACGTTAAAATCAATCAAGCCCTCCAGATGTCCGTTGCCCCTGATTACATTGCCTTCTGTATCCAACTCCGCAACATAATATGTCTTCCCAACCTCAACACCGTCGAAAACAGCCGCGGCAGATGAAGCCTCAACAAAATTCAGCGGCATGACGGCGGATACCATAACGGTACATTCCGGATCCTCAAACAGCGCCGCATAAAACGTCTGCTTATCCACATATACCGGCTTACCGTTATAGCTGAGTTTCTTCACTACCCGGATACTTCCTTTTCCCGGCGTCTTCTCGCTTTGATGCTCTTCCTCCGTCTTATTGTTGATAAACGCAGCTTCAATCAGCCGGTCCGAAGTGATCATACCCATATCTCCGGTCGCAGTCGTCGTATAGCCATCCTGACCTGCCTCCGCCTCCGTCACCGTGTAGCTGATGCCAGCCGGAAGGTCTGCTGCCTCTTTGCTCTCGCCGCTCTTCAGCGTGAACTCGGCAATACCGTTCGTAAACGTCATCTCACCGTATGTTCCATTGACCGGAACGGTTACGCTGTCCTGAGTCAGCGTCACCGTGAAATGCCACTCTCTATCCTTTTCACCCGCATTTCCCGTCACTGTTTTCATGACCTTCAGATCTCCGCTCGCAACCGGATTCTCTATCATTTCCGTATTTATTGCCGGGTTGTTCCCAAACTGAACGGATGCCTGGTTCGCCACCTGATTCGTTGTCGTTCCCGGCTTCACAGCCTTAGCGTTCACCTGCGCCGTCAACTCCACATAACCTTTCGTCCCGGCCGGCACATTCTCCAGCATCCAGGTCACCGTGCGGGCTGAGGCATCATTGACGCCTGCCGGAGCTGTATAACTTCCTTCCACAGCCGGAGTCTCCGGAGCAAATACAAAGTCCAGTCCCACATCCAACGGATCTGTGATAAGGATCGTCATGGGATTCTCACTGACATTCTCATAGCTGATCCGGTAAGTGATCGTATCGCCCACCTCTACAGCCTTGTTTTTACCCGGTTCCTTCTCCTCCTTGTGCGGCTCAGACTTATAGTTCGTGAACTCGGCTTCGACCGTAGCACCCACTGGAATCTCGCCTGTCTCACCCTTATAAGTCGTCGTATAGCCGTCTTCATCCGCTTCCTCTTCAATTACCGTATAGTCCAGCCCTGCTGGAAGGCCCTCAATTGTCTTGCTCTCGCCGCCTCTCAGTTGGAAATTGCCTTTACCACCTTTAAACTCAATCCCGCTGAACGTGTCGTTGATTGTCGTATCGTTCAGATCTACCGTAAACGTAAAGTACTTCTCCGGATCTACTGCATTGCCTAGCAATGTCTTTTTAACACTTAGATTACCATACTCATTCTTCGTATTCGTGACCTCAACCTCGACCGTATCAGACACTGGGATTGTTCCTGTATTGCCCTTGTAAGTCGTCGTATAGCTATCTTCCCCCGCTTCCTTCTCGATTACCGTATAACTCAGTCCTGCCGGAAGCACAATCGTCTTGCTCTCTCCGCCTTTCAGCTGGAACTCGCCTTTACCTTCTTTGAATTCAACGCCACTAAACGTATCGTTGATTGTTGTATCGTTCAAATCTACTGTAAATGTAAATTTTTTCTCTGAATCTATATCTACTGCATTGCCCGACAATTTTTTACTAACGGTCAGATTCCCCGCATCCCTGTGATTCGTAAACGCCAAATCACCGGTTGTATCCTCCAAATCAGAAGAACTCGCATCGATAATTCGGCCTATACCATCGCCAGGAGCATCCACGCCATCGCCTTTTTCCACTATACTTGTCGAGTAACCATTTTGGTTACTTTCCTGTTCCACTACCGTATAGGTAATTCCCTCTGGAAGATTCGTCGCTATTATTTCTTCACCATCTTTCAAGGTAAACTTAGCAACACCGGAATAGAACTCCATATCGCCGTACTGCCCATTAATTGTGGTGTCGCTTAATCTTACCTCGAAATGCCATACTCCATTCTCGTCAACCAAACTTCCCGTCACATGCTTAGTAACCTTCAAGTCACCAGATGCATCTGCTTCGCTCCCTTTTCGTCTTTTTAGCACATACCGACTGTTTTTTGTTTCCAGAATCTCTGCCTCGCTCGTCAGTTCGGTCTCACCAGACGTCTCTTCTTCGCTTGTCAGCTCAGTCTCGCCAGTCGTCTCTGCCTCGCCTGCCAGCTCAGTCTCACGGATTGTCTCCGATTCATTCGCCTCAGTGTCATCCTCCGCCGGATTCGCTTTGACGGATACAGTTATAGTGGGAAGCTCAATTCCTTCTGCCAGCTCATAATCCGCTCTATTCTCTATTTCCGGCCGGAAGACATACTCGCCTTCTGCAGAGCCGTTAAACTCTGGTTCTGAAATCCACTTCACGGGAACCGCAAGCTCACCTTCCGAACATACGGCTTCCAGCTCATTTGGCAAATTAAGCTTTTCTATTGATGTTCCCACAGGATATTCCTGTGTCAGGATTTCATTTTTGAGCGCAATAAAAGACAGGATTCGAACGGCTGACGTCTGTCCGCCGGATCCTATCTCATCTGAATCCGAATCATCCGATGATCCGGGCAATTTCTCTTTCTCATTGGAATCTGAATTTTTATCGGGAGATTCTCCCCCGCCCTGCTCTGTGTCAGAAGGAGTTGCAGAATCAGAGTCAGATTCGCTTATACCCCCCCCCGCGCCATCGGGGATTGCCTCTGTACTCTGTTCGGTCTCGCGAGCCATCTCCGCTTCGTCGACTGCTTCTTCTTTATTCGCCAGTTCAGTCTCTGCGGATGTTTCCACCACACTCACCGGTTCGGTCTCTGCGGATGCTTCTTCCACGCTCGCCGGTTCGGTCTCTGCAATTGTCCCCGATTCATTCGCCTCAGCGCCATTCTCTGCCGAATTCGTTTCGTAAGCGTCATCCATTGTGTAAGCTGTATTCACGAAAGTAAAGCAAGACAGAACCATGCAAAAACAAAGTATCAATGCCCAAAGTCTTCTTTTAATTTTCTTTAATGTTCTCATAATTTCCTCCTTCTTCATAGTCACCGAAGGATTTATTTATATTAATTAATTGTATTTTAAAA
Source organism: uncultured Lachnospiraceae bacterium (assembly GCA_947626285.1). Classification (GTDB taxonomy): domain Bacteria; phylum Bacillota; class Clostridia; order Lachnospirales; family Lachnospiraceae; genus Choladousia. The sequence continues at coordinate 31,225 of CANQRR010000004.1, forward strand.
ATACTTTCCTGTCAATAAATTTCTTTGAGTTCTGCTCTTGAGAATTCAAAAAGCTGCTGCAAATCTACTGCAACAGCTTTATCTTTCAATGAGTTAGCGCCATTTTCTAATGTCTGATATAGCAAAATTAAATGTTATAGTAAATATCATTGTGCTCGTCAAGAAATTATCAAAAATTTTACCTCTCCGTAAATCTCTCAAATTCCTCATCCGTGCATTTCACATAGTGCGTTCCGGATACCAGATGTTCCGTGCCCTTCGCGTAGTCCAGCCCAGATGTGCGGTAATCATAACTCTCGGCTACACGGTTCTTCTCCACGACCGGATTCGGGGACGGTATTGCGGAGAGCAGGCTCCTCGTGTAAGGATGGATCGGGTTTTCAAAAATCTCCCCTGTCGTCCCCGTCTCCAGAAGATGCCCCAGATGGAGAACTCCGATGCGGTCCGAGATATACTTGACCATCGAGAGGTCGTGCGCGATAAAGAGATACGCGGCTCCGGTCTCCTCCTGGATGTCTTTCATGAGATTTACCACCTGCGCCTGAATCGACACGTCGAGCGCGGAGATGCACTCGTCCGCGATGATCAGCTTCGGGTTCATGATCAGCGCGCGCGCGATCCCCACGCGCTGGCGCTGCCCTCCTGAGAACTGATGCGGGTATCTGGAGGCGTGTTCCGGCGCAAGACCGACCTTTGCCAGGATCGACTCGATCTTCTGCCTGCGCTCCGCCGAATTCCTGTACATGTGATGAATATCAAGTCCTTCTCCGAGGATGTCCTCTACCTTCTTGCGCGGGTTCAGCGACGCCATCGGATCCTGGAAGATCATCTGCATCTGCGTGCGCAGGGCCTTATTGTCCGATCTGGACACTTTGCCGCTGATGTCCATGCCGTTGAAGCGGATCGTGCCCGCCGTCGGGTCGTAGAGCCGGATGACGCTCCTCCCGATCGTCGACTTGCCGGAGCCGGACTCTCCCACCAGACCGTAGGTCTCCCCTGGATAGATTCGGAAGGACACGTTCTCCACGGCTTTCACGGTGAACCTGCTGTTGATCCGGAAGTACTGTTTTAGTCCGTCCACGGTCAGGATCGGGTCAGTCTTATAATTCGCTGCCATGTTCGTTCGCCTCCCTCTTCATGCGTTCAATGCGGTTCCTGAGTTCCTCCGGCATCTCTACCTTCGGCGCGCGCGGATCAAGCAGCCATGTCGCCGCCGAGTGCGTCTCCGTGATCTGAAACATCGGCGGATCGAGCTTGTCGTCGATCTCCAACGCGTAGCGGTTGCGCGGGGCAAACGCGTCGCCGTCCTTCTCGTGAAGCAGGTTGGGCGGAGAACCAGGGATTGTGTAGAGCCGTTCGTCGTCTGTGTCCAGATCCGGCATGGCCGAGAGCAGTCCCCAGGTATAGGGGTGGCGCGGATCATAGAAAATCTCGTTGATATTACCCTTCTCCACGATCTTCCCCGCGTACATGACGTTCACGTAATCCGCGACCTTCGCCACCACGCCGAGGTCATGCGTGATATAGATCACGGAGATTCCCCTCTCCTTCTGCACCTTCCGGATCAGCTCAATGATCTTTGCCTGAATCGTCACGTCCAGCGCCGTCGTCGGCTCGTCGCAGATCAGCAGATCCGGATTGCAGGAAAGCGCGATCGCGATGACCACACGCTGCCGCATGCCGCCCGAAAGCTGATGCGGATAGTTTTTCATACGCTTCTCGGCGTCCTCGATGCCGACCTCCTTCAGAAGCTGCACCGCCCTGTTCCACGCCTCCTGCTTCGGCGTCTTGAAATGCCAGATCATACCCTCCATGATCTGTTTCCCGATCTGCATCGTCGGATTCAGCGATGTCATCGGATCCTGAAACACCATCGCGATCCGCTTGCCGTTGATGTGCCGGCGAATCCATTTTTTGTCTTTCTGCAGAATGTCAACGCTCTCCGGCGTGCCGTCTTCATGATGGTAAGAAAAGCGGATCGTGCCGCTGTTGACCGTTGCGTTTGAGGCAAGTATGCCCATCGCCGCCTTCATCGTCACAGATTTCCCGGAGCCGGACTCGCCCACGATCGCGACGGTCTCTCCACGAAAAAGATTGATGTCCACGCCGCGAATCGCGTGTACGTCGCCCGCCGTCGTCCTGAACGAAATGTCCAGATCCGTAATATCCAGAATCTTTTCTTTGTTTTCAGACATACCCGCCACCTCACATTTCTTTCATCTTCGGATCCAGCGCCTCGCGCAGCCCGTCCGCCACCAGATTGAAACTGAGCATCAAAAGCGCCATCGTGACGATCGGTGGGATGATCTGGTACGGATGCGTCGTGAAGCTGTTAAAGCCCTCTGAGATCAGGGAGCCGAGCGAGCATTGCGGCACCGGAATGCCCAGTCCGACGAAACTCAGAAAAGCCTCTGTGAAGATCGCGGTCGGGATGGAAAACATCACCTGCGTGATGATCGGCCCAATAATATTCGGCAGAATCTCCTTGAAGATGATGAAGAAGCTACCCGCGCCTAAGGTTCTCGACGCCAGCACAAACTCCTGCTCCTTCAACTTCAGCATCTCCGCGCGCGCGATGCGGCTCATGCCGATCCACTCCGTCAGCATCAGCGCGACGATGATCGTCAGCATGCCCGGCTTAAGGACAAGCAAAAGCAGCGTCACGACCACAAGCCTCGGGATGCCGTTCGCCACCTCCAGGCTTCTCTGCATCACCATATCGACCTTTCCGCCGAAATAACCGGAAATCAGTCCGTAACTCATTCCGATGATCATATCGATGATCGCCGCCGCGACCGCTATGATCAGGGAGACCCTGGCCCCTGTCCACGTCCTGGTCCAGATATCGCGCCCGAAATTGTCGCTCCCGAACCAATAGTAGACCTTGTCCAGCCCCTTCTCCTCATAGTAGTTGACCTTCTTCGTCCCGGTCGTCGTGCTCATGCTCTCGCTGCCGTCGAAGATCCCCATATTTTCAAGTCCCGGAACCCGCGGGGCAAGGTTCTTCTCATTCAGCTCCTGTCCGGAGTAGGTATAGCCGTTCATGCCCGGACCGACCACAGCCATGACCGTGATCAACGCGATCAGCACCAGGCCGATCACCGCGCTCGTCTTGCGGAAATACCGGATCAACACGTCGCGCCAGAAGCTCTGCGCCGCGAAGTTCGTATCCAGAGCAATCTCGTCCGCATTGTTTTTCAGTCGGAAATCCGCCTCCACAGGGACATAGCCCTGCGCCGTAACAGTCTTATCCATGCGGTCAGTCTCCTTTCTTCGCCAGGCGGATCCTCGGGTCGATGATACCGTAAAGAATATCCACCACCAGCATAATGACGATGTACATCGCCGAGTAGATAAAGCTCAGCGAGATGACTACGTTATAGTCGTTTGACTGGATCGCGTTGACGAGCAGGCTTCCGACGCCCGGAATCGCGAAAATCTTCTCGACCACCAGCGAGCCCGTCATCAGGTCGACGACCAACGGCGCCAGCACCGTGATGATCGGGATCAAAGCGTTGCGCAGCGCGTGCCGGAAGATCAGGGAAGGCCCCGAGACGCCCTTGCTCTCCGCGAGCAGCATGTAGTCGCTTCCCAATACCTCCAGCATCTCGGTGCGCGTGAAGCGCGCGATCGACGCCATCGTAAACATTGAGAGCGAAATGCTCGGGAGCACGCTGGAACCCATCGACTGCTGCACATTGTAGAGCAGCGGGAACCACTTCAGCCGGAATCCGAGCGTATAACTCAGCGCCAGGGCGAACACGTAGGACGGCACCGAGACGCCGATGACCGAGATGACCGTCGTCAGCGTATCCCAGATCGTGTCATGCTTCAGGGCCGCGATCAATCCCAGGATCAGTCCGAGCACCGCGCCGATCGACACGGCAAAGCCGCCGATAAACAGAGAGATCGGAAGCCGCGACTGGATAAGCTGGGAGATCGGCGTGTTCCTGGAGATCTTGTAGCTGACGCCCAGGTCGCCGTGAAGCATATTCCAGACGTAGCGGAAGAACTGCACGGGTATCGGCTGATCCAGCCCGTATTTCGCATAAAGCACAGCGCGCTGGCTGTCGTTCAGTTTTTCGTCGTTAAACGGAGAACCCGGCATCAGCTGCATCAGAATAAACAAGACGAGCAGAATGACGAGCAGCGTGAACGCCGCCGTAAGGACTCTCCTGGCAATATATTTTTTCACTGTCGGCCCTCCTCTATTATCTTCATAGTCAAAACAGGACGCCCCTGCCAGAGTTTCCTGCGGCGGGGCTGCTGCAAAACAACAGGTCACATCATTATTTTGCAGCAGCCTCGTCAAAATCGAGCAGGGACGGTTTTCGCCCTGCCCGCTGCGCGGCCCACGTGCTGCGGCAGCAGCAAAATACCTCTCGCGGGGCTGCGCAAACAAAAGCGGAGCCGCTGGTTTGCCGCCGGCGGCTCCTGAAAAGTAAAATCTTCTTATTCTGCTTTCGCCGCGTTCTTGTATACGCGGTTCAGGGCAACCGGATGGAATTCAACGCCCGTGACATTTGCGGACATCATCTCCGCGTTTGCCTGGGTGTACAGCGGATAGATCACCGCCTCATCCATGACGATCTTCTGCGCATCGTACAGTCTCGCCCAGCGTCCCTCTGCGTCCGTGCAGAGATCACCGGTCGTGCACTCGTCGATGATCGCGTCATAATCCGCATTGCTCCACAGACCGTAGTTGTTGTTGTTGTCTGTGATCCACATGCCGAGATAGGTCATCGGATCCGCATAGTCCGGACCCCAGCGCGTAAGGCCCAGCTGGAAGTCGCCGTTCTGCATGTCTTCGACCCTCTGCTTCTTCGGCTCGATGACCAGATCGACCGTCAGACCCGGAAGCGTGGTCTCCCACTGCTCCTTCAGAACCTGCGCAACCTTCTGCGGCGCATCGTCCGCGTCAACGACCATCTCCAGGCTGAGCTCGCTGATGCCGAGCTCCTCAAGGCCGGCCGCCCAGTACTCCGCCGCTTTCTCCGCATCGTCCGCGCACACGTCCGTGTACAGCGTCTGGTCGGCAGAGAAATCGCTGCCGTCCGGGCCTGCCGCGAACTGGAGCGGAACCGCCGTGTAGGTCGGGATGGAGCCATCCTTCAGAACGTTCTCCGTGATGTCGACACGGTTGATCGCCATCGTCATCGCAAGACGGATGTTCAGATTATCCAGCTCCGGAACGCTTGCCATATTCGGGCTTACATACCAGAGATACCCCGCGCCGATCGTCTGGAAGCAGGGATCCTCCTTCACCTGATCCACCTGCTCGCCGTTGACCAGCGTCATATCCAGATCTCCGGACTGATAGCTCATCAGCGCCTGCTGGGAATCCTGGATCACCTGATAATTGAGACCCGGAAGCTGTACCCTGTCGGCATCCCAGTAATTCTCGTTCCTGGTCAGATGGAACGCGGTCGCCGCCGGCTCATATGTATCTATGACGAACGCGCCGTTGGAGAGCGTCGTCTCCGGGCTCGTGCCGAAGGTATCGCCCACGGATTCAAAGAATGCCTGGTTTACCGGATAGAAAGCCGGGAAATACATCAGGGACAGGAAGTAGCTGACCGGAACATTCAGCTGCACTTCCAGCGTCTTGTCGTCAACCGCCGTGACGCCGAGCTCGCTCTTGTCCTTCTCGCCCGCGATGATCTCGGCGGCATTCACCACCTGGCCGATATCGCTCAGCATATAGGAATACTCAGACGCGACGTCCGGATCAACAGCCCTCTGCCACGCGAATACGAAATCCGCCGCCGTGACCGGGTCCCCGTTGCTCCAGGAAGCATCGCGGAGATGGAAGGTATAGGTAAGTCCGTCGTCAGACAGCTCGTAACTCTCTGCAAGCGCCTCGACAGCCTTGCCGTCGGCATCCATCTGCATCAGGCCGTCTGTGAAGTCCGCAATCACCTCGAACGATGTGCCGTCGGTAGCGATCTGCGGGTCCAGAGACTCGACCGGGGTCTCAAGCATGATGTTCAGGTCAGACGCGCCTACATCGGCCAGTGCGGTCGTCGAAACGCCGGTCATTCCCAGAACAAGAGCCGAAACGGTTAAAAACGCAACAGCTTTTCTTGTCTTTTTCATAATCTGTCTCCTCCTTTTCTCGTTTTGATTACAGAAAAAGCAGTATGCAGGCATAATTAAAAGCTTCTACGCTTGCATACTGCATTAGTATATCATGCTAAAGTACGAAAAGTCCAGTATTTTATATAAAATAGGACTATATTTTTCGCAGACCGTTTCTTCCGCGGTCAGTGGTTTGAAGCTAATCCTTCAGGGCAGCTCGTACATGTTCCGCCAACAGCCCGCAGGCCTCCCGCAGGATATTATGCAGCTGCATACCGGGGACGGCAGAAGCCGGAATCCCGGATATATGCCGATAGCCCTGCCTGCGCGCCACCATCAGCGCGCGGCAGATGTGGAAATTGTTGGTGACGATGCCGACGCGATCCTCCTCCTTATCCAGAAGCTTTGCCGAAAACCGCAGATTCTCCCGTGTGGTCGTAGACTTGTCTTCCAGCAACAGGCGCTTCTCCTCGATCCCCTGTTCCGTCAGGTAACGCCGCATACACTCCGCCTCGCTGATGCCCTCGTCCGGTCCCTGTCCGCCGGAGAGGATCAGCACCGTATCCGGGTTCTCCCGCGCATACTCCGCCGCCCGTTCCAGCCGCCTGCGAAGCGCGCGCGACGGGCGCTTCCCGCGCACCTGCGCGCCGAGCACGATCACATAGTCCAGGTCCGCCTCCGGCTGCTCGTGCATCCCGGCCACGATGCGGCTCCCCAGCAGCAGGAGGACGACAAGCCCCGCGATCAGCAGTGCAAACATTCCCCTGACCGCGTACCGCAACACCGCTGCCCTCGGATTCGCAGCCGCGCGAACCTGCAGCCGCCAAAGCAGCAGGAAATAAAGTCCGCCGAGTATCCAGAGCCACGACAGGCTTGTCCGTATCCCGGCGTACGCCGTGATCCCGATGTAATAGAGAAAACAAAGGATGCCCAGTACCAGGCATCCCGTCTGCAGACAATGTCTCATCTAAACCCCCTTACATGTGTGCCCGTATGCTTCGGCCGCAGTTTTGCGCTGCCTCCCGCAGTTTTGAGCACGCACTGTGCGTGATCCCATCCGCGCATTCGATCTGCGGTCAGCGCCCGCAGCAGTACTTGTACTTCTTGCCGCTCCCGCAGGGGCAGGGATCGTTCCGTCCCACCTTCGGCCCCTTGACGACCGTGTGCATCTTCTTCGCCTCGAGGTACAGCGCCTTGCGCTTCTCCTCGTCGAAGATCTTCTCCCACGCCGGAAGTCCGTAGAGCCAGTCCGCCTTCGCGTCCACCATGTTCTTATACAGGCTCTCGTTGTCGAAATCAAGGCTGACGACCGTGTCCTCCTCCATCTCCTCGATCGGATTCGGCTGCTTCAGGCTGTCGTTGATCCCGTCCAGAAAGCCGACCATCGTCATCAGAGGAAGCTCATACTTCTCCGCCAGCTCCTTCACCGTGCCGGAGACTGCCTCGTCCGGGTTCTCCAGAAGCTGCTCATAGACGCCCTTCTCTGCCTTGAAATAATCCGCCCAGAACTGCTCCAGCTGCTTCTTATCCGCCTCCTGTGAGTAGGCCGTCTCTCTCCATGTCTCTAACAATCCCATTTCAGATCTACCGTCCTTATCTTTTATTATCTGTATCTCCGACTGCGCCGGGCATCTTTCGTCTGTGGGAAGCTCCGCGCTTCTCCCACCCCGCACAGCCCTCTGCTTTCGCGAAGAGTATATAATACTTTAGCTGTTCTTGCAAGCAGACAATCTGTATTTTTTTGAATACGCAAGGTTCAAACGAGGTCCCGGGCCGCAGACCGTATCTCACCGCGCCCCTACGACCGCAGCAGCGTCAGCAGTTTCTTGATGTCCACCGGCTTCGCGATGAAGTTGTCCATCCCGCAGGCGATCGCTTTTTCCCGGTCTTCCTGGAAAGAGTTCGCGGTACAGGCGAAGATCCGTACCTTCTTCGCGTCCGCCCTCGGCAGCGCGCGGATCTCCTGTGCCGCCTGGTACCCGTCCTTTTCCGGCATACGCAGATCCATGAGGATCACACTGTACTCGCCCTCCGCAGACGCCTTGAAGAGGTCGACCGCCACCTGTCCGTTCACGGCAAGGGTCGTCCGGAAGCCTGCTTCCTTCAGAATCTCCGTGAGGATCTGCCCGTTCAGCTCATTGTCCTCCGCGATCAGGATGTGACAACCCTCCAGCGGAACTATTTCCCGCTCCTCACCGGAGCTATCAGAACGCGCATCGCCCTGCACGACTTCCGCCGGGAAGGAGAACGTGAAGCAGCTTCCCTTTCCAGGCTTGCTCTCGACGCTTAAGGTCCCGCCCATCAGCTGGGCGAGCAGATAGCTGATCGACAAGCCGAGTCCCGTCCCCTGATTGCCCTTGGAGACCGTATTCCTCTCCTGCGTGAACGAGCGGAAGATCTTCTGCTGGAACTCCTCGCTGATCCCGCAGCCCGTATCGCTGATCCGGATTTCTGTGGACGTCCGTCCTTCCTCCTGCGACGTCTGGCTGATCTGCACGCGGACGCTGCCGCCCGCAGGCGTGAACTTGTACGCGTTGTCAAGTATATTCAGCACGATCTGCTCCAGCCGGACCTCGTCGCCCACGATGACCGGGTATGGGACATCCGTCTCCATCCGGAAATCGATCTCCTTGTCCGCCATCCGGCTCTTCTCGATCGTCTCGATCATCGCCAGCGCGTCCTTCAGGGAAAACGGGCTGTTCACCAGCTCCATCTGATTCATCTCAAGCTTCGACATGTCCAGGATATCATTGATCAAAGACTGCAGATATTTCGCCGTCGCCGACGACTGGCGCAGGTAATCCTTCAGCTTCTGACGGTTGTCCAGATTCTGCTCCATCAGGTAGTTGAGTCCGATCATGCCGTTTAGGGGCGTGCGGATCTCGTGGCTCATCGTCGAGAGGAAATTGCCCTTCGCCTTGGCCTCCGCCTGCGCGTCCGCCGTCCGCAGACGGTAGCGGGCGATCATCGCGATCATCACAACCAACAGGACAAACGCCGCCGCCAGCGCGATCAGCGCATAGCGGTACCGGTAGAACAGATCCCCGTAGGTGAGATCGTAGATGTTCTCCATCGTCCCCTCTATCACGTAGTTCGTCACTTCATCCTCGGTGAGCAGGGCGACCGCGCGGTCGATCACATTCAGAAGCTCTTCGCAGCGATCCCACTCCTCGCCCTCCGTGACCTCCAGGGGCGTCACGGCGGAAAAACAGAGCTCATCGTCCATCCCGATCACCGGAATGACGATCAGCTTCTCATATTTTGGCTTATAGAGATAGCGCTCCGCGACAAACTGGTTCTGGATCAGGATGTCCACCTCGCCCCTGTTCACGGCGTCGAAGCAATCCTCCATCGTGTCGTAATCGATCAGCTCAAAATTCGGGTACATGGAGGCCATGACCTTCTTGAGCGTCTGGGAACCGGTGGAGACCGCCACCTTCAGGTCCGCGTTCACGTCAAACGCCAGGTCCTGCCGCCCCACCACGACCTTCTTGCTCGTAAGATACGGGTGGCTGATCAGAATGCCCCTCGCTTTTTTGTTCTCCTCATTGTACTCCACGCTGGTCACGAAGTCGAAGCCTTCGCCCAGCAGGTAATCGTACGTCACCGGCCCGCCCGGCAGCGCCACATACTCAAACTGCAGCCCGCTGAGCTCCTGCAGGCGGTCAAAGATCTTGCGCGATACGCCGTCAAACTCTCCCGCGTCATTCTGAAAAGAGACCGGGTTCCGGTCGCTGACGTAGCCGACCTTCAGGACCCCGAACGCCCGGTTGTGCTCCTGTTCTTCCGTCGTGAAACCACCCGATGCCGAAGCGCTGTCATATATCTCTGTTCCCGCCGTGTTTTCGACAGTCTCCTCCGCTTCCACTCCGCCGGCCAGCTCCGCTGCCGTCTCTGCGGCACCGGAACCTTCCGTCTCCGTCTCCGCGGCCCTGCCGGATATACCGGCGCACAAAAGAATGGCAAGCATCCACATTGCGATGAATCGCTTTCCGAATCTGACGTTTAATCTGGCGTTACTCATGCGCGCACGCACCTCCACATCCCTGCCGTCTGTTCCTGTGTCCGTCCCCTGTCTCTCGCATTTTGCGGCAACTGCTTTCCATTTTCACAGGTATTATACCCTTCTCCTTTGTATCTGTCAAAATTATTGTGGAAAATTAATGTAGAAAAAATTCGTTCCCTGTATATTTTTACTGGATAATAGAAGTATTCTATGCTATACTGAGATGTACATTAATTCCTTATGGAAGGTGGGTGAGCAATTGGAAAACTATACCAAGTATCAGTTGAAAGAGCATGACGAGCTGGCTTCCGTGTTGGCTGACAAAGACAAGCTGTTCGTCATCGCCTGTAACAAGTGCTTCAAAGAGTTCGAGACCACGGACGAGCCCGACTGCGAAGAGTTCGCGAAGATCGCTGCCGAGTGCGGCAAGACGATCACCGGTTCCGTAAAGCTCGACTTTTTGTGCAACAAGACCCAGACAGCGAAGAAGCTGCAGGACGCGATCCCGGAAGGCACGGAAAATGTGTTTGTGATCGCCTGCGGACTGGGCATCCAGACTGTCGCGGAGCTGATCGACAAGCCCGTGTACACCGCCACGAATTCGCTGAACTACACGGGACATCACGGCATGGCTCTCACGAAGAAGAGCTGCGATGCCTGCGCACAGTGCTACCTGAACGTGACCGGCGGCATATGCCCGATCGTCGACTGCTCCAAGAGCCTCGTCAACGGCCAGTGCGGCGGCGCCAAGAACGGCAAGTGCGAGGTCGACAGCAATAAGGACTGCGCGTGGGAGAAGATCTACCAGAGACTCGCGAAACAGGGCCGTCTGAAGGAGTTCCTGAATCAGCCCGTGCAGCTGCGCGACTACTCAAAGACCAGCCACAAGTTCGTGGCCGACTACGTGAAGTCGATCCGTGAGAACCGTCTCGACGGCTACTACGGCGGCGTGCATCCGTCAGAGCGCAAGGAATACTCCGAGCACATCGCGCTTGAGCGCTTCCCGGAGCCCGAGACCGTCGTGATTCCGCTGTCCATGCATGCGGGCGCTCCGGCGACTCCTGTCGTCGAGGTTGGCGATGAGGTCAAGGTCGGCCAGAAGATCGGCGAGTCCGCCGGCTTCATCAGCAGCCCGATCCACTCCAGCGTCAGCGGCACCGTCGTCGCGATCGAGCCGCGCCTGCATCCGACCAGAGGCGATCAGATGCTGTCTGTCGTCATCAAGTCGGACGGCAAGAATACCCTGCACGAATTCGTGAAACCACACGGTGATATCGACAGCCTTAGCCCGGACGAGATCATCGAGATCGTCCGCGAGAGCGGCATCGTCGGCATGGGCGGCGCGGGCTTCCCGACCTCCGTCAAGCTGAAACCGAACAAGCCGGTCGACACGATCCTCTTAAACGGCTGCGAATGCGAACCGCTGCTGACGGCAGACCACAGAGTGCTGCTGGAGTTCTCGGACGATATCATCTATGGCCTGAAGGCGATCCTCAAGACCGTGGGCGCTGAGAAGGGTCTCATTGTGATCGAAGACAACAAACCCGACGCGATCGAGCTGATGCAGTCCAAGGTGGCTGACATCGACAACATCGACGTCGTCGTGGCGAAGACCAAATACCCGCAGGGCGCTGAGAAGACGCTGATCAAGCGCGTGATGGGCAGGCAGGTGCCGCGCGGCGGACTTCCCGCGGATGTGGGCGTCGTCGTGAGCAACATCAGCACCACGAAGGCGATCGCAGACGCGATTCGTACCGGTATGCCGCTTGTGGAGCGCGTGGTCACGGTGACCGGCGAGCACATCGCGAAGCCAGGCAACTACATCGTGAAGATCGGCACGAACGTCCGTGAGCTCATCGAGCACTGCGGCGGCATCGTCGGCGACGACGTGACCGTCAAGATGGGCGGACCGATGATGGGCTTTGTGCTGAACGATCTGGACGTCCCGATCCTGAAGGGCTCCAACGGCATCATCGCCATCGACGCCGACCACACACAGACCGTCGAGTGCATCAAGTGTGGGCGCTGCGTGGACGTCTGTCCGATGGAGCTCTCACCGCTCTACTTCGCGAAGTACGCGGACGAGGAGAACTGGCAGGCCATGAAGGACATGAACGTCATGGACTGCGTCGAGTGCAGATGTTGCGAGTACATCTGTTCTTCCAAGATCCCGCTGGTCTCCAAGATCAAAGCCGGAAAAAATGCAGTAAGGGGGATGAAGTGATATGTTGATTACCGAATTGAAATCCAAAGAGACGATCCTCTCACTGGCGGACGACAAGAAAGTCTTTCTCATCAACTGCCACGGCTGCAAGGAAACCCATTTTCCGGAAAAGGAAGCAGCGGAACTTCAGAAGGAATTAGCTGCTGACGGAAAAGTGACCGGAAGCATCACCACCGATTACATATGCAACCCGGAGAACCTGAAGCTGCGCCTCGAGCATCACATGAGCGAGATCGAAGCGGCCGACGTGGTACTCGTCTTCTCCTGCGGCGTGGGCGTACAGACCGTTGCCGAGTATCTGGAGAGCAAGAAAGTCTGCGCGGCCTGCGACACCTACCGTCTGCCGGGCTTCCAGGGCGTGACGCCGATTGAGCACGACTGCGGTCAGTGCGGCGAGTGTTACCTGAACCTGACCGGAGGCATCTGCCCGATCACGGCCTGCTCCAAGAGCCTGATCAACGGTCAGTGCGGCGGTTCCAAGAACGGCAAATGCGAGGTCGACAGCGAGATGGACTGCGGCTGGGAGCGCATCTACCGGAGGCTTGAGAAGATCGGGCGTCTGGACGTGCTGAAGTGCCCGACCCAGATCCGCAATTTCGCGACGGACGACGCTACAAAATGAAAATCTACCGATAACAGAATCATCAATTCAAAAAAATAGGATTAGGAGCATAGAAGAATGAAAATTACTGAATTATTTGAACGCGGTGAATTTGTAGTATCTGCAGAAGTGGGGCCGCCGAAGGGATGTCACATCGAAGGGCTTCTCGAGGAAGCGAAAACGTATCTGAAGGGCGTCACGGCGGTGAACGTGACGGACAACCAGTCCTCCGTGATGCGCCTCGGATCTCTGGCGACGTGTAAGGCTCTGTTGGACGAGGGGCTGACCCCGATCTTCCAGCTCACCTGCCGCGACAGGAACCGCATCGCGCTGCAGTCCGATCTCTTAAGCGCGGCGATGCTCGGGATCGAGAATCTCCTGCTACTGACAGGCGACCACACAAAAATGGGCGATCATCCGCAGGCGAAGCCGGTCTTCGACCTGGACTCCGTCTCCCTGATCCACACGGTGAAGCTGCTTGAGTCCGGCGTGGACTTGGGCGGAAATGAGCTGGTCGGCGAGCCGCCGAAGTTCGCGAAGGGCGCGGTCGTCTCCCCGTGCAGCGATTCCCTCGACGCGCAGCTCGCGAAGATGGAGCGCAAGGTGGCTGCGGGCGTGGACTACTTCCAGACCCAGGCCGTCTTCGAGCCGGAGAAGTTCATCAAGTTCATGGAGAAGGCGAAACAGTTCGGCAAGCCGGTGCAGCTGGGCGTCGTGATCCCGAAGTCCGCAGGCATGGCGAAGTACATGAACAACAACGTCGCCGGCATCCATGTCCCGGATGAGATGATCGAGGAACTCAAAGCCGACAAGGAAAAGACCAAGGCCGGCGTCACCGGCACCGAGATCACGGCGCGCATCATCAAAGAGTGCAAGCCGTACTGCCAGGGCGTCCACATCATGGCGCTCGGCTGGGAATCCAAGATCCCGGGTCTGCTTGAAATGGCTGGAATCTAAGGATCCGAAATCGAAAGGTCCTGACATAATCGAGCAGGGCGGATCTTCCCTGCTCGCTGCGCGACCCGCGTGCTGCGACAACAGCAAATTTTTCCTCTCGCTGATCTGCGATCGAGTAGGGCGGATTTTCCCTACTCGCTGCGCGACCCGCGTGCTGCGACAGCAACAAAATACCCTACGCGGGTCTGCGCATAAAAGCCCCGGAGACATGCTCCGGGGTTTTTCTTGCCTTTATGCCACTTCGCAGCTTTTCCGTTTTACTCGGCAGCTACAGCTTCCGTCTCCATCTCGCTCGTGTCCATCAGCGCCGCAAATACCGGGGTGAGGGCAGCGCCTATCACGTCGGTCCCCAGCGTGCTGAACGAATTGCCCAGCTCCTCGGCCGCCGCGTCTTCGTCCATGTCGCTCAGCATGATCGCGCTGTCCATATCCACGGAATCCATGGTGAAAGCCTCGCCCTCATGCGTGCCCTTAGCCGCGCTCAAGCTCACGCCAAACGGCGTCCCCGCATTCACACCAGTGATAGCGACGTCCACTGCGTCTCCGCTCTCGCTAAAGCTCTTGTTCGCCGCCACATGCACTTCGCCGCTCTCCGACGTGCCGTCGTCAAACTTCACATAGACGTCCGCCAGATTGTTCAGGCCGTCAGCCGTGCCCTTGGTGACGCTTCCGGATACCTGAAGCGCGTTGACTTCCCCAAGCAGCTGCTCGCTCAAGCCTGCCGGCTCGCCGTCCACATAGATCATATCCAGGATCTTGCAGAGCGTGTCAATGCCAAAGCTGAACTCAGTCTTGTTGTAAGTACCGTCGGCAATACTGATCTCCTCGCCGTTGATGCCGGTCTGTACGCCGCCCAGCTCGACGGTCTCCGGACCGGTGATGCACTCCTCGATGACAGCCGCGACGTCACCCTCCACGGTAACCTCAGGCAGCGTCTCTTCCGCAGCAGCAGCCTCGGCCTCTGTCTCTACGACAGCCTCGGTCTCCGGCTCTGCCGGCAGCTCAACAGGTACATCATTCATCCCCTGCACGATGCCGTCCGCAACTGCCTTCGTGTCGATGCTCTGGAGGACGCCGATCAGCGACTGGATCCCCTCGTCCATATAACGCGCCATCACGACCGCCGGGTCGATCAGGTAATCCTTGGCGCCAAGGGTCGGGCTCTCCAGATGGAGCGCTCCGAGCGTGTCCGTGCCGGTGAAGCACACCACGGCAGCTGTCTCGCCGTCCACGTCCAGATGCAGGCTGATCGCCTCCAGCTCGTCTTCCGTGGCGGTGACATCCACTTCCAGTTCCACACCCGTGAGGTCGATGACCTGTTCACCGCTTGTAAGGCGCAGGTTCGACAGTTTGATGCTTTCCGTCGTCGCGGCTGCGGCAGCCGCAGCTTCCTCCGCGAACGCGCAGGTGCAGCTTCCGAGCAGCATTGCCGCGCTCAGCACCGCTGCCATCAGCTTTTTCCCTAAGTTCCTCTTTCTTGTTTGCATGTTCCCTTTCTCCTTTTCATGAAAAGTTTATTTGAAACGCACATGCGTCGTTTCCATAAATTTGATTTTGAGGACCTGTTCCATGAACAGCTCCTGTAACGCCTCGCCGAAATACCACCGGCTAAACTGTAGCATGTCTCTGTTGTCCGCACGCACGATGAACTCTATGTCCTCGTACCGCGCGGAAACGTAGTCGATCCACCGTCCCATGAGGCAGACTCCCGCCATCTTCGCCCTCCGGCTCGGGAAAGCGTACCAGCGCCTCACCTCCAGCGTCGCGGGATCCATAAGGCGGCAAATCACCCAGCCGCACAGGAGATCACTCTCCTGCTCCTGCAAAAAGAAACTGGTGTCCTCGTCGAACTCCTTGACAAACGGCTGCAGGTCCTTCAGCTCGTCCCGGTCATCCGCTGAGCGGATCCGGTCCATGAGCCGGGCCTTCATTTCGGAAGTCAGCTCTGAGGCTCGCAGGATGCGATAGCCCTTCCTCGCCAGATATTCATCCGAATAGCGCTCCGCCCTGGTGCGAAAGCCCGGCAAATGCACCCGGAACCTGTGATAGGACGGCTCTGTGTGCGCCGTGGCTCCGGAAATCCCCTGCACAAGCCGCTCGATCGGATCCGCCCGGCCTGCTTTCACGGGATAGCGCCAGAAAAACAGCTTCGGATGATAACGGCGCTCCGCCTGCACAAGCAATGCGCCGATCAGCTCCCGAAGCAGCGCCGCGTCGCGCCATCCGGGAAGAACCAGCAGCATCAATATCTGAAATTCCGAATCCTCCGGAATGAACCAGCCGCGTATCACTCCGATCTCCTCTTCGTCCGACGACACGGACAAAAACAGATGCTCCAAAGAGCCCGCAGCATTTGCCGCCGGCTCTTTGGAACCAAGCTTTCTCAGAAGCCTGAGCTGTTCAGTAGGATCGTCAATGCTCTGGTACCGGTACATCGCTCTGTTCCGCCTCTTTTTTTATCTTCGCCTCGTAGTGCAGCTCCAGCAGCTCCTCCAGATGCCCCTTGAAATAAGAGCAGCAGCTTCCGATCTTGCCGTCGCGCTTGTGGTTCATGCGCACCTTGTGGCAGCCGCCGTCGCAGATGGGAAAGTAAAAGCACTCCCTGCACTCCTGCGAGTCCAGATAGGAACAGCCGGTCATACCCTCAGCGATCAGCCCCATGTTCCAGTCGTTGAACCGGTCGATATGGCCGACCACAAGGGACTCTATGCCCACGTCGTCCCAGCACTTGTACAGCTCGCCGTCCGGCCCCACCACATAAGCGTTGCGCTTCGTGAGCGTACAGCCGGCGTGCGCCCTTCCCGGAAAAAGCGACAGCGGGTCGATTCCGTATTTCTCGTGCGTCTCGGCGATGAACCGGCCCTTGTCCTCCGGGTCGAAGAAGCAGCTCACATCCGGATGGTCGTCCCCCTTCACGAAGCCCGGGTAGACCGCCACCTGCTTCTTTTTGTCCTCCGGACAGAGCGCCATGACCTGCCGGTGCACATCGATGAATTCGTCTTCATTTCTGGTATCCACATTCACACGGATGTGGATCTGCCCCTCGTAGCCGGACTTCAGAAGTCTTTCCAGATTCTGAAGGATGCGGTCGTAAGTAGGACCGCCGTTTTTCAGGTAACGCCGTTTATCGTGCGTCTCCTTCCTGCCGTCCAGTGTGATCTGGACCGCCCTGACATGCAGATCGTTCAGCTCGTCCGCGATCTCCCCGGTCAGCAGATAGCCGTTCGTTATCATGCTGGCGCTGTACTTCTTATCCATTTTTTCCACTTCCCGCGTGATGCGGCGAATGGTATTGATCGCGAGCAGCGGCTCGCCGCCGTACCACACAAGCCCGACGTTCTTAAGCCCCGTGTGGAGCCGGATGAACTCGATCAGCTTATCCGCCGTCTCGTCGGACATCGGGGCGCCGCTCCGGTTCCCCTCATAGCAGTAGGAACAATCGAAGTTGCAGTTCCGCGTGATCGCCACGGTCAGCATCAGCGTCTGGGTGGCGTAGGTCTCGGTCAGACGGTGCATCTTCAGGATATTGTACAGCGCGTCGTCCTGTCCGTCCTCCACAAGAAAGCCGTGGCTGCGCAGCAGGAAATAGAGCTGCGGCTGCCCGGAAAAGTCAAAGCCGTCCGCGTCCTTTTGAATCGCCTCCAGTACCGGAACCAGGTTCTCCTCTACCTGAAGGAAAGCATTGGACGCGGAGTTGTACAGCAGCCAGCCGTTCCGCCTGGAGCGGAACAGCCGGCTGTATCTGGACCAGCGCATGCTTACTTGTCGAGGCTGACGCCGGTGCCCTGCGCGGCGCAGGCATTGCCGCCGCAGGTGCCGCCTGCCACCTGGTCAAGCTCCTCCTCGCTGAGCGGCGCGCCGTTGGTGTAGACTGCGTCGATGCCGTCGCCCTTCTCGATCACCTGGATGGAGTAACCCTCCGGAACGCTAAGCCCCGTAAGCTCCTCTACGGTCTTGACCGGATCCTTGCAGAGTTTCTCGCGGAACGCCGGATCCTGTGCCGCCTTTTCCTTTATCTGCGCGTATACCTCGTTGATCTTTTCAGTTGTCCATGCCATGTTTTTTTCCTCCTCTTTTCTTTTTTCATCATACTAAAACTGCTCAGACAATACTTCCCGCCGCGGCGCAGGCTTCCCCGCCGCAAACGAATTCTGCCATACAGCCCTTTGCTGCGCATGCTCCCACATCGGGACCCACGCCCACGGCTGCCGCGCAGGCAGAGACGATCAGGAGCATGCTCAAACCTCCCGCCGCCGTCTCGGACTCCTCATCCGTCAGCTCTCTCCCGATCATATCGGGGAGAACCATGGTCGCCGTGTAGGCCGGATCGTTCTCGATCACCTTGAGCTTAAAGCCGTCCGGCAGCTTCTCGCCCGCGAACGCTTCGATCGCCTTCGTCGGGTCGGCCAGAAGCTCCTTGCGGAACGCCTCGTCGGTCATCGCTTTTTTCTGCACGCCGACGTACAGTTCCTCCAGTTTCTGTTGTGTCCATTCCATACGGAATACCTCCTTTCCTACATATGGTATTTATTTGATACATAATGTGTATCCCTTTTTATAGGTACCGACCGGTTCAGAGAACCTTCTGCCTTTCCGGAACGGCCAGGAACAGCACCTCGTCCCCGATCCGCAGGATCAGCTTTTTCCGGATCAGCTCTTCCAGGACTCCCTCCGCCCTGTCTCTCTCCTGCTTCCCGCAGGTTTCCAGCAGCCGGTCTATCCTGACCGCCTGGTCCGCCGCGAGACAGACGTCCTTCTCAAGGCCGTCAAGCACATAGGTCTCCTGCAGGGCGCAGGGCCGTCCGTCGTAGATCGCGAGAAGACCGTACTGCAGTCTGTAGCTGAGGGTGCAGCCTTTTCGGCTGGCACGCTTCCATTCCAGAACCAGCTTTAAGAGCTCGTCAAAATACGGCGTGCTCTGCGGCGGATCCGCCAGAAAGAATTCGTGGAAGCGGCTGTCCCCCGCAAGCTCCTCTCCAAAGAGATAAGGGTAATACCCATCGGGCTTCAGCGTCACCCCATAGTCCGCCGCCCGCTGCGTAAAGATGCTCTGCCGCTGATAACCGTGCGGGTTCAGCTGCGGCGCGGGCAGATGGAACAACAGCGGATAAAATTCCATGTCGTGATAATACCATTCCGCCTTCTCCCCGGGGAACGAATACAGCAGGTTCCATGCGAGGTAGATCCCCGCCTCCTTTGCGTTTTTCAAAAATTCCACGTGTTTGATCCCGCGGTTCCCCTTGTGCATCAGTTGGAGCAGATGATCGTTCAGGCTCTCGATCCCCGGCTGGAAGGATGTGAAGCCGGCCCTTCTCAGCCTGTGGACGTCTTCTCTCGTCATGTTTGTCTTGACTTCGGAAAAGAGAGAATATCCCTTTCCTGTCAGCAGCTCCGGCAGCTCTCTGACGTGCTCCCGCGCCAGGATGCAGTCTGTCAGGAAAAAGCTGCGCACCTGATATCTCTCCGCCAGATACGCCAGTTCATCAGCGAAACGCCGGCTGTCCTTCCTGCGGTAGCACAGCAGCTCAGGATCGGGATGGAGCCCGCAGAAGCAGCACCTGTGCTTCTCACCCCACCAGCAGCCCCGGGAGGCCTCGACCGGCAGGTCGACACTCACCCTCTCTGCAAGTCCCGATGCGGAGAGCTCCGCAAAGTAATCGTCAAAATCCGGATAAGGAACCGCGTCCAGGTCCCGGACGGCGTGTACGGCGGGGGTCCCACCCCTGTGCAGCACCTCCGGGAAGCGCCTATGCAGCTCTTCGGTCCTGCCCTCCGCGATCAGATCCAGCGCGTCGCAGAAATTGTCGTCCGATTCCCCCACAAACGCGTAATCCACCTGCCCCATGCGGTCCACAAGCGCCTGCCCCCTCTCCGGGCCGACCGAACTGCCGCCGATCACGGTGACGGTCTTTGGCGCCTTTTCCTTGATCCGCTTCAGAAGCGCAAGGTCGGCGTTGCACTGGGCAAAGGTATAGGTGCAGCCGACGACGTCCGGATCTTCCGCGAGGATTTCATCGGACAGCGCGTCCAGGAACCCCGGGACCAGCGGATCGCACTTTTGGACCAGCGAAAAAAAATCCGCCGTGATCCGTTCGTATCCGGCGCCCCGGAAATACTCCATGGTCTCCTGCCTGGACGGCACATGGCCGTAGCCGGCGTAGGGCGAAAATACTGCCTCGATCAGCTGCATATACATAGCCGCGATCTCATCCAGCCGGAAATAAGCCTCCGCCCCGATCAGGCGCGCGAAACGAAGGTTCGCGTAGACGACGCGCGCATCTATGCCGCGCTTTTCCGCGGCCGCTTTCAGCAGGCTCAAGCCCATCACAGGGGCTTTCGCGGTGCAGAAAGGCATTGTCACCAGGCAGATCTTTTTCACGCCCATCGCACATAACCTCTTTCATACAGATATTGGAACTTCTGCCAGAGCAGAAGCGCGCGGCGATCCTGCGCGGAAAGCGTCCGGCAGACCTCCGCAAATGTGGAGGCCGCTTCCCGGACGATCCGGACTGCCCGCAGGAAGTCCTCGTCCTTCGCAAGACTGCAGCCCACGCCGTCTCCCCAGAATTCCACGCAGTCTTCTTTTTCTGCGATCCTGCACACCGCGTTGAAATGCAGGACCCTGTCCTCGGGCAGCTCTGCGCGCGCCCAGGTCCCGAACAGGTGTTTCATGCCTGTCTCGAACTCATCCGCGTCCGCAAAGCCAAGCGTCTCCCGGATGCAGTATCCGTTCGGATACTCTCCCGACGGCAGTTCAGGCTCGATGAATTCCATGGTCTTTTTCACCAGGTTCACCCGCAGCCCGGCGGTACAGCTGATCCCATAGCGGATGAACTTCTCTCTGCCCTTCTCGCCCATGCGTTCACACAGGCGGATGGCTCTCCCGGAAAGGGAATATTTCGTCAGCGACTCCGGATTATTCGGCAGAAGCTCAATATCCTTCAGCTCATCCGGACGGTAGATCTCCTGTATCTTCTCCAGCTGGCGCAGACTGCGTATGCTGAAGCGCATCGCGGCCTTCCCCATGGCGTCCGGCCCCAGCTCTTTCATAAAGGCACGGATGCGCTCCGGATCCCGCTCCGCCACAGCCGTCGTCGTCTGCGGAACCAGCCCCGTGACCGCGCGGAAATCGTAGACGAATTTCTCGTAGTCCGGATTGTCGAACGGCTCCGTCGCCATATAGCAGCTGCTCGTCCCCGCGACGCGTCCCAGATAGCGGACGCTGCGCTTGAGGATCTCTCTCCACAGTCCAGCGTTCTCCGGCGTGTAGGCAAAATTTTCTCTCCAGCGCGGCGCGTCCACGCCGCAGAACGGACACTGTACACTGCATCCGTCGCCCAGCTCAAACAGGAGCGGGAAATAATGGATCGCCCCGTGCTTCCGGATCTGACGGCTCTCCATGCGGCACCTCCGGTGTACCTGCCGGCTCCAGAGGCAGATCTCGCGCTCGGCGAACGCGTCGTCCGCGATCCTGATCTCGTATTCCTCCACGATCTCCCGCTGGTACGCCCGGTACTCCTGCAGATAGCGGTTCTGCTCCTCCGGAGTGCGCATCTCCCTCGCCTGTCCGCACAGCATATCGCACGCTTCCAGCGCCATCTCCGCGTCAAGCGGGATGCCGCGCTCCTGCAGGGTCTCTTGCGGCCGCGCCTGCAGCCGCTCGCGGAAGGAGGGATCCGCCGCGTAATTCTCCATCAGGTATTTTATATATGGAACGTCTGCATACATCTCTTAGCTCCTATCTCCGGCAAAAATCTTCACAACTCTTTCCGCGAATGCTGCTCCTGTTTATCTTTCCTTGCTGCCAGTCAGCGCATCCTGCAGATAGGCCGCGGTCGCGCCGAGTAAAATGCAGCCAGCGTAGAGCATTCCGTCAAAGTGCAGGGCCGAAATAAGGAAATAGCAGGCAAAGACGATGACTGCAAAGACGGCGCACCAGATGGCATTGCTGAACTTCTTCTTTTCCTTGTTCCCCTGCAGCGCGTCCTGCAGATAAGCCACGGTCGCGCCGATCAAAATGCAGCCGGCGTAGACAAACCCGTCCATATGTAGGGCCGGGACAAAGAAATAGCAGACGTAAACAATGACTGCGAAAATAGCTGTCCAAATTGCATTACCGAATTTTTTCATGATATTTTTCTCCTTTTGCTATAAATGATCTGTTTCACAAACGCTTAAGTATCTCCGCATCTTCTTCAGCGCGTTGTGCTGAAGGACGCGGACGTTGGCGTAGCTGACGCCGATGCGGTCCGCGGTCTCCTGCGCGGAGAGCCCGTGATAAAAGCGCAGAATCACGATGTTCCGCTCCCGCTCAGGAAGCCGCTCCAGCGCGTCGGCAAGCGTCTCGAGCAGCTCCTGTGTCAGCAGCCGGTCCTCCACGTCCGCCAGGAGCGAACGCTCCTCCGGCTGATCCAGCGTCTCCATCTCGGCCGGCACCGGCTCGCGGCTCCTCCTGCGATAGTAATCCGTCACCGCGTTGCGCGTGATGACATAGAGCCATGTCCCAGGCGCGCTGCGCGCCGGATCATAGCCGTCCAGCGCCGAGATCGCGTTCAGAAAGACCTGCTGCTTCAGATCCGCCCTGTCGTGCTCATTCGACACATGAGAACTGATGTACCGCTCCACTTTCTCGTGGTAATCCTGATATAGTTTCTCGGGCGTGATGGCGGTATTCATAGCTTATCCTCGTCTTTCGTCCGGAGCCGCAGCGCATCCGCGTCCCCGGCGGCGTTCAGCTCCAGCTCGCTGTCGTCCAGTCCCACTCCGGCCCTCGCTTCCTCGGCATCGCGGATCAGCCTGCCCAGCCGCCTGTTTCCGGAAAAGCGCTGGAAATCAAACAGTACCCTCAATGTCCTTTCTATCCCGTCCATAAAAGCGCCTCCTGTCTTTCATCGTCTATTCTCCTCTCTTACTCCTTTCTTTTCGCATCGTCTTTCGGATTTCAACTATTGATACGCCGTAACGTACCATTTGTTAATATGGTGCAACCATATTTTATCATAAATTGAGTAATTCGTGGATGACGTTTGTGCAATCAAACCTGACGTTTGTGCAATCGGCGGCTCCTTCCGCACAGAAAAGAGCTGTCGCGAAATACGACAGCCCTCCTCAGCGTCCATGCCCTTGTTCTTTTATTTTCTGCGGCGCAGCGCCGTGCTGCCGCCCTTATCGCTTGTTTACTTCGCAGTACATCCACCCTTTTTTGTGCGTATGCGAGTAACCGCAGAACGTGCACCAGTTCAAGGCGTTGGTGCACTTGTTGCAGCCGTAAAACGGCGAAACGATCAGATAGCCGTCGTCGGTATACTCGCCGCCGCCAGCGACCGCACCCAGCTCCCCGTCTGAGAGCTCTCCCGCCGCATGCGCCGCGTCATAAAGATTCTTCGCCTCTTCCGCGGTGATCTTCTGTCCCCGGGTCTGAAAGAATTCCGCGACCTCCTCCGCAGACTTTGCCGTCCTCATTTTCTCCATGATCTCTTTCTGATTCATACTGTAACCTCCTTGATCTTTAAAATATATTTTGTCCTATTGCTCTTCACTTTTTTATACGTCAGACACAGATCCCTGTTAGGAAAATATCGAAAAAATTTTACGCTGTCGTCTGAGTCGCTTCGTCCGGATCGTCCAGGCGCTGACGCGCCACCAGATCCGCGAACTTTCCGTTCTTCGCGATCAGCTCCTCGTATGTGCCGTCCTCGACGATCTTCCCCTTCTCGAGGTAGACGATGCGGTCGCAATGCTTGATCGTGGAAAGGCGGTGCGCGATGACGATCCTCGTGCACTTCAGCTTATCGAGAGACTCGGACACCTTCTTCTGCGTGAGATTGTCGAGCGCGCTCGTCGCCTCGTCAAACATCAGGATCCGCGGCTTCGGCGCGATGGCCCGCGCGATCATCAGCCGCTGGCGCTGTCCGCCGGATACACCTCCGCTGCCCTCGGAGATCATCGTGTTCATCCCCATCGGCATTCTGCGGATATCATCCGCGATGCCCGCAAGCTCCGCCGCCTCCCACGCTTCGTCGAGCGTCAGCCACGGCGCAGAGATCGTGATATTAGAAAAGATGTCTCCCTGGAACAGCCCGCCGGTCTGCATCACAGTGCCGATCCTGCGGCGCAGTGACTTCAAGTCGATGCCGTTAATATCCTTGCCGTCGTAGTAGACCGCGCCCTTCTGCGGCGTCTCAAAGCCAAGCATGATGCGCATGAGCGTAGACTTGCCGCAGCCTGTCGCGCCGACGATCGCCACGTACTGGCCGGGACGAATCTTCAGGGAGAGATCGTCCACCACGTTCGGCATGTGGTCGTTGTAGCGGAACGAAACATTGTTCAGCTCGATGCCGCCGGAGAGCCGCGTAATCACCTGCTTGCCCTCGGACACTTCGGGTATGGCGTCCATGATCGGCTTCGCCATGTCGAGGATCGGCTTGATGTTCGCCGCGCTGAGCGCGAGTCCTGTAAGGGACAAAAACGCCCCGCTCACCATGCCGTACGCCGCGTTGAACGCGTAGTAATCCGCCACGGCGACATTGCTCACGATCGCCATGTAGTACATGACAAAGGTACCCGCCAGCGTGATCAGCGTGGTGACCACAGCGTTGTACCGGATGATCGCGGGCGGATTGTAAAGCACCTTCGCCTGCTTCGCATATAGATTTCCCCAGCGGGCGAACGCGCGCTTCTCCGCCCCGGAGAGCTTGATCTTCTGCACGCCTGTGATCAGCGCGTAGCTCATACCGCTGACCTTGGCGCCTAGCTCCATCTGCCTGCGCGACACCTTGATCTGCGTCAGCGCGGTGACCACGGTGACGATCAGCGTCGCCAGAATGATCAGCAGCGCGGGCGCCACCAGCGCGGGCGCATAGGCAAAGATCTGCGTGATGTAGATCAGGGAAAACAGAGAGGTGAGCCCCGTCGTGAATACGGCCTCCACCAGCATGGAGCACAGCGCGTTCATGTTCTGCGTCCGCGTGAAAAGCTCGCCCGAGCTGTAGTCTTTGAAGAACGCGGCAGGGAGCGACATGACGCGCGCCATCGTCGCGGCCTCCACGGTGATGTTCATTTTCGTCTGGATCCGCGCCATGAAAAGGTTCTTCACCGCCTCAAGCATCAGCCTGGAAACCGTCACACAGACCATAAATACCCCGATGGACGCAAGCAGCGCCAGATCCCTGTCCTCCACGACCAGTCCGAACAGCAGCTGGTTCAGCTTCGGGCTGAGCAAGCCTACAAGGGTGACCGCAAGGGTGGCGCCCGCCGCCAGCACGTAGTCGGCGGGCGCGAGGATCCCGGCGATGTACCGCAGGACGTCGGCGAAGCTGATCTTCTTGAGCGGGAACGGCTTGTAGAAGGCGATCGCCTCATCCTTGAAAAGCTCCTCGTTCTTCCGTGAGACCTTCACGGTCTTTCCCGTCTCCGCGTCAAAGAAAGTATATCCGCTCAGGGCCCCGGGAATGAGTGCCACGATGGAGCCGTCCGACCTGCGCACGCCGAGCATCGCCCCGATGGCGTCCTTGTACCAGCCCTTCTCCAGGACGACCGTCCTGCGCATGATACCGTAGGGACGCATGAGGAACTCCAGCTGTTCGTTTAAGTCCGTGATGCTATCCGGCACTTCCTGCGATCTCACATGGTAAAATTTGAGGATCGCGTCGATCGCGTCCTTCGCGCGGCTCCTGTCGTCCGCGAACGCCGCGGATACGCGCGCGCCTGTGACGGCGTCCGAGATCCCGAGGAACGCTTCCTCGAAGGTGTTCTGATCATATTTTTTTCTCTCTTTTATCTGTTCACTAAACCAACCCATGACCACACCCCTATTCGTTCGAGACGAGCTGCGTATAGTAGCCGTTCTTTGCGTACAGTTCTTCGTGCGTTCCGCGCTCCACGACCTTGCCGTGGTCCAGGACGACGATCTCGTCGCAGTCGCGGATGGTGGACAGGCGGTGCGCCACCACGATGCAGGTGATACCCCTGTCCTTGATGGACTTCACGACCTTGTACTCGGTCTTGGCGTCGAGCGCGCTCGTGGCCTCGTCCAGAATGATGATAGTCGGATCCTGCGCCAAGACGCGGGCGATCTCCATGCGCTGGCGCTGCCCGCCCGAGAAGTCCTTGCCGCCCTCGGTGAGCACATAATCGTATCCGCCGTCGCGCTGCATGATATCCTCGTGGAGCTGGGCGTCCTTCGCCGCGAGGATCACCTCAAAGTCCTCGATCGAATCATCCCACATCTTGATGTTGTTGCGTATCGTGTCCTCGAAGAGGATGATGTCCTGGTCCACGACCGCGAGCGAGCCTGTGAACACGCTGCGGTCGATGTCCTTCATGGGCTTGCCGTCGAAGAGGATCTCCCCGCTCCACGGCTGATAGAGCCCGGAGACCAGCTTGGAGAGCGTCGATTTGCCGCAGCCGGAGCCTCCGACAAAGGCCACACGGCTGCCGGGCTTGAGCGTCAGGTTGAAGTCCTCGATCAGGGGCTCGGCAAGCCGGGAGTACCCGAAAGTCACATTCTTCATCTCCACACTGCCCGAGAGCTTGTCGAACTCGGCATCCTCATCGTACCCTCCCTCGTCCTTATAATTGACATCGGTAGGGTACTCCATGACATCCTCCACGCGCTCCATCTGCGTGCGCATCTCCTGGAGGGACTGTCCCGCCTCGATCAGCGTCATGGCCGGTCCCGTAAACGCACTCAAAAAGCTCTGGAACGCCATCACCATACCGATGGTAAAATGCCCCTGGATCGCAAACAGGACGCCCAGAACCAGCACGGCGGTATTGGCCAGCTCAGTGATCATCGTCGGAATCATCCCAAAGTACTCGTTCAGCCTCGCGAAGCGCACCTGCTGCGTGTTCACGCTGGCCTGATAACCTGCCCATTTCTCATAGTAGCCGGTCTCCGCGCCGCTCGCCTTGATCGTCTCGATCATCTCGATGCCCGCAACCGTCGAGCCAGCCAGCTTGCCGGCGTCGCGCATCTGCACGCGGGTGATATTGACGCGCTTCTTCGATATGACACGCGACATTGCCACATTGAGCAGAATCGAGGCGATGCCCACCAGCGAGAGCAGCGGGCTGTAGCGCAGCATGACGATGAGATAAAAGATCATCATCACCGCGTTCAGCACGAGCGGAGCGAAAGTGTTCACAAGCGTAGCCGCGATGGAGGCGCTCGCATCCTGCCGCTGTTGGATGTCTCCCGCCATGCGCTGACTGAAGAATTCGATCGGCATGCGCAGCACCTTCCACATAAAGGAGGTGTTCCCGACCGCGGCGAGCTTGCCCTGGATCAGATAATTCGATTTCGCCTGGGCAAACGCCACCACAAGCTGCATGATCGAGACAAACGCCAGTGTCGTGAAAAACAGCCAGAACCATTCAGGGTTCTGACGCGTGAGCAGACGATCTAAGAAGATCCGCGAGAACACCGGCTGAATAATGCCGATGATCGAGGTGATCGTCGTCGTGAGAGCGACAAATACGATTGCTGCACCGGCACCGACCAGACGCTTTTTTGCAAAGGAAAGCACGCTCTTCGGCTTTCCGCCCGGCTCGAAACTCTCTGTTGGCTCAAACATCAGACAGATGCCCGTGAAGCTCTGGTCGAAGGTCTCCATCGAGACGGTGTAGTTGCCCTTCGCCGGGTCGTTTAAAACGACCTTATCCCCCTTAAATCCGCAGAGGACGACGAAATGATTGAAGTTCCAGTGGATGATGCAGGGGAAAGTCCCCTTCGCCTTCAGCATCTCCGGCTCGTAACGGTAGCCCTTGGCCTGGAGGCCGTAGCTGCGCGCGGCCTTGAGGACGTTTTTCGCATTGGATCCGTCCCTGGATACGCCGCAGTCTGCGCGGACCTGCTCAAGCGGGATCCACTTTCCGTAGTAGGCAAGAATCATCGTCAGCGACGCCGCGCCGCATTCGAGCGCTTCCAACTGCATCACGACAGGTACCTTCGCCACGCCGTTTTTGATTGGTACGTTCTGTTTTTTCTTCACCATGGATCACCTCAGTTAAACAGGAATGAGACCGGAGAGACCTGCTCCGTGACAACCACTGCCTCGTAGACGCCGTCCGGCAGCGCAACGCTCACCGTCACCGGATAGACCCACTCGCCCACGGACAGTGCTCCGACGCGCAGCGCGTACTCGGAAAAGCTCTCGTCCACGGCGACCGGCTCAGCGGCGATCTCCGCCACCGTATACTCCTCTCCATCGATGCGCACGACGTCCCCCTCTTCGACTCTGGCAATCTCATCCTCCCGGACGTAGCAGTTCGTCGTGCCGGCCTCTGAGACGGCGGCCACACTCACCCTCGACTCGAGCGAGCCGACGACTCCCCAGACGATGAAACCTGCGAGCAGCACGATGACAGCCGAGAGCGTCAGCCAGATCCCCGGGTTCGTCACCCGGATGTAATCGTTCAGCTGCTCGGGCGAGGATACCCGCTCCAGACTCTTTTCCCTGAAAATCGTGTTTGCCATGTCATTTCCTCCCATGCCTGTTTTGTCTTATATATTCTTCGTGATCCGGACGATATTTTGTCCGTCTTTGTATTCATAGCTCATGTCGTCCATGCTCTTTTTCACCATGAAGATGCCGAGCCCGCCGATCTTGCGCTCCTCCGCGGAGAGCGTGACGTCCGGATCCTTCTTCTTCAACGGATCATAAGGCACGCCGTTGTCGATGAATGTGATCCTCACACGGATGGGATCCTCCAGCAGCTCCACACGTACCGTAGCCTTTCCGGTCCCGGGAGCGTACGCGTAATTCGCGATGTTGGCAAGCAGCTCGTCGACCGCCACGTCGATCTGCAGCTGGGTCTTCACAGGACAGCCGTACGCTTCGATCTGTTCACTCACAAAGTCAACGACCTCCGGAATGTTTTCCACTTTCGCCTCGATCGTCATTTCTTTCATCTGAATCCCTCCTTCATCCTGCCTCACCGTCCGGGGCCCCGCCCGCATGTTCGCCCTCCAGCTCCAGAACGTACTGCTCGCCGTCGCATTTGCAGCGGCCTTTGCAGAAAACGCAGTAATAATCCTTCATATGGTACCACGGGCGGGAAACCCTGTGCAGATAGCGGAAGCCATTCCGCAAGTGCGCTCCCCGCGCCGGGACCTTGCCGTCGTACGCCCAGATCAGCGAGGTGATGGCTCCGAATCTCCCGCGGCTCCTCAGATCCGCGATCGCGTCGGCCAGCAGCTTTGAGCCTACCCCCTGTCCCTGACAGTCCGAGGCCATGCACATGCTCCGGAATTTGACCAGCTTCTTCCCATGCGCCAGCCGCTTCAGCTCCTCAAGCGGGATCTTCGTCTCCTCGTGCAGCGTCTGCTCCGGTTCCACCCCGAACAGCGCGATCCCCGCAAGGCGGCCGTCCTCGCGCCTCGCCGCGTAAAAGAATTCGTCCTCATCGCTGATGTGCCGGCGCATCTCCTCCTCCGACATATAACGCTCGCCGAAATTCTCGTCAAACATTTCCATCAGAAACGGGATATCCGTCTCCCTCACATAATCCATGTTTCGCTACCTCCTGTAGATCGTCTTTCTTATTTTCCGTCCGAAACATTTGTTCACTCTGTGATCAGCGACGCGAAGCTAATCCTTCAGGTAACTCAGGATTTCTTTGGAATCCCCGCCAGCGCGAGATATGCCACGAGCCCGACCAGCAGAAACAGTCCCAGGGACATCACGCTTCCGGACAGCACGATCAGCGTCGGCCCGATCATCTGCCCCACCCTGGACACCAGGATATAAATGATCAGCGCGTCGTTGTCAGAATAAGTCTGGGTGGTCTTCGTCTTCGTGAATGCGTCCATGATCACCGAGAGGCCGAACGAATCCAGCACTCCGCAGAGCACCACGGCCAGCACCAGCAGCGGCATCACCGCGACCCAGCCGTACAGCATGATCAGCACCGCGCTCGCCGCCATGTAGAGGAATGTGGCCTTGAGGGACGACATCCGGTCGGAGACAAAATCGGTCATGAACGGCCCCACGTACGCGCAGAGCAGGTAGTTCACCAGCATCAGCACCGAGGCGACCGTCGCGGAATACCCGTATTCGTTGACAAAGAGCGGCACGATGTACGAGATGAAGACCGAGCAGGTGTAGACCGGCAGCAGCAAAAACAGCAGGAATTTCAACGCGCGCACGTTCTTCAGCACCCGGAAGATGTCCGCGTAGCTTCCCGCCTCCACCTTCCCCGCGATCCGCACCTTCAGCGACATCACTAACGGCACCAGCAAAAGCACAGCGGAGCCCATGTAAATATGGGAGTACGCCAGCTGATTCGCCAGGATACCGCCCAGGATCGTGCCCATGCACTGCCCGGCGAACGCGCCGCCGTTCACATACACGAGCGCGCGCATCCTCTGCCTGTCGTCCGCAAAGAGGAACGCATAGTAGCGTATGCCTATAAAGAGGCAGCCGTTCCCGAGACCGGAGATGCCGAAACCGAGGAACAGCATGCGGTAATCCGTCGCGGCTCCCCGCACGATCAGCCCGAGCATCAGTGCGATCACCCCGACGCTCAGAAAAGAGCCGAAGCGCTTCGTCCGCCTGCAGATCCCGCCGGAGACGATCACGCCCAGCGCCGTCATCGCCGAGAGAAAGGTGATCGGAAGGCTCACCAGCAGATCCATGTTCACGCCCGACACCGCCATCGCCATCTGCCGGATGTAGACGACGTTGAACGAGTCGCCGATCGACGAGGCGAAAAATGCGAACACGAAGATCAGGCGGACAAACGCATTCTGTTTCATAAATTCAGACTGTTCCATTTTGTCCCTCCGTCAGTGTTCCCGTATTCGTGACAAAAAACTGGTACTCCGCCAGGATCAGAATCGAAAATGTCAGAAGCAGCACCGCCTGCAGGATATAATCCAGCGCCATCTTGCGGCGGTGATCCGCCGACATCCTGTAGGAGAGCTCGTCGTCCTCCCCGAGGGACAGCTTCTCCACCTCCGGGATCAGATCCGTGTAGCGCTGCAGGTAGGCCTCCACCCCGTAGAAGTCCTCCCGGGCGACGCCGAGCGCCTCCACCTTCGCGATATCCGCCCGCACGGATTCTTCGATGTGCCCGCAGAGCTCCCGGGAAGTCCCGGCGTAGTCGCGGTACGCGTCCACGCCCGTCATCGCACTGAACGCCGCGATCCAGATCAGGGGCACGACCGCCGCGACGCGGTACGCTTTTTTCCCATCCGGGATCAGCCGCCAGGCCAGATGGATCAGCAGCAGCACAAGGACAAGGCCGGCCGCCGCGATCCCCACGAGCTTCAGGAGATAACCTCCCATCTCCCGCTGTATGTCTGAGACCTTGCTGACCGTCAGGATACGCGCGTCGGCGCCCACCGCGTACATGCAGTAGAGGTGACTCGCGTCGCTCATATTGTTCCCCGCGGGCATGGAATACGCGCGTTCCGGAAGCATCGCCGGCTCCGTGGAGAACAGCAGCCGGTTCTCCACAGAGAGTATGTGCAGCTGATCCACGTCGTCGAGCGAGTCCCGCAGCTCGATCAGGTCTTCCTGCATCCCGTAGAACGTCTCGATCCGCTTGCCAAACTTTGTACTGTAATCGGTATTGTAGATAAAATCCGCCAGCTCCACGCCGATCAGATTCTGTCTGGTATTCTTGAGGTTGCTGAAATACATCAGCCCGCCCAGGACCAGCGTGATCACTGTCAGCAGCAACGCCAGAAGCTCTATCATGAGTCGTTGTCTGTTGTGCATGTTCCCTCTTCCAATCTTACGATTCATTTTCTTTTTCCGTCCCGGACAGCGCGTCTGTCTCCTGCCCTTCGTAGATCTTGTCCGCGATCAGGTACACGCTCATCGGGATCTTCGCGCCTGTCTTCCGGATCGTTTCCAGATTCAGGGAGATATGCGGCGTGATCAAAAATACCTGGTTCAGCTCGCCGATCGGAGTGCCGTCCAGGTAGTCCACCAGCGTCTGCGCGAGGAAGCCTCCCTCCTCCGGCGCGTCCGTCATCGTAATGTGCATCAGCGCCCTGTATTCCACCTGGCTCTCCGCGGTCTCCGCCACCGTGATGATCCCCGCCTCGTGTACCTCCTCGAGCAGCCAGGGCAGCATTTCGTCCTCGATCATTCCCGTCGTGATGTACAGGACGTCAATGTCCGGGATCAGCTCATGGTATGCGGCCTTCAGCTCATTGTAGTAGCGGTCATAGTCGTTGTCCTTGCTCGGCTCATCCACATGCAGTCTGTGGATCTCAAACCCCTTCTCTTCACTCAGGGCCTCGAGCTGGGCGATCCCGGAATAGCTGTAGGCAGCCTCGGAATCCTCATAGACCACGCCGATCGAGTCGAACGGCATGATCTCGTAGGCCAGCTCAGTCTGTCTGCCGAGCCGTCCCGGATCCACATGGGCGAACGAGATGTCGTTGAAGCGCTCCGTCTCGCTCTTCACGATCCCGCCCGAGATCGGGTCGGCGCTCGCGAAGACCATATACTCAAACGGAAGCTCCGAGGCGTTCTCGGTGAGCCAGACGCCCGCCACCGTCCCGAAGACCAGCATCAGGTCGACATCGCTCTCGTGGAAAAAGACATCCTCCATCTCACTCTCTTCCATCTGGTCCGTATTGTAAAAGCTCTCTTTCACAAACTCCGCGTTCTCGATCTGCTGCACGTCGCAGATGTCGTCCCACACCTCCTGCGCCGGGCGTACGCCCTCAGGAGGATCGTATTCCCCTATGAGGCCCTGCCTGCTTAAGCTCTCCGCCGCCGCCGAGAGCTGCTCGGAGAAAAATCCGTATTCCTCCGCGATGATACAGCCGATCTTGACATCCTCCCGCGTCACGCGCTCCGGCTCATTCGCCGAGCAATAGCCTGTGAACGTGCCTGCAGTCAGAAGGACGGCAGCCGCGAGCGCGGCGAAGCCTCCGGCACGCTTCCGGGATCCCTTGTCTCCTGCCCTGTGTTTTGAAAGTCCTTTATGTATGAAAGCTCTCACTGTTTTTTTCTCTCCATCGCCAGCATCGTGATATCGTCGAACTGCGGGGCGTCGCCCACAAACGCGTCGATGTCCGCCCTCACGTTGACGAGCAGCTGCTGCGGCTTCGCCATCGGATCGCGGTTCAACGCCTCCAGCATCCGCTCGGTGCCGTACAGCTCGTTCTTCGTATCGGTCGCCTCCGCGACGCCGTCCGTGTACAGGAACAGACAGCCGCCCTCCTCGATCTCAGCTTCGTATTCCCTGTACTTCATACCCGGCATTGTCCCGAGCACCATGCCATGCTTATCCTTCAGAAGCTCAAACTTTCCGTCCGCTCCACGGGTCACCGGGTACTCATGCCCGGCGTTCACCGCCTTGAGCTTGCCGGTGGAGATCTCCAGAATACCCAGCCAGACCGTCACGAACATATCCTCCGCATTGTTCTCCTGCAGCAGGTTGTTCGCCGTCTCCAGGATCTGCTTCGGGGAATCTGAGAACTGCGTCTGGTTTTTGATGATCGTCTTGGAAATCACCATGAACAGCGCGGCCGGGACTCCCTTGCCCGACACGTCCGCCATCACCATCACGAGGTGGTCGTCGTCCAGCAGGAAGAAATCGTAGAAGTCTCCGCCCACTTCCTTGGCAGGCGACATATTCGCGTAGATGTCGAAATCATCCCGCTCCGGGAACGCCGGGAAGATACAGGGCAGCATATCCGCCTGGATCTGCTTCGCCACGGAGAGCTCCGCGCCGATGCGCTCCTTCTCCGCCGTGATCGCCGTGATGTCTACGATATACTGCTCAATGCGCTTCGTCATGGTGCCGAAGGAATCCGCCAGCACATCGATCTCATCGTTCGTTTGCTGATCCCAGCGAAAGGATAAGTCATCTCCCTTGATGGCGCTTACCTTGTTCGTAAGGTCCACAATGGGGCGCACAAGCCGCGAGGACAGCCGTCTGGAAATAATGTAGGTGATGACCACCAGCAGCACCGCAGCGATCAGCAGCAGGCCAAACGCAGAGAGGAACAGGCGGTCCGCCTCCTGCACCATCTCGCTGTTCTTTCTTCCCAGCGCCTCGATCAGCTCCGTCGTCGCAGACGTTACAGTGTCCTCCGGAAGCACCGAGAGCAGCGTCCAGCCCACCGTATCAAGGGAGGCGCAGGAAACATAGACGTTCTCCCCGTCCACCGGGAGCAGGGATATCTCCTGCGCCCCGCCGATCGCCGCGGAAATAAACCCGTTCAGGTCGCCCTGCGTATTTTCCAGCGCGTTGGCAAGCGTTTCGCCGCCGGATGCCAGCTCGCCGAATTCCCTGGTGGAGAAGATAATATCCCCGTGTCCGTCGATCAGGCACGCCGAACCGGATTCACCGATCACGGCATCCGCCACCGTCTCCTCCAGACCGGAGAGGTACATGCCCGCGCCGGCCACGCCCACCAGCTCATCCTGACGGTATACCGGGGTACTGCACATGATGGCAAAATCCCCCGTGGAAACGTCACGTGTAGGATCGGTAAAATGGATTCCTCCCTTTTCCACCGCTTCTTTGTACCAGGGCCGCTCCTTCGCCTCAAAGCTGAGCAGGTTTCCCTGCTCGTCAAACTGCCCCTGGTAAATGTCGTCCGCCTGAAGCATAAACCCTGATTCAGACGCGAAATAATCGGAATTGATCTCTTCGTTCTGGGCCGTCACCGACAGCAGCTCTCCCTGCAGATTTCCCACAAGGTTCTGCTCGTCTGTAAAGTCCCGCGAATCCAGATCGGCATTTTCCGAGTAGGTGACATATACGTCGAGCTCGGTGCCGTTTTTCTGATCCGGCAGGTGGACAGCGACGTCCCCGTATTCTTCTTCGTGTTCATACAGGTACTGCGCGCTTTGGGCCAGAACGGAAACGGTCCGCGCAAAGTCTGAAAACACGGCGTCCGCCGTTCCGGCTTTTTCCGTTGTCAGGCGCAGAAGGCTGTCTTCCATGATATCGCCTACCGCCTGTGAAGAAAGCCCCTCCACTTCCTGACCGGTCTCTTTGTTTGCGGAGATCATGCTCTCTCTCAGCTGTCCGAGCTGAAAAGAAATAACCGTGATCACCACCACCAGCGTCAGTGCCAGAACCCCCAATATCGCCCGGAATACCTTTTTTTCCAGCGGTACCATCGGTTTTTTCGCGTCGTTCATGCGGTTTCTTCCTTTCTCTGTGCCATTTCTGTCATAAATGTTATTCCGGATCGTGATACGCCCGGACGTCCTCTTTCTCTTACTCGATCGTCAGAATATCGACGAAGCCGGTCACCTCAAAAATCTCGCTGATCGTCTCGTTGACATGGCGAACCACCATGGAGCCCTGCTTGTTCATCACCTTCTGCGCAGACAGCAGCACGCGCAGACCCGCGGATGAGATGTACTCCAGGTTCGCGAAATCCATCGTCAGAGCCGTGATGCCGTCGATGCTGTGCTTCAGTTCCGCCTCGAGCTGTGGAGCGGTCGTCGTGTCGAGACGTCCCTCAATTGCGATCTCAAGTGTTGTTCCCTCTTGTTTTTTGTTGATTGTCATAGTTGCATCCTCCATTTTTGCTTATTTTTTTCTTCTATTTGATGAGCCCTGCGCTTTGGCATGCGTCCGCCGCCATCCGACACGGCTCAATCAATCATTCATGTATATTCAGCCAGACCCGCGACGTGAACGTCTCCTTCTCAGCGTTGAAGCGGAAGCTGGCGCTGCCGCCGTACTTCTGCGCGGTGCTCGCCATACTGCGCAGGCCATAGCCGCCGCCGTGATCGCTCAAAAACGCCTCCGCGGGCGAGAACCCGTCCTCCGTCTGGTAATGGCGGTTTATTCGCACGCCCCTGCAGGAATTCGAGATCTCGATCGCGAGCGAACCCTGCAT
Source organism: uncultured Lachnospiraceae bacterium (assembly GCA_947626285.1). Classification (GTDB taxonomy): domain Bacteria; phylum Bacillota; class Clostridia; order Lachnospirales; family Lachnospiraceae; genus Choladousia. The sequence goes on from CANQRR010000004.1 coordinate 66,920, forward strand.
CGCTCCGACCTGTACGTCGATCCATCGCTTCCCCGGATATTTCCGGCAGGCGTTGATCGCGTTCTCCATCGCGTTGCCGAACAGCACGGTCAGATCCGCGGACTCGACCGTCAGATCTCCGCACTCGGCACGGACCCTGCAGCGGATCCCCTCGTCCCGGGCGAGACCGACGTAGTACTGCAGCAGACCGTTGACCGTCAGATTTTTGCAGTACAGCTCTGTGTCCCGCTTGACAGTGGTGTCGATCACCCCGGCCAGGTACGCCTTCATCTCCTCCGTCTGTCCCCGGTTCAGCATGTCGTTTAAGGTGTTGTAGTGATGGCGCAGGTCGTGGCGCATACGCCGGGTGTTCTCCATATCGCCGACGATCTTCTCATACTGCAGCTCCTGGATCTCCAGCGTCCTCTGGCGCTCGTTGTCCCGCTTCTGCCGTACCGACTCCCGAAAGACCATCCAGTAGAGCACGAACTGATTCACCAGGATGACCAGCATCAGAACGCAGCGCAGCTGCACGAGGGTTCCCAGCTCTAATGAATCTAATGAATCGCGGCTGCCGGTGATCTTGTCGCAGTAGAATGTCACGGTGACAAAGAGCAGCGTCGAAAGGATCAGGATCAAGAACTCCCTCTTCATGTTTTTCGGGTCGATCTCCCGGATATATATTCTGAGCGGTCGGAGTACAAAGAGCAGCGTCACAGGCAGCAGTACGACCGTGACGCCCGCGTACAGCGACAGAATCTCAGCACTATACGCATACGAAATCGTATCTCCCTGGCTCGGGATATACAGATGAAACGTGTTGACCAGTATAAACACGATGATCGCGTAGAACAGCACGCAAAAGAAAACCAACAGCTTCTTGAGCATCGATTCCCGCACCAGCCAGATATACGCCGCCAATATGAGCAGCATCGCGGCCAGCATGCTGGGATTCGATATGGCGATGTGGTTGCGGTACTTCTCCATGTCGCGCAGACACACAAGCGCCGCATACCCGCAGGCAAAAGCCGCCGAGGCAAGCGTCAGCCAGAGATAGATCACCCTGCGCCGGAAACGGTACGCCTCCTCGCGAAAAGGCAAAAAGATCATCAGCGCGCAGGGATAGAGCTGTATAAAAAAGCCCAATGCCTGCTGCAGATAGACCAGCATGACGTACCTCCTTTCCGGCTCCTTTCGCCGACATTTTCATCATTGCAATTCTTTCCGCCGGGACAGCCGGTCGAACACATAGTTGCCGTAGGCCGCCCGGATCCCTGCGCTGTGCCGCACGGTGATCGGCAGACAGCTCCCGTCCTCCATGGTACAGGTGTCCACTCCCATCCGCACGATATAGTCCATATTGACGATGAGGCCGCGGTTGATCTGCAGAAAGCTTCCGTCCAGCTTCTCCTGCAGCTCTCCGAAATTCTGCCACACTTTCAGCCGACGTCCGTCGGACAGCGAAATGTTCACCGCATGCCCGTCGTTTTCAAGAAGGCTGATCTGATCCAGGAACACGGTGTTCCACTCCGAACCCACCATGAGCGTGATGCTCTCCCTGTGCGTGCTGCGCAGCTCGGTCAACCGACGGAACGTCTCCACGATCCCCTCCGTCGTCACCGGTTTGACCAGATAGTGCAACGCATGCAGAGAAAAGGCGTCCACCGCGTGATCCGTGCTGGTCGTCACGAACGCGATCCCCGTGCCGGGGGATACCTCCTTCAGGCTTCTGGCAATGTCGACCCCGCTCTCGCCGGGCAGATAGATGTCAAGGAACACAATGTCAAAGCGAGGCAATCGCTTCGCCGCTTCAAGCAGAGAAGCTCCATCCAGGAACTTCTCCGCGCTCCTCGTCGGGTCCCAGCCCTTCAGCGCTTCCTCAAACTGCTCCTGTTCCCGCGGCTCATCGTCGCAGATTGCGATACGCATGGCGTTTACCCCCCCCATACGATAAGGGCTTAAAATCCTCTCTTTTTTCATTATATCACAGTATGCATACTTTTTCACGACAAATATTCGCGTGATGGTTTTCCCTCTCACAACAGTGTCTCTTGTAAAGGCCGCCGACCCCGAAGGGAGCCGGCAGCCGAAGCAGTCAAATCAATTTAATTCGAGGATGTCGGGATGTACTGTCTCAGAACGCCCGCCACATTGGCCAACGGCAGCGTCTGCAGCCATATATGGCCCGGACCGGTGATCACGGTGTTGAAGAAGCCCTCGCCGCCAAACAGCTTGTTCTTCACGCCCGCCACTGTCTTGATGTCGAGGCTGCAGGTCGCGGTCATCGCCGCCAGATGTCCGGTGTCGACCAGAAGCTGCTCTCCGGCCTGAAGCTCATACTCCATCACATGGCCGTCGAACTCGGCGAACACGGTCCCATGCCCGGTAGCCTTCTGCATGATGAAGCCCTCGCCGCCGAACAGACCCGCGGCGACCTTCTTGCGGAAGTGCACGGACAGCGTCACGCCGCTCTCACCTGCCAGGTACGCGCTCTTCTGGAAGATCATCTCATTGCCCGGACCGATCTCAAAAGGTACGATGGAACCCGGGAAGGACGACGCGAAAGCGATCATGCCGGGGCCGCCCTGCGCGGTGTAGATATTCTGGAACATCTTCTCACCTGAAAAGGCCCTGCCGAGCGCTTTCCCGATCCCGCCGTTTGACGTCGTCTCCATGTTCATATTCGGAGACATCCAGGACATGCCGCCTCCCTCTGTGATCATCTTTTCTCCCGCCTCGAGCTCACAGACCACTACCGGCAGGGTACCGCCTTGAATGTTATACTTCATTTCCTTCTCCTCCTTTTTCAATAATACAGTATTGACATACTGAACCACTCTTTATTTTCTCATACTTTTATGCTTCTTTCAATGCTGCGGACCTGACTTTTATGTAATCAAACCTGACGTTTGTGCAATCAAATCTGACTTTTATGAAATCGTCCGGATCCCACGCTACGCATTCACCATCATCGTCTGAATATCGTAGGAGAGCGTGACGCCGCTCCCGGCGTAGATCTTGTAGAACTGGTTCACCACACGGTCCGCCACCATCCTGCCGTTTTCGAGATTCGTGTCCACCAGGGTCACGATATACTGCAGGCTGCTGTAGCGGCTGCCCACGTCCACCATGCGCAGGGAGTACGCGGCGGCGATCTCCAGTGTAGACATCGCCTCCTCGCACGCGCTGTTGTCCAGAATGTCCTGGGTCTCGCTCCCGATCGTGTAGAGGATCGTCTGCACCATCTGCCCCTTGCGCTTGACGCAGCGGGACAGATAGCTGTACAGATTCGGGAACTCCTCGTAAGGCACCCGGAAAAGGCCGCGTCCCTCGTCCATATTGCCCTCCAGCACGCGGCGGATGTGGTCGAGATCCGTCCCCGGTCTCTGCGCCGGCGCTTTCTTCGCGTCTCCCCGGAAGAAGCGGCAGGCATTTTTGCCGTTTTCCTTCACATAGTACAGCGCCTTGTCCGCGCTGCCGTACAGGGCGGAAAAGCTCCGGCCGTCTGAGGGACAGATGGAGATCCCCACGGAGATGTGCACGGGATTTTTCAGACCGGTCTCCTGAAATCCAAGCGCGAACGCGTCCCGGATCTGACGGAATTTTTCCATCAGCGCGTCCCGTTTCGTCTCGTCCGTGTAGAACACGACGAACTCATCCCCGCCCATGCGGAAAAGGACGTCCTTGTCGTCCACGCCGGAGGCCAGGGCCGCGGCGAGCAGCTTCAGGATCTTATCCCCCATCAGATGTCCGTATGTATCGTTTACATTTTTAAAATTGTCCAGGTTCACGATCAGCAGACCGCCCTTATGCGCCTCCGCGAGGAGTCCGTCGATCGCCTTCTCGCCGTAGCCGCGATTGTGGATCCCGGTCAGCGAATCCAGCGCGTTCTTCTCCGTGCCGTACTCCGAGAGGATGCGGCTGATCAGCGAGCTGTTCTCGTCCACGATATTCCACTGCTCTTTCTCAGCGTTATCGCCCTCTCTTCTGGTCTGCGGTGGAAGATAGAAGTCTTCCTTGAGCATCTCCACAAACACATGGGCCAGATACGGATCAAACTGCGTCCCTGAGCAGCGCTCGAACTCCGCCATCACCTTCTCATTCGGAAGCTTGGCGCGGTAAATACGGTTCGATGTCATCGCGTCGTAGGCGTCCGCGATCGCGATGATGCGCGCGCAGTACGGGATCTCCTCCCCCGCCAGGCCAAAGGGATAACCCTTCCCGTCGAAACGCTCATGATGGTAGAGCGCTCCGTCGGCCACGCCCGGGATCATGCGGATATTCTTCAGGATCTCGCCGCCGATGACCGGATGCTTCTTGATCTGCACGAATTCCTCTTCGTTCAGGCGGCTCGGCTTGTTCAGGATCGAATCCGGGACGCCGATCTTGCCGATGTCGTGGAGCAGGCCGATGTGGTAGATATTCTGCACCTCCTCCTCGCTCCAGCCCAGGCGCTTCGCGATCTCCTTTGAACACTTGGCGACGCGCACCGAATGGCCGGAGGTGTACGCGTCCTTGGCGTCGATCGTGTTCGCGATCGTCAGGATCGAGTTCAGGGACAGCTTTTCCAGCATCTTGCTCTTTTCCTCGAGCTTATCCTCGAGCTCCACCCGCAGCCCGTACAGCTCGATCAGGCGGCTGATCCGGCTCTTGACCGTCGTCGGCACAAAGGGCTTGGCGATGAAGTCGGCGGCGCCCATCTCGAAGAATTCCTTCTCCGTCTCAGGGGCGGAATCAGCCGTCAGGATGATGACCGGAATCTTCGCCCAGTCCGGATTTTCCCGTATCTTCGCCATCGTCTCCGCGCCGTCCATCTCCGGCATGCGGAAATCGAGCAGGATCAGCTTCGGCTCGCATTTTTCCAAAAGCTCCAACGCCTGTTTCCCCGAATCCGCCGAGACGACATGGTAATCGTCTTTCAGGATCCGCTCCGCAAATTTTCGATTGACCGGGCTGTCGTCCACAATAAGAATGTCTATCTTCTCTAACTGTTCCGGCATGCTCTCTCCTCCTGCGTTCTTCGATATGCTTGTTTCAGGCAGTGAACCGCACTTCTTTCAATTTAACATTGTAGCACAAAAAAGAAATTTCACAAGACGTCTCTTATGACTTTTATGCAATCATAACTGACTTTTATGAAACAGGGCGGCCAGACCTGACGTTTGTGCAATCAAAGCTGACGTTTATGAAATCGAAGCTGTGCAATTTGGTAATCTATGGTAGTATAAAGAGGCAAAATCTGTCTGCGCTGAATTTGGGGAAACACGGAGGAACAAGGACAGCTGTCCCTAACAAAATCCCCTGTTCACCGTATCAAGAGATGTAGAAATGTTTCAGATCATCATTAAAGGAGGGATTTGAAATGGAATGGACAAAACAAAAACAGGCGGAAGTGTGCGTCGAACTGCAGAAAAAGGCGATGGTGGACGAAGCCTTCCGCAAAGAGCTTCTAGCTGACCCGGCAAAGGCGATCGAAATGCTTACCGGAGAAAAGCCCCCGGAGGACTTCCGCCTCAAGGTGGTCGAGAACGACCCTGCCTACACGGCGACCATGGTCCTGCCCGATTTCGCTGGGAAAGAACTGACGGAGGAAGAATCCGACGCGGTCAGCGGAGGGATAAATCTCAAGCCTTATGCCCCGGGCACCAGATGCACCGGATACTTTTCCTGGACGACCGGCTCAAGTATAGGTGGTTTAGATCAAGGTCTTACGAAACCCAAAAATCCCCATTTAAACAGACCGGTTTCGGAAACAAAATAGGCGGGTCAAACAGACAAAAAGGAAACAGGGCATATTGGCAATCTGCTTTATCCGTTGCCAATATGCCCTGCTTTGTATTTTAAATACTCAGAGAATGTCGTTGTCGGAAGCATACGGCGTTTTCGAATCATATCCGACCAGATGGTATTCCGTTAAATATTTTACTGATTTTCCACCTACACTTTATCGCTTCCCACCCTTCACGCCAAGAGTATCCCTAATCTGCACTTCTATAGTAAATTCATTTTCCGGAACAGGAACTAATTCTAAAGTCAGAAGTGCAACCGATAAAAACTTGTCCAGAGAGCTCAACCGAAGAGGAAATTTCTTGTTGAATATCCGCCTTATCTCATCTACATTCTGTTCGCATATCATGCCATGATTCGGAATGGTGACCTGTCCCTTAGCCATTACCTTTGCGTTATCAATAAAAGCATTTACAGCCATAATGAACACTGCTTTGCTATTTGTTAGTCCAAAAGTAGGGATTTCCCTACTCTTATGCCGGATACTACTTGTTGTCTATGCATTTTTCCCTTTTATACATGTCCGCGATATAGGATGGGCCATAACCCCACAATTTCGATGATTCATCATACAATAAGGCGCCCGTCCTGGACATTACAAAGTCCTTTAGGATCACGGCCGGAACAAGTTCAGAATCCCGGCCCAGTTCTTCTACTACCAGTGTAACCAATGCGTCGATCGCAAATTTTTTCTGTTCCTCTGTTACGTCTCTCAATTTTTCCATACTCGTTCACTTCCCTCAAACGACAAGCATTGCAGTCCTCGCGCAGTTCTGAAACAAAACTGATCCTTTAAACGCTCCGGGATCAGTCTTCCGATACACAGCCGGTCAGCCTCATCACTGCCCACCGTGCCGTAAGCTCCAACCAGATAAGTCAGGATCGTGACATTTGTTGCGTCATTCGCGATTTTCCCGCCGATCACATCATATTTCTTCATTTCTTCAACAACAGCCGGGAACGTATCTGCCTTTCTGTGCCCGACCACACAATGCAGCCAGTCAGCATCAGCATGGCGGAAAATATAGTCTGCCACTCCTTGAACCGCATGGTAGCGAAAGGCAGAAATTACCCCATACTCCTGTGTCCCATCAATGATTTCCTGTGCCCTTGCCTTCTTCATCGATGTGCCTGTGAACTCCCTGGCCTGCTTTTTCGATGATGTCAGATAAAATCCCTTTCCAAAATCCTTGTAGTTCGCACACTTTGCAAGATCCGGTGCTTTCACCTCACAGTAACTTCCGTGATAAAGAAGCATGCCATCAGTTAATTGCAGCATTCACATCCGCCCCCTTATTCCGAAGCAGTGTTTTGACCTCATCGAACACCGCCCGATCACCCTCCATATGAAACATGCCATAGCAGTCCTCTATAAATTCGAAAATATGATAACAGTCAAAGAGCGCTGCAACCTTCGGAACAGACATATTCCATTCCTCTGAGGCAAAGCGGAGCAGGCGAACCTGCATAAACACAATTTCAGATCTTTCACTCATATCATCATTCTCCCTTTCCCTGCTTCCATCTCCCCATGCTTCTATCTTTCTCCGAATCTTTCGATCTGCCTCTTTTCCACCTACACTTTATCGCTTCCCACCCTTCACGTCAAGACAAATCACTTTACTTCCTGCGCATTGCTTACCCAATGCCAAAATACCCTGCTCTGCAAAGCAAAGTCCGACAGGGTCTACTCGAAAATCTGGCAACACTCCTGAATTGCAACCTGTCAGCAAAAAAATTCCGCAGACACGTGCTCTCACGCATCTGCGGAATTCAAAGGGGAGGATAAGTATTTATCTTATCTTTCGTGTGTTATCATCGGAGGGGGTCCAATGATAAGAGCTTACGCTGATCTCGCGAGATCTTTCCGTTCGCCTCTTTCGAAGCTTCTCTCTTGAGATCAGTTATAGTATGACCGCTTTTTCAGGGAATATACAGCCAACTGTAAATTTTTTTAAAATACCCGGAAGTTCGCACTCCCGGGATTTCGATGTGTCGATCCATTTGCTTCTGCCGCGTTTTTCAGTACGCCTTCCCCGCCAGGATCTCCTTGTAATCCTTGAGGTTTTTCTGCAGAAGCTCCGGCGTGTTCAGGTGGTACGGGCACTTCGCCATGCACTGCCCACAGTGCAGGCACTCCTCGATCTTCATCATCCTCGCCTGTCCCTCCGGCGTGAGCCAGTCCGCGGACGGCGAACGGCGCAGCAGCAGCGACATGCGCGCGCAGTTGTTGATCTCGATACCGGCCGGGCAAGGCATGCAGTAGCCGCAGCCACGGCAAAAGTCGCCCATCAGTTCCGCGCGGTCCTTCTCGATCAGCGCGCGGAGCTCATCCGTCATCTTCGGCGGATTGTCAATGTAGGACAAGAATTCCTCCAGCTCGCTCATTCGCTGCACGCCCCAGATCGGGAGCACGTTGTCAAACTGCGCCTCGAACGCATAGGCCGCGGCCGAGTTCGTGATCAGGCCGCCCGAGAGCGCCTTCATCGCGATGAAGCCCATGTCCGCCTCTTTGCACTTTTTCACCAGGGCAATGTCCTCGTCGGACGCCAGATAGCAAAACGGAAACTGCAGGGTGTCGTACAGCCCGCTCTCGATCGCCTCGTTCGCCACCGCCAGCCGGTGGTTCGTGATGCCGATGTGCCGGATCTTGCCCTGCTTCTTCGCCTCCAGCATGCAGTCGTACAATCCGCTCTCGTCGCCCGGCTTCGGGCAGAACGCCGGATTGTGGAACTGGTAGATGTCCACATAATCGGTCTTCAGATTCGTGAGCGTCGTCTCCAGATCCTTCCAGAATCCCTCCGGGTCGGTCGAACCGGTCTTCGTGGATATGTACACTTTGTCGCGCACGTCAGAGAGTGCCAGCCCCAGCTTGTGCTCGCTGTCCGAATACCAGCGCGCCGTGTCAAAGAAATGGATGCCGCGCTCGTACGCCGTGCGCAGGATCTTCACTGCGTCCTCGTCGCTGACGCGCTGGATCGGCAGCGCGCCGAATCCGTTCTTATTTACCACGATCTCTGTCTTGCCAAGTCTCACTGTCTCCATCTCGTCACTCCTCCTGCTTTTCATTTTTTTCAAGTTCATTTTTCCAGATACATTGTTTCTCCAGATTTCAGGGGCAGCGCCGTGTTTTCTGAGCGCCCCGTTTTCCTTGATTATATTCCCCAGCACTGCAATCGTCAATCCTGCAGCGCCCGGATTCCCTCAGCCGGATTCCTTTAGCCGGATTTCCTCAGCCAAATTCAGGCTGTCAGGTTCAGCCGCTTATCCCCTCTTTAGCAGATCCCGGATGACCTTCCCCGCGAGGATCAGCCCGCGGATTCCTGCCCGAAGGTCTCAGACGACATCTCATCCACGTACTGCTTCATGTACAGGCGGTAATACGCCCCACACTTCTTCATCAGCTCGCGGTGCGTGCCGCGCTCGATGATCTTCCCGTCGTCCACCATCAGGATCACGTCCGCCTGCCGGATCGTGGACAGCCGGTGCGCAATCACGAACGAGGTGCGTCCCTTGAGCAGCAGGTTCGTCGCGTCCTGGATCTTCTTCTCCGTCACCGTGTCAATCGAGGAAGTCGCCTCGTCGAGCACAAAGATCCGCGGGTCGGCCAAAATCGCCCGCGCGAACGAGATCAGCTGCTTCTCGCCCGTCGAGAGCAGATCGCCGCCCTCTCCCACCTGGCTGTCGTAGCCGTCGCCCATGCGCTCCGGGATGCTCTCCGCCGACACGGCGCGCATCGCCGCCTCCATCTCCGCAAGCGTCGCGTCCGGCTTCGCGTAGCGCAGGTTCTCCGCGATGCTCCCCGAGAACAGGTGCGGCGTCTGGATCACGTAGCCGATGTTGCTGTGCAGCCAGAGCTGCGAGCGGTCCCGCGCGTCCTTCCCGTCGATCAGGATCCGTCCGCCCGTCGGCTCAAAGAAGCGGCACAGCAGGTTCACCAGCGTCGACTTGCCCGCGCCGGTCTCCCCCACGATCGCCACGTTCGTCCCCTGCGGCACCTTCAGGTTGAAGTGCTCGAAGATCATCTCCTCCCCGTCCGGATAGTGGAAGCTCACGTCCTCGAATTCAATATCGCCGTACAGCGGCTCCCAGTTCTCCTTCTTCGGCGTGAACGCGTCCCCGTATTTCTCCACGACCTCCGGACGGTCCGCCACCTCGGACGCCGTCTCGGTGAGCCTTGTATAGCGCTCGATGTTCACCTGTACCGAGACCAGATCGGACAGCGCCCGGATGATCCACTGGATCGGCTCCATCATCCCCAGCGCGTAGGACATGAAGACGGAGAGCGTCCCGATCTCCATCACGCCTTTCATGGAGATCACGCCGCCTTGCCAGAGCACGAGCGCCAGCGCGCACGACGCCGAAAACGAGATCATCGAGAGGAACAGCGCCCGGAAATGCATGGTGCGCACCGAGACGGTCCGCATCTCCTCCGTCGTCTCCTCGAAATCCCGCTGCATCCGGTCCTCGATCACGAGCGTCTTGATCGTCCGCGCCCCGGTGATTCCCTCATTGTAGTTCCCGGTGATCCGCCCGTTGATCTCGCGGATCTTGCGGTTCAGCGCGACCAGCTTTCGCTGGAAATAGAAAGCGCCCACCGCGGTCACCGGCACCAGCAGCAACACAAAGAGCGCCAGATGCCAGTTCAACAGGAACATCATCACCACGACCCCGATCAGATAACTGAAATTCCAGACCGCATCCATCAGGCCCCAGGCGATCCAGCTGCCGATGCGGTCCGTATCGCTCATTACGCGCGCGTGGATGTAGCCCACCGAATTCTGGTTGTAATAGGAAAACGACAGGGTCTGCAGATGGTCGAAGCTCTTCTGTTTCATGTCGCGCCCCACGTACATCTCGATCTGGCAGGTCTGGTAGGTGGAGATCGTGTTCGCCGCCACCTCGACCAGGATCACGCCGATGTACGCCGCGATGAACGCGCCGAGCCCTGAGAGCGTCCCTTTCGCCACAAACACATCGAGCGCGTAGCTCTGGAACAGCGGCACGACGATGTCCAGCAGGCTCGCAAAGATTCCAAGCACGAGCATACTCAGCATGATCCCCGCGTAAGGTCTCAGGAACGGGGCCAGCTTGGTCAGCCCGAACCAGGGCAGGCGCACATAGGCCTGCTGCTCGCGTTCTTCGTTCATACCGCCCCGCCTCCCTTCTGATCTTCATCCAGCCGTTCTATATTCGCCGCGTCGTCTGCCTGTTCCGCAGCTTTCGCATCGTCCGCCAGAGCTGCTGTCCGGCCCTCTGACGCAGTCTTCTCTGCATGATCCGCATCTCCTGCGTTTTCCGGGCTCTGGATCTCGTAGATCTCCCGGTACAGTCCCTCCTGCGCGATCAGCTCGCGGTGCGTCCCGCGCTGCGCAATGCGTCCGCGCTCCAGCACGATGATCTGGTCCGCGTCCATCAGCGTGGAGATGCGGTGCGAGATCAGGATCACGGTCGCGTGTCCCATATACTGTTTCAAGGCCTCCCGAATTTTCTCATCCGTCTCCGTGTCCACCGCGGACAGCGAATCGTCAAACACCATGATCGGCGTATTCTGCACGAGCATACGCGCGATCGCGGTACGCTGCTTCTGGCCGCCCGAGAGCGTCACGCCGCGCTCGCCCACGATCGTCTGATAGCCCTTCGAGAAGCGCTCGATGCTCTCGTCGATGCACGCCACGCGTGCCGCGTGCCGGACTTCCGCCATGATATCTGCTGCCTCAAGCTTTGTGATCGCGATGTTCTCCCCAATCGTCCGCGAGAACAGATAGGGCTCCTGCAGCACCATCCCGATGTGCGAGCGCAGCCACGCGAGCGGGATGTCCCTCACCGACACGCCGCCAATCGTGATGTCGCCCTCCTGCAGCTCATAGAGCCGGTTCAGCAGGTGCATCAGCGTCGACTTGCCGCTGCCGGTGCCTCCTAAGATGCCCAGCGTCGTCCCGCCCTTTACCGTCAGGGAAATATCCCGAAGAATCGTCTCGTCGTCCGTGTAGCCGAAACTCACGTCCCGGAAAACGATGTCGCCGCCCATGTCCGGACGGAGATTTCCGCCAGCGTTCCATTCTGTATTCACGTTCGCCGCGGTCCGTCTGTTTTCCTCTGTATGTGTCCTGTCTGCCGGCGCCTTTAAATCCTCCGCCGACTCTTTGCTGTCACAGGTATGGATCTCCTCCGTCTCCGAATTGAGGATATACAGCAGACGGTCCATCGACACGCCCGCCTTGCTCATCTCGGAGATCATCCGTCCCAGGCGGCGCACCGGCCAGATCAGCCTGCGGTTGTAGGAGATGAACGCGATCAGCATCCCCGCGGTCAGATGCCCCCGCACGCAGAGCACCGTGCCGACCACGACCAGAAGCAGAAGCTGCAGCGCCATCACCAAGTCGCCCGCCGCCCAAAAGCCGGACAACAGTCCGCACAGCTTCATCCAGGCGTCCGTGTAGACGTGGTTCTGTCTCTGAAAGCGCTCCCGCTCGTAGCTCTCTCTCCCGAACGCGCGCACCACGCGCACGCCGGTCAGATTCTCCTGCGCGATTGTCGAGAGGACGCTCTCGTTCTCGTCGCATTGCAGAAAAAGATGTCCGATCCTGTGAAAGAAGAAGTAGGAATATCCGATGATGACCGGAATCGAGAGAAACACGACCCACGAGAGCGTCAGGCTCATGGAAGCCATGACCACGACGCTGAACGCGATCAGCACCGCGATCCGGACCACCTGCACCAGCTGTTCGGACACGAACTCCCGCACCATCGTGACGTCTGAGGTGCAGCGCTGAATGATGTCGCCGGTCTGGTTCTCCATGTGCCAGACGTACGGCAGCCGCACAATGTGCGCGTAGAGCGTGTCGCGCGTCGTCTTCATCATGCGCTCGGTCGCCACCGAATTCAGATACGTGTTCAGATACTGGAAGACCGCCGAGAGCAGCGCCGCCGCCAGGACCGTCAGCGCCGCCAGATAGAGATGCCCTGTGATAAACTCCCTGCCGCCCGCCTCATCCAGGAAACGGCGGACAAAGCCCGGCAGGGTCTCTGTCTGATCGCTCAGGCTGCCGTCCACCACGATGCGGATCACCTGCGGCGTCACCATGTCGAGCGCCGCCACCGCCGCCGAGGCGAGGATACTCAGAACGAAAAAGCTCTTGCTCCCCCGCAGGAAGAGCAAAAGCATCGTATATTTTGTATGTACATCTTTCCCGGAAGTCGCAGTCCTCTTCATAGACCGTCCCCCTGCCGTTATACTTGTCACATCTATTTCCGGGCGCAGCTGATCGCGCGGCGGATCTTTTTTCTCCCCTGCCGTTCTACTCGCCACCTTCCGTGCCGTCTCGTCCATTCGCAAAAGGAGCAAAGCGGCTTACTGACGCCGTGCCCTTCCCTTTCCCAGCAGGGAATTCAGCACCTCGAACAGCTTCTTCACATCGATCGGCTTGGCGACATGCGCGTTCATCCCGCTGTCCAGCGCCATCCTGCGGTCCTCGTCGAACGCGTTCGCCGTCATCGCGACGACAGGAATGTTTGCCAGCTCCCGGTTACTTAAAGCGCGGATCGCCCTTGTCGCGTCGTATCCGTTCATGACCGGCATCTGCACGTCCATGAGCACCAGCGAATAGTAGCCGGGATTGGAATTCTTCACCATCTCGACGGCGACTGTCCCGTCCTCCGCCGTCTCCACCTCAAAACCGCTCTCCCGCAAAAGCTCCTGCGCGATCTCGCGGTTCAGCTCATTGTCCTCGACCAGCAGCAGGCGTTTGCCCCTGAGTTCCTCCTCCGTGCTCGGCAGGACCGCCTCATGACGGGATGGATCCACGTCGCTGATCGCCGCGACCAGCGTATCCCGCAGCTCCGACAGGAAGATCGGCTTGCTGCAGAACGCCGTCACGCCAGCTTCCCGCGCCTCCGCCTCGATCGTGCTCCAGTCGTACGCAGTCAGGACAATGATCGGCACTTCCTCCCCGACGATGCTCCGGATCTGTCTGGCCACCTCCACGCCGTTCAGGTCCGGAAGCACCCAGTCTATGATATACGCCTGGTATTCGTCGCCGATCTCTACCGCCTGATTGGCGCGCAGGATCGCCTCTTTCCCGTGCATCGTCCACTCCGCGCGCATCCCGATCTGCACCAGCATCTTCGTGACGCTGTCGCAGGTGCTGAAGCTGTCGTCCACCACGAGGGCGCGCAGTCCCTCCAGCTCATGGATCACCTCGATCCGGCCCTCTGTCTCCTGAAGCCGGAAATCCAGATGAATGATAAACTCACTGCCTTTGCCCTGCTCGCTTTGCACTTCGATCGAACCGCCCATCGCGTCGACGATGCTCTTCGTGATCGCCATGCCAAGACCGGTGCCCTGGATGCCGCTGACTGTCGTGTTCTGTTCGCGCTCAAACGGCTCAAAAATGTGTTTCGCGAACTCCGGGCTCATGCCGATGCCCGTGTCCCTGACGCGGATCTCATAGGAGCCGTAACCCCGCGGAGCGTCCGGAAGCTGCCGCACCGTGAGCGACACGGACCCACCCGCGGGCGTAAACTTGATCGCGTTGCTCAGCAGATTCAGCAGAATCTGGTTGACGTGCAGCTTGTCGCAGTAGATGTTCTCGTCCACGACGTCCATCGTGTCCATGAAGAAGTCAAGCTGCTTGACCTGCATCTGCGTCTGTATGATGTTGCGCATATCCCGGAAAATGTCGGAAATGCTGCACTCTTTCTCCTCTATGTTCAGCCGCCCGCTCTCGATGCGGCTCATGTCCAGGATATCGTTGATCAGGCTGAGCAGATGATTGCTCGAAGACAGGATCTTGCCCAGATACTCCTGCACCCGCTCCGGGTTGTCGGCGTTCGTCTGCGCCAGCGTCGTGAAGCCGATGATCGCGTTCATCGGCGTGCGGATGTCGTGTGACATGTTGGACAGGAACATCGTCTTGGCCTTCTCCGCCGCCTCCGCCTTCTGGAGCTTCTCCTCCAGAACGGCCTTCTCCACCGCCCTGTCAAGCGCCTCCTTCGCGTTCTTGCGCACCCAGAGGTAATACAGGCAGATCGTGATCACGATAAATCCGGCGATGATCAGCAGTACCTTGCGGATCTCGTAGAGGTTTTCAAACGCGTCCTTCTCCGGCACGGAGACCGCGATCACCCAGTTGTTGATGCCCGCCGGGGCGTAATAGAGATACTGCCACTCCTCCGGCTCATCCGACTGGAAAACTACGTAGCCCTTCTCGCCGTTCAGGAGCTCCTGCATCTTGTCGCTCCACTTCATTCCGTTCTTCGTGGGCTGGTTGGGATGGTCGCCCAGGTTGCCCAGCGTATCGTGCCAGGTGTCCAGAATGAAATCGCCGTTCTCCGCGTCGATGATGTAGACGCTCGCCCGCGCGTTGTAAATTTGATCAATGTTCATCGTGTCTGGCAGATCGACCAGCCGCGTGACGCCGTAGAGCACCGCGACCGGCTCTCCGTCCTTGACGATCGGAACATAGTGGCGCAGCACCATCGTGTCCTTATCCATGACGCCCGTCATGCGATTGGACACATGTTCCCCGCGCGCGGCGATCTCATCAAAGGAGATCCAGCCGTTCCCGTCCACGTCCGTGCCGCCCGGCTGGATGATCGTGTTATCCGGCATCAGGATACGGATCCGCATCGTCTCGACCAGCGGGGTGAAGGTCGCCATCGTCGCCTTGATCGACTCCTTGTCGAACGCCTCGGAACCCGCCAGAATGTCGGCGGCGGCGTTCAGGATCCGGCTGTCGCGGCTCAGCTTGGTCGTCACCTCCGCCAAGACAGTGTTCACGCCCTCCTCCATGCGCCCGAGACAGCGGTTCTGGATCAGGACGTTGACCCGAAAATACGCTATGATAAAAAGCACTGTCAGCGCGGCGATCATCACCGCTGTCGCCGTCAGACTCTTCTCCCTTATGACTTTCCCACTCTTCATCCGTACTCACACACTCCCATTACGCAACGCTCATTCTTTTCTATCATGATCCCGGCGAAATGTCCAGCCGTCAGATCGTTCCGACGTCCGTCTCCGTTTCCGGCTCCGACTGCGTTTCCTCCGTCTGCAGCACGTCAGATTGTTCGGCCGGTTCTTCCTCCCCGAGCGAGAGCACCGTGCAGACGGAATCGCCCTCCGCGTAGGAAAGCGTGATCTCGTCACCCTCCGCGTAGCGAACGATGTCCAGGAAATCCGTGACCGGCACGTCGAACACCTCATCGCGCCCTTCGAGCATGACGTAGAAATGCGTGTTCCCGTCGACGACCGCCTGCGCGATGCGCCGGATCTTCCCCTTCGCCGTCTTAAGATCGCTGCCGGCCGCCACGCCCTTGTTCTTCAGTCCCAGCATCTTCACGTAGGTCTGCTCGCACTCCGGCACCGTGTCCCCGATCGCCACGTTCTGATAGCGCTGAATGTTCACCATCGCGTACTTCTTTACGAGACCCGCGTTGTCCTTCAGCGCGATGAAATAGGTCGGCTCGCCGGAAATATTCAGCAACAGCGGGAAGGTCGCGAGGTAGCCCAGGTTCTGCACCTGGCCCTCGGCGGAGTCCATCGCGGAGTACTCTTCCGCGCCGGCTACTTCATAATATTTCGTCTCCATCGTGCGCTGGTTCATCAGCACGAAGCCGACGTTCGAACGGTCGCCGCTGACGGAAGTCACGCCCGTGTACACCCACACGTCGTCGTCCTGCGCGAGGTAATTGTAGCCGTCCGTCGTCACGAGGCAGCCCTTCTGGCCGAGCACGCTGTTGATGAAGCCGTTGATCAGCGTGCCGTGGTAATCATAGAGCTGGATCAGCAGATCCGCCGGATACACGCGGTCCACCCAGGACGGGCAGTCCTCCACGTCCATCGACTCGCACTCGCCCGTCACCGCATTGCAAAGTACCACTTTGCCAATCGTCTGCCCGCCGAACAACCCGATCGAGAACTTCTTCACCGGACAGATCCAGTACGGCGTCCCTTCCTCGTCGATCTCAAAGCTGAGCTGGTCGAAGATGTAGGTCGGATAGTGGAAACGCAGATGCCTGTAGATATTGCGGTTGAAATGCTCGGACTCCGAATACTTGATCCCCTCCGGGATCTTCACGAGCTCCGTGTTCTGCGTCGCCATGTCGATGCTGATGTAGGCCGGGATGCCGTTCTTGCGGTTCGTCAGCCACTTGATCGGGCTCGCGTACACCAGCGGCGTCACGCGCACCGGGCGTCCCTGGTAGTTGATCTGCGAGTACAGCGTGCTCACCTCAAACTGCGACACCATGTCCACCATGCTGCCCATCTTGCGGTTGCCCAGGATCTCCGCCGAGTCCTTGTCGAGCAGCGGGATCTGGTTGTAGTTCACCTGCTTGATGTCCTCCGCGAAATTGCCGGTCTCCGGCACGAGCAGATCACGGTATTTGCCCGCGTTCACGATTGGCGAAGACAGGACCGATCCCGCCAGGTAAACCACCAGCACCAGCAGAAACAGGGTGAGAAAGATCTTCGGCGCGCGCCGAGCGCGAATCTCCCCTCTTAAGTCCCTGAGATCTCCGAGCGTCTGGACCCGTATCTTCCGTCCGATGCTGACTATGAGGGCGATCAGAAGGATCGCCATCAGCACGACCCAAAGCCCACTCGAATGAATGTTGAGCGCCGGCAGCGTCACATAATAGTAAACGCCAAGCACCGCAAGAGCCAGCACCGCCAGTATAAGTTTGATCTTTCCGCTTCTCATCTGAAAACCTCCTGTGTCACATTTTCCTTCAAAGATGAATCTCCGATAAAGTATTTCCATAAGCTTTCTGTTTTAAAGGAAGGCTTTGTCAGATATTTTACACGCAATCCCGGATAAAAGCAACGAATTCTCCAAGTTTTTCCGCCTTCTTTTCTTATCCTTGTCCGATCCTGTATTTTATGGTAAGATATCCCCAGCAAAAAATTCCGCATCTGAAAATCCTGCGGGCAGGGAATCGAGCTTGCAGAATCGACCATAGTTGAAAACATGGAATGGTAGTTGGAAAGGAGCATCTGAAATGCAAAAACTGAGACGGATCCTTGCGCTGCTCGGCGTGATCATCCTGGTCGGCATGTACCTCGTCACGCTCGTGTTCGCGCTCAGCGCCAACCCGAACGCCAACAATCTGCTGATGGCATCGATCGTGTGTACCGTAATCGTCCCCTGCCTGCTCTACGGCATGATCCTCGTCACGCGCGTGCTGGACCACCGGCAGCCCGACGGCAAAGACAAAACAGCCGAAGACAACACTCCTTCCGCCGCGGACAAAAGGAAAAAAGACAAAGGCTGAGCAGCTTTTCCCTGCTTCAGAAAGCCCGGTAGACATGGAACAGCCTGAAATAAAAAGGAACCAAAAAAGCTGAAAGGACCTTAAGAAATGATCCGCAACATCATCTTCGACATCGGCGGCGTACTCGTGGATTACGACTGGAAAAGCTATCTTGCAGGCTTTCACTTCCCCGCAGAGAAAGCGGACGCGATCGCGCAGGCGACCTTCCTGGGCACAGCGTGGCCGGAGCTCGACCGCGAGGCGCTCTCCATAGACGAGATTACGGCCATGATGACCGCCGCCGCACCGCAGTACGCCGAAGACATTCTGACCGTGTTTCGCGGCGCGCGCCGCACGATCCGCAGACGCGATTACGCCTGCGGGCTGATCCGCAGCCTCCAGGACCGCGGACTCAAGGTCTACTATCTCTCAAACTATTCCAGCTACATGCTGAGCCAGACGCGCGAGGCCCTCGACTTCCTGCCGCTCATGAACGGCGGTTTGTTCTCCTATGAGGTAAAGCAGGTCAAGCCAGAGCCGGAGATCTTCGCCTCCCTGCTTGCGCGCTATCCTTCCATCCGCCCCGAAGAATCCGTATTCTTCGACGACGGCGCTTCCAATGTCGCGGCAGCGAGGCGGCTCGGCTTCCACGGGATCGTGTTTGAGGATCCGTCGCAGGCGACGTCGGAGCTCGAAGCGCTGCTTGAACCGAATGGTCAATAAACAGAAGCATATAAAAACACCGCGGACAGGTCTGCGCGCCTGCCTGCGGTGTTTTTCTTATCGATAGATGATGTCCTCTCTCCCCGGACCGTTCGAAACCATCGTGATCGGGAAGCCAATCTGCTCCTCCACAAATTCAATGTACTTCCGACAATTTTCCGGGAGATCCGCGTACTTGCGGATACCGCGGATGTTGCACTTCCAACCCGGGAGCTTTTTGAGCACCGGCTTTGCCCGCTCCAGAAGCGCTGTCGTCGGGAAGTCGGTCGTCACCTCGCCGTCGATCTCATAGCCCACGCACACCGGGATCTCATCGAGATAGCCGAGCACGTCGAGCACCGTGAACGCCACGTCCGTCGTGCCCTGCAGCCTGCAGCCGTACTTGGACGCCACGCAGTCGAACCAGCCTACTCTTCTCGGACGGCCGGTCGTCGCCCCAAACTCGCCGCCATCGCCGCCGCGCGTGCGCAGCTCATCGGCCTCATCGCCAAAGAGCTCACTGACAAACGCACCCGCGCCCACCGCGCTCGAGTACGCCTTACAGACCGTGATCACCTTCCGGATCTCGTACGGAGGGATCCCGGCGCCCACCGCCCCGTATCCGGCAAGCGTCGAGGATGACGTCACCATCGGGTAGATGCCGTGATCCGGATCCTTCAGGGAGCCGAGCTGGCCCTCCAGAAGAATGTTCTTGCCCTCCCTCAGCGCCTGATACAGGAACGCGGAGGTATCGCACACAAAGGGCTTAATCATCTCGCGGTAACCGTGCAGCTCCTCAAGCAGTGCCTCCGGCGTCAGGGCCGGCTTATGGTACAGATGCTCCAGGATCGGATTCTTGAGCTCACAAATACGCTGCACCTTGTCTTTCAGCGTCGCCTCGTCGAAGAGCTCGCTCACCTGGAAGCCGATCTTCGCAAATTTATCCGAATAGAACGGCGCAATGCCGGATTTCGTCGAACCGAAGGATTTGCCGCCCAAACGTTCCTCCTCATACTGGTCAAACAGGATGTGATAGGACATCACGATCTGCGCGCGGTCGGACACAAGGATCCTCGGCTTCGGAACGCCGCGGTCCACAATGCTCTTCACCTCGTTGCACAGCGTCGGGATATTGAGCGCCACGCCGTTGCCGATCACGCTCGTCGTATGCCCGTAGAACACGCCTGACGGGAGTGTGTGCAGCGCAAATTTCCCGTAGTTGTTCACGATCGTGTGACCCGCGTTCGCGCCGCCCTGAAAGCGCACGACTATGTCCGCCTTCTCGGCGAGCATATCGGTGATCTTGCCCTTTCCCTCGTCGCCCCAGTTGGCGCCTACTACTGCCTGTACCATATCTGATTCCTCCTACACTAAACATTAATCTCGGCTTTTACCCCAAGGAGCTCTTTGTTCTGTTCCAGCATCGGCTTCACCACCGTCTCCACGAAGCGCTCCACCTGCTCCTTCGAGCGGCCGACGTAGCGCGACGGTTCCATCGACTTCTTCAGATCTTCCAAGGACATTCCGAACGACGGGTCTGCGGCGATCAGCTCCAGAAGATTGTTCTCTCTGCCCTCTTCCTTCACATTGCGCCCCGCCTCCATCGAGAGCGTGCGGATCTTCTCGTGCAGCTCCTGGCGGTCGCCGCCCGCCTTCACCGCGTCCATCATGATGTTCTCGGTCGCCATGAACGGAAGCTCCGCCATCAGCTGGCGCTCGATCACCTTCGGGTAGACCTTCAGCCCGTCTGTCACGTTCAGACACAGGTCTAAAATGCCGTCGACCGCGAGGAAGCCCTCCGGCACGGAGAGCCGCTTGTTCGCGGAATCGTCGAGCGTGCGCTCGAACCACTGGCAGGATGATGTGATCGCCGGGTTCAGCGCGTCGCAGATCACGTAGCGCGCCAGAGAGGCGATGCGCTCGCTCCGCATCGGGTTGCGCTTATAGGCCATCGCGGAAGAACCGATCTGCGTTTTCTCAAACGGCTCCTCCACCTGCTTCAGATGCTGGAGCAGCCGGATGTCGTTCGACATCTTGTGCGCGCTCGCCGCGATCCCGGCCAGCACATTCAACACTCTTGTATCAGTCTTTCTCGAATAGGTCTGTCCGGACACCGGAACGCACGCGGAAAATCCCATCTTCTGCGCGATCTTCGGATCCAGCTGGTCCACCTTCGTCTGGTCTCCGTCAAAGAGTTCCAGAAAACTCGCCTGCGTGCCCGTCGTCCCCTTGGAGCCGAGCAGCTTCATCGTGGAGAGCACATAGTCCAGGTCCTCCAGATCCATCAGAAACTCCTGCGCCCACAGCGTCGCGCGCTTTCCGACCGTTGTCGGCTGCGCCGGCTGGAAATGCGTGAACGCGAGCGTCGGAAGCTCCCGGTATTTCATCGCGAAATCCGCAAGCTGCGCGATCACGTTGACCAGCTTCTTCTTCACCAGCTTCAGCGCCTCGGTCATCACGATGATGTCCGTGTTGTCCCCCACGTAGCAGGACGTCGCTCCCAGGTGAATGATCGGCTTCGCCTTCGGGCACTGCACGCCGTACGCGTACACATGCGACATCACGTCGTGGCGCACGATCTTCTCGCGCTCCTTCGCCACCTCGTAATTGATGTCGTCCTGAAACGCTTTCAGCTCCGCGATCTGCTCGTCGGTAATGTCAAGTCCAAGCTCCTGCTCTGTCTCCGCCAGCGCGATCCACAGTTTTCTCCAGGTCCGGAACTTCATGTCCGGTGAGAAGATGTACTGCATCTCCCTGCTTGCGTAGCGCTCAGAGAGAGGGCTCACATATCGGTCATTGCGGTCTCCCATAGAATCTATCCTTTCTATCGTTCGTAGTCACCTCTGATATCTTCCTTCGGCGGCTCCACCGGGTACTGCCCCGTGAAACAGCCGTTACAGATCGGCAGCCCTTCCGTCAGCTCCTGCAGACGCTCCAGCCGCAGATAAGCCAGCGTGTCCGCACCAATGATCGCGCGGATCTCCTCCAGCGTGCGGTTGTAGGCGATCAGCTGCTCCCGCGCCGGCACATCCGTCCCAAAATAGCACGGATACAGAAACGGCGGCGAGCTGACGCGCATATGTACTTCCTTCGCCCCGGCCTCTCGCAGCATGCGCACGATCCGATCGCTCGTCGTCCCGCGGACGATCGAATCGTCGATCATGATGATCCGCTTCCCGTCCACCGCCTCGCGCAGCACGTTCAGCTTCACGCGGACGCTCGACTCCCGGCTGCTCTGCTTCGGCTTGATGAATGTGCGCCCCACATAGCTGTTCTTGACGAACGCGGTCCCGTACGGAATCCCGGACTCCAGCGAATAGCCGAGCGCCGCCACGTTCCCGGACTCCGGCACGCCGACCACGAGATCCGCGTCCACCGGCGAATCCATCGCCAAAAAGCGCCCGGCCCGGATCCTCGACTGGTAGACGCTGACGCCATCCATGCGGCTGTCCGGTCTTCCGAAGTAAATATATTCAAAAATACAGCGCGCCGTCTTCTCCCTCGGCAGACACAGGCTGCGGTCGGACACGATGCCCTCCTTCGGGCTGATCGTCACGATCTCCCCGGGCTCCACATCCCGGATAAACTCCGCGCCGATCGTGTCCAGCGCGCAGGTCTCAGAGGCGAGGATATACGCGTTGTCCCTCTTGCCGATGCACAGCGGTCGGAAACCGAACGGATCCCGCGCGCCGATCAGCTTGCGCGGCGACATAATAACTAGGGAATACGCCCCCACGAGCTTTCGCATCGCGTTCGCGACCGCGCCCTCGACGTTCTTGGAGCGGACGCGCTCCCTGGCGATGTGGTAGGCGATGACCTCCGTGTCGATCGTCGTCTGGAAGATCGCGCCGCCCATCTCCAATTCCCTGCGCAGCTCCGGCGCGTTCACCAGGTTGCCGTTGTGCGCCAGACCCAGCGTGCCCTTGACATAGTTCAATACCAACGGCTGCGCGTTCTCCCGCGTGCTCCCGCCCGCGGTGGAATAGCGCACATGCCCGACGCCGATGTCGCCCTTGAGCGCCGCCAGATGGTCGCCCGTGAACACCTCGTTCACCAGTCCCATCCCTTTGTGCGACAGCACCTTTTTCACCGGCCCGTCTGTGTCGCTGACCGCGATCCCGCAGCTCTCCTGCCCGCGGTGCTGCAGCGCGAAAAGCCCGTAGTAGATCGACGACGCGACGTTCTCGCCCGAGAAATCGTACATACCGAAGACGCCGCACTCCTCGCGCAGCTTATCCTCCGGCTCCATCTGTTCATGGATCTCACAATTCATGCTCTCATCTCCTGCCCCGAATCCTTTCTTCGGAACACATTGCAATCCAACACTTTGCACTTATCGTCACAGTTTCTGCCGTTCCAGACTGCCGCCGCACGGCAGTTCACGCATCAAACCGACGTCGCCCGTCTTACGCCAGTCCCAGCCGGCGGAACACTTCATTGTAGGCCTCCTCGACATTGCCCAGATCCCTGCGGAAACGGTCTTTGTCCAACTTCTCGTGCGTGGTCGCGTCCCATAGGCGGCAGGTATCCGGCGAAGTCTCATCCGCCAGGATGATCTGTCCGTGATAGCGTCCAAACTCGATCTTGAAATCCACAAGCTCAATGTTCGCCTGCATGAAGTAGTTTCTCAGAACCTCGTTCACCTTGAACGCGTACTTCGTGATCGTCTCGATCTCCTCGCGCGTCGCCAGATTCAGCGCGATCGCGAAATAGTCGTTGATCAGCGGATCGCCCAGCTCGTCGTTCTTGTAGCTGAACTCCAGCGTCGGAGCCGCAAACGGCGTGCCCTCCGGAACACCCAGGCGCTTTGAGAAGCTGCCTGCCGCGATGTTGCGCACGATGACCTCAAGCGGAACGATCTCCACCTTCTTCACCGCGGTCTCCCGATCGCTCAGCTCCTCGATGAAGTGCGTCGGAACGCCCTCTTTCTCAAGGATCTGGAATACATGGTTCGTCATGCGGTTGTTGATCACGCCCTTGCCGACGATCGTGCCCTTCTTCAGACCGTTGAACGCCGTCGCGTCATCCTTGTAATCCACGATCAGCACGTCTTCGTCGTCCGTACGGTAAACCTTTTTCGCCTTTCCCTCGTAAAGCAGCTCCTTCTTTTCCATAACTGACCTCCTCATTCGCGTTCACTCTTTTATCCACTTTCTTATGCCGGTCTGCCGCAATCCACGCTTGAACGGATCCGCATCACCCGACTCATTGCCACATGCAAGTATATATGATTGAAGCCCAGATTGCAAGTCAGATTTTCGTGCTCCTGCGGTACTGCTCCTTCAGCTCCTCTAAGACCTCCCCGACGCCTTTCTCTTTCGCCTTCGCGATCTCCCGCGCAAGCTCCGGCGCGGCGCACAGCTTCGCGTTGTGCTCCTGAATGCCCTGCACAAGCTCCGAATCCACCCGCAGCGCGTCGATGCGCTCCTGATACTCCTTCTCATCCAGAAACAGCGGCAGCACACTGACATATTTGCGGAGCGTCTCTTTCGTCTTCGACAGCTCATACGATTCGCGGAAACACTCCGCGGCCGCCTCGAACTGGAACAGCCCCGCGTACGCCGCGCCAAGATTGTTCAGCACCGCCGCGTAAAACTGCGTCCCAAGCTTGCCGGGATTCCGGCGCTTCAGTATCCCGCGGTACTCCCCGATCGCACGCGCGTACATGCGCTCCCGGAAGAGATAATCGCCGCGCAGCTTCTGTTTCATGTCGTCAGACTGCACCTCAAGCTTCGCCAGCTTCTCCTGAAATTCCCGCATCTGCGGATGGGTCAGGTACCCTGCCTCGCGGAAGATCGGCAGCACGAAAAACGCCGCCCCATCCTGCTTCTCAAGCTGTTCGTAGAGCTGGCGGTACAGCCGCGCAAGCCCCAGCTCATCGCGAATCCAGTCGCACAATCCCTCGTTCAGAATGCTCTCGTCGATCAGGTAGACATTGTGATAGAGGTAGAAGCAGAGCTCCTCCAGCGAATAGATCCCGGTCCGTATGTTTTCGATAAAGTATGGTTTTTCCGCCTGCTTCAGCAGGCACAGATCGTAACTCATAGGCGATCCCTTCCTCTTAAAAGTAAATGGCCCGTTTCCAGCTCAGTCCCGAGGAGCGGTACAGACCCCCGAACCCCAGATCCTCCACCTCGATGTGACAGCAGGTCGCCGCGGAAAACCAGACGGTCATCCGCACTCTCGTCGCGCGGTCCGGTCTGGGCGGAAGCCCCGGAAGCTGCAGCAGATGGACGACGCTCTCCCCCTCCGCCATCGGCTGGGAGATGACGCGGATCTCGCGTTCCCCGTCCAGAATAAACTCACAGATATGATGCGCCTCGTACCAGTTGATCCCGGCGCTCACCAGCGGATAGTACGTGTCCTTGCCCCGGACGCGCATCTCCATGCCCAGGTTGCGCTCGATCATGTCTCTGCCGCCGAAAATGATCCCATGATCCTCGATCAGCCCGATGCGCTCCATCACCGCGTAGCACGCGCCCTTGGAGTACAGGTTTTTCCCCTGGAACGCGTGCCGTTTGTAACAGAGGAACTGGATCGATCGCTCCGCCCAGCCCTTGTTGAAATAATCCCCCACAAGATAGCTCGCGGAGACGTTCCTCCGTTCAAACACTTTTTTCAGCAGCTCAAAGAACAGCCGGTCCTTTTCCTTCTTCCACTCGGAATCGCTGCGCCCGGCGCGCACGTCCCCGTCCATCGGCTGCCGCGCGATCTCGTTCACCGTCGCGATCGCCGGTCTCGTGCCGCGGTCGATGTGGAGCACCTGCCCGACGATCGCCCCGTCCTCGTAGGTCAGAAGCGCGACGTCCTGATACCAGAGCTCCTTTTTCTGGTTGATCGTGTGATAATAGAAAGAAGACGCGTAATCCTGAATGTAGATCTGCTTGCGGTCCAGCCCGATGCGCTCAAGCGCCTCCACGATCAGCGTGCTCCACAGATCGTCAAGCTTTCGCACCGTTACCATGACATGCAGCCTGACATCCTGCGTCGTCAGCTTCAGCTTCGCCAGACAGCGCCGGAAATAGGCGGCCAGGATCTCCTGCGGCTCATAGCTCTTCCCGCCGCAGACAAGCGCTTCCCGCCCCGCAAGCTTCCGGTACAGATCCCGGATCCCGTTTCCGTCCTTCCCGTCCCAGAGGTGCCACGCGCCCTGTCCGTCCCGGCGCAGGCCCATCGGCAGAAGCGCATGCTCCGAATCCGACGACGCGCCAAGCGTCATCGGCTCCTTCACGGACTGATGATAATAGGTGATCTGGGCATACTGTTCGTTCAGCTCAATTCCCAGCACCAGTTCATTTGTCGCCTGTATCATAGCTTCCCCTTATCTCCACGCGGCTTCCCTGTCCGGGATCCGCGCTTTCTTCTCTGCAAATCTATCGTTCGTCAAATAACCGGGCCAACCGCAAAGACAGACAAGCGATCCGTCGCAGTTATCTGCGATGCGTCATACCAGCGTAAACAGTTCGCGCGCCAGGTACTCCTGCGTCAGACAGGCCTCCAGCTCTTCCTGCGCGTCGCCGCCGCCCGCGTTCTGCGCCCGCGCGATCCGGTTCAGGGCCTCATACTTTGAGACGCGGCCCGGTGTGCCGGACGGCGCCCGCAGCACCCAGAGATCCGTCTTCTTGTGCACATCGCCGTTCTCCTCCTCGAGATAGCATTCCAGCTCATCCCCTTCAAACAGCGTGAACTCCCGGACAAAGATCCCTTCGAAATAATTCTTCATCGCCTCCGCGCGATAATCCTCCTCTTTCCCGCGCAGCCGGTAGAAGATCGTCACCTTGCTTTGCGGATCGCAGACGTACTCCGCGAACGCCCTGCCCTCCATCTGGTACGGCCTGAGCAGTTCCTCGTCAAAACGCCTCCAAAACGCAAAGCGCATCCCCTTCGCACCGAACTCTTCCAGCATATCCGCCGCGATCCTGCGCTGCTCCGGCTTCAGCTTGGGGCTCCTCGCGTAGTGCTGCAAAAGCGCGAGACGGCACACCTGCTCCTGCTCCTCCAGCCTGCCCTTGCGCGTCAGATACAGGTACTCCCGCTCGATGTACGCAAACACCGGATCCGCCACCGGAATATCCCGGACAAAATACTCATACGCCTTGAGGTTCACATACGCCCTGCACAGTCTCTTGCGCCCCATCTTTTTCCAGTAGGATTCAAACACGGCCTCCGAACCCTGCGTCTCGCTCCGCGTAAAGAGGATCATCGTTATGATCTTCTCCTCCAGCAGCATCGTGTCCAGATCGAAGCGGACCGCCGCCTGCCAGACATATTTCATGTCGCGCACCGGACCCTCGTAGTACAAAAGCAGATACCGCAACAGCTTGTCATCGTATTTGCCGCTGGCAAAACAGTAATGGCACAGGGACACAAGCATGGGATTCTCCTCAAACTCCAGCTCCAGCACCATGCGGCTGCAGATGCGCACAAGCTGGAGAAGCGCAATGCCCTCCGTCCCGTAAGCGTCCAGAATGGTGAACGCGTCCGCGCACTTCCCCTCCTCCGCCAGAAGGGTGACCAGCAGCGCCTTGTCCACTCTCACATATTCCAGATATGGGATATGCTCCAGGAATTCCGGCAGCGACTCATCCCGCAGATGATTTACATAATATTCCATCACCTGTTTTCGCACCGCATCGCGGAACACGTCTGAGAACGCCTCCGTCTCACAGGCCGCCGTGAAGTACGGCAGCGTGCGCTTCTGAACCGGACCGATCTCCATACAGCGGACGCAGCTGTACAGCAGCAGTCCCGGAAATTCGGGAACAAGCTGCGCACACCAGGAAAGCATCTCTTCCTCCTCAAACATCCGCCGGACACTGCACAGGCCGGAAGTCAGATAGCGGCGACCCCGCACGTCCTCCAGCAGGATCGCGCTGTCCGGGTCATAGACCTGGATATAGGCTTTCCCGTCGACAAACAGCCACGCCTGCTCTCTTCGAAAGCGCACGGAATGCACGACCACCTGCCGGATATCCGGCAGATCGCAGGCAATTTCATACGTGAACAGAACCTTTGCCAGCTTTTCCGCCGATGCTTTCGAAAGAGAGTTCCTGCGCAGAAACGCGCGGTAGAGCACCGCCAGATCGTCCGATACGCGCGCAGCCTCAAGCTGGTCCGCCGCGAATTTCTCCATCGCGGTCCGGTAATTGCGGAACGTCTGCGGATCCCGCTCCCCGTTCTCCACGATCCTGCGATAGATCGCGGCGCGCCTGCGGTAATCCAGCGTGGTATCGTACGCAAAATACATGCGGATCACCTGCGGCATGGCGTCCATGTCGAAGCTGTCCATCGTTTCCATATAATATTCATACAATCCCGTGATGCGGAGCCCGTTCTCGACGCCCTTCTCATACCACGGGAAGAAACAGCTGTCTTTCTTGTCTCCCTTCATCAGGAGAAGACAGATCGCTTTCACAAGATCCGGGGACGGATAGAGGCGGTACCCGTCCGTCAGCGTCTCGTACAGCCGCTGGTCGAACGCAGGGTAATGCGCCGCCAGATTCGTCACCTGCCGCACGACCTCCGCCGTCAGGCATTCCTCCTCGCGCGCAAAGCGCAGAAGCTGCAGCTCAAACGGGCCAAGCCTGTGCATCAGGAACGGGTTCTTTTTCAGCGCCTGGTATGCCTCAAGGTACAGGATCCGGCTGCGGCAGCCGCAGCGGAACTGCTCCGCGATCACCTCGTATTTTGCCTGGTCGTCGTTCAGATACTTCTCCTGCAGGTACAGAAGGATCCAGAGCAGTCTCCAGTTCGTCCTGTCCCGTGAGAACAGCCGGACGATCTCTTCCTCCACGCGATCGACATACGAAGCCTCCTGGTAAAAAAACGTCGTCATATACAGATAAAAGCCGTAGCGCTCCGGAGTATCCAGGCGGCGTCTCTGGCCGTCCAGACTCTCAAGCAGCTTGAACGCCCGCTGCTTTTTTCCGTCCGCAAAATAGAGCTGTACCAGAAAGAGGTCCGCGTAGACGTCCTCTCCGCCTGCCCTCTTGTAGCTGTTGATCACGCTGACAGAGCGCTCCACCCAAGTCGAAAGATCCGTCTTTTTCAGGCGAAAGCGCACATAGAGCGACTCCAGCTCCTTCCTCATGATCTTGCGAGTGTGGTATGCGTGCGTCGGGCTGGACTGCTCCGCCCTCCTCGCCGTCACCAGGATCTCCATCGTTCGACATCCGGCCTCCAGCAGGATCCGGGCGTAATTGTTCCCGGCGTGCATCAGGTTCGCGTCCAGGACCAGATTCAGGTCAAAACTGCTGCCCGCGAAATCCTCCGTCGTGAACTGCCTGCGCTCCGGGCGGAGAAACGCGGCGTCCGAAGAAACCGTGATCTTTTGGTAGCCCCAGCTGTTTTTCGTGATCCGCACGGTCTGCATCGTCGGGGCGGACAGCTCGTCCCAGGCAAAGGAGTCCCGCTCCGCAGACAGCTCCACCGGCTCCTTGCAGCCGGTTCCCACCAGAAATTCTTCCAGCTGCGCATAGCCGTCTCCCTGCGCGCGCAGGCCTTCACAGAGCGCTGCAAACTGAGGCTCGTTCTTTGCCAGCCTTTCCGCGAACGCGTCCGTGACAAAAACGCGGTACGCCTTCTCATAGTCCTCGCGGGCCGCGCGGGCAAGCTCTTTTGCCGTGCCGATCTTCGCCGTTTCCGCATCCTGCGAAGCCGCCCCGATCACAAGCTCATAGGGAAGGGCATACTCTCCAAGGTCGGTACAGAGCGTGATCGTGCCCTGCTCCTGCTCTCCCTCCCCGAAACCGCTGCAGTCGATCTGATAGCGGATGTCGTTCTCGATCCCCTGAAAATCGACCGGCTCGCACAACATGCGCGGGCTCGATGTGTAAAGAAAGCCCTTGACCTTGCGATGGTCCTCCGCCGTCACGCGGAAGCTTCCGCCAGCCGCGTCGCCCGGCTTCGCGTGGATCACAAGCTTCTCCGGCTCGATCCGCAGCCCCGGCGTCTCATATTCAAATATTCCGTTCAGCAATTGCTCGATTCGTCTTTTCACTGCTTTTCTCCTGTCGCAGAAATACCGTGTTCAGTATAGCACTTTCCGACCATCTTCCGCAAGCATTCTGCCGATATTTGAAAAAACTTAAGATAAAACCGTTTTCTATTTTGGGGAACAAAAAGGGAGCCATTGCTCCATAGATGACTGCCCATCTATCTTGCAACGACCCCTTCGTAATCGCTATTCCAGTATTTTTTTCAGTTCGTCCATGAAGGTATTGACGTCCTTGAATTCGCGGTACACGGATGCAAAGCGCACATACGCGACAGCGTCCAGATCCTTCAGCTTGTCCATGACGATCTCGCCGATCGCCTTGCTCTCGATCTCTTTTTCCTCAAGATTGAAGATATCCATCTCCGCGGCGTCGATCGCCTCTTTGACTTTCTGGATAGGCACCGGGCGCTTGTAGCAGGCGCGCATCACTCCGTTTTCCAGCTTTCTGCGGTCGTACTGCTCTCTGGTCTGATCCTTCTTGATCACAACAAGCGGGATTGTATCTACTTTCTCGTACGTCGTGAAACGCTTCCCGCACGCGTCGCACATGCGTCTTCTCCTGATGGAGCTGTTCTCATCCGC
The DNA here is from genome assembly GCA_947626285.1 of uncultured Lachnospiraceae bacterium. GTDB lineage: Bacteria > Bacillota > Clostridia > Lachnospirales > Lachnospiraceae > Choladousia. The sequence continues at coordinate 97,218 of CANQRR010000004.1, forward strand.
CGGTCTCGAATCTACGACACGCGTGTTTTCCTGGTTGCAAAACGGACATTTCATTTTCTTCCCTCCCGGCTTCTTTTCATTTTTGTTAAGTATAAAGGAAGTCGGAACTACTGTCAATCACGAATCCGATTTTCGTGGGCGCATCCTGCGGGCCGTGGCGCGCCGCCGCCCGAATTCATATAATAGAACAGCAGTTGTGTTGGGAGAATGCGTATGCGATTTTTTGACCTGAAACAAAAAGAAGTGATCAATATCTGTACCTGCCGCTCGCTCGGATGCGTCAGCGACCTTGAGCTCGACTGCAACACCGGGTGCATTCTCTCCCTGATCGTCCCCGGACCAGGGAAGCTCTGCTGGTTCCTCGGCAGAGAGTATGAGTATGTCATCCCGTGGAAATGCATCGCCCAGATCGGCGCCGATATCATCCTGGTGGAGGTCAATGAGGAAGAGGTGCGCAGGAAGTGCGGATAACACCGGATTCCGCCCGGCAGCCGCCTGCATGCTTCCCTACGCCCGCAGATAATTGCGCATGTTTTTCAGCGCGTTCTTTTCCAGACGGCTCACCTGCGCCTGGGAGATGCCGATCTCCGAAGCGACCTCCATCTGCGTCTTTCCCTCATAGAAACGCAGCTCAATGATGTGCTTTTCCCGCTCGTCCAGACGTTTCATGGCCTCCTTCAGGGAGATGACCTCGACCCAGTTCTCCTCCTTGTTCTTCTTGTCACTGATCTGGTCCATGACGTACAAGGCGTCCCCTCCCTCCGTGTACACCGGGTCGTAGAGACTCACCGGGCTCTGAATGGCGTCCATCGCGTAGACGATCTCCTCCTTCGGGATCCCGATCTCCTCCGCGATCTCGTTGATCGTGGGCTCCCTCAGATTCTTTCTTGTATAGCTCTCCTTTGCGTAGATCGCCTTGTACGCTGTGTCCCGCAGCGATCGGCTGACCCGGATCGCGTTGTTGTCGCGCAGGTAGCGCCGGATCTCCCCGATGATCATCGGCACCGCGTATGTGCTGAATTTCACGTCCAGCTCCGTGTTGAAATTGTCGATAGCCTTCATCAGACCGATGCAGCCGATCTGAAAGAGATCATCCACATTCTCATTGCTGCTCGAAAATCGTTTGATCACGCTCAAGACCAGCCTCAGATTTCCCTTAATGTACAGCTCCCGCGCATTCTCGTCGCCCGCCTTGATGCGCTCAAACAGGAACTCTTTTTCCTCCCCGGTCAATGTCGGAAGTTTTGCGGTATTGACGCCGCAGATCTCTACCTTGTTCAGTGCCATGCGATCATCCTCCTGAAAGTATCTTCTGGTAAGAGAATTCACATTTTGCAGGGTTGCTATTCGTCCGCGGCGGAAATTTTATAAAATTTTAGACCTTGACAAATGCATTTCTGATCGCAGGCCGTACGGCCGGATTGACAGGGGCGAAAAAAATCCTGCCTCCGCAGAGACAGGATAAAAACCTAATAAAAACATCCGTATTTCACTCAAACCGCACGATCTCCCGCCGAAGCCGCTTGATGATGCGCTTCTCCAGCCTGGAAATGTAGGACTGGGAGATGCCAAGCAGGTCCGCGACCTCCTTCTGCGTTTTCTCCTCGCCGTCCTTGGTGTTGATGCCGAAGCGCAGATGGATGATCGTCTGCTCCCGCTTGGAGAGCTTCGCGATCGCGTCAAAGAGCAGGTTGTGCTCCGCCTCCGTCTCCATGTCGCGGGAGATCACGTCGTCGTCCGTGCCAAGGATGTCGGAGAGAAGCAGCTCATTCCCGTCCCAGTCCACGTTCAGCGGCTCGTCGATGGAGACCTCCACCTTGTTTTTGCTGTTACGGCGCAGATACATCAGGATCTCGTTCTCGATGCAGCGCGACGCGTACGTGGCAAGCTTGATCTTCTTGTCCGGGTCAAAGGTATTGATTGCCTTGATCAGACCGATCGTCCCGATTGAGATCAGGTCCTCAACGCCGACGCCTGTATTGTCAAATTTCTTGGCTATGTACACGACCAGACGGAGGTTATGTTCGATCAACTGGCTTCTCGCCTTCGCGTCCCCTTCCTTTCCGAACATCCCCAGCAGCGCCCGCTCCTGCTCCGGCTCCAGCGGCGCGGGAAGCACCTCGGTTCCCCCGATGTAATGAGTATCATTGGCTTTCCGGAACAGAACGTCCCCGAATCCGGCCGCCATCTTAAACTGAAACCGCTGAGGCATCGCAATCTTCACTATCATCTTTCCTCTCCTCTTTCCTCTTATTTCGTTACTGTTCACTCCGTGACCAGCGACGCGAAGCTAGTCCTTTAGGGTAACGAGCAGTTTGGGCATGCTAATTCGCTTCGCGAAGCCCAAGCTGCCTCTTGAATCACTTTCTTACGGCCTCAGCAGCAAGTGCTTCGGCCTGGTCTGAACAGTAACCTTATTTCCCTGGCTGCGCATGCAGCGGATGCAAAACCATCTGAAATCGCGTCTCTGCGCTTAACTCCCCCTCATAGATCGCCAGCACCGGCCGCTTGACGACGGCCGTTCCGCGGGACAGCTCCACCGTCATGCTGTCGATCGTCACCCCGCGCATCCAGCCTTTCTCCGTCCCCACGCTGTGGTATGGGATCAGATAAAATCCGCGCCGCTCTTCCCACGCCTTTCCAAGCAGCCGACTTGCGGGCTCCGCGTCGACAATGCTGACCGGGCGCCCCGTCAACGGCTCCTTCAGACGGTTCCCCGTATCGATCAGTCCGCGCAATGTCTCCGTGCGCTCCTCCCATTGCAGGCGCACTGTCACAAGGCTGTCCCGCAGCGCCTTTTGCTTCGACAGAATACGCCCGGCAAGGCTCACCAGAGACAGCGCAAGCACACTCCCCGTCATGAGCGGCAGACCAAACAGATCCAGGAGCGCCTGCAGAGCGCCCCCGAAGCAGACGCCAAGCAGCAATAAAAAACCCAGTCCTCCCAAAATTTCTTCTCTGCCCTTCCCGGCGAATACGACCGCTCCAGAGAGCAGCATGCCGATAAAGTACCAGCCAGGCAGGCCCAGACAGACAAGCGCTGTCACTGCCGCTGCGCCCACGGCGCTCCCAGCCATCATACGTTTCCAGGATACGCTCTGCCGCCGCAGGGATACCGTCGTCGCGATCAGCAGATAGCCGACAAGAAGATGTTCCAGAAAAAACTGGTCTATGTAAAATTCATAATACACAAAACACCCCCTGCGGATGCAACTGAAGTCAGTATACTCCGCAGAGGGTGTAAAATTTGTCAAATACGGGCGGCATTTCTGCCATTTTTGTGGACAAAATACGACAACGCCCGCCGATTCATCCGGTACCCTTCCTGCTGTAATTTTCCGAAAGTATTTGGAAACTTATTCGAAAAATCACAGCGGAGAGTCAAATGTATCGGCGGACAATTTTAGTTCTGTAATAGAGGTAGAATCCGCGTGACAAGCGCCGCGTCGATCTGACCGGGCGCGGATTCCTTTCCCGCGGTCGCAAACGTCACGGCAGATCCGCTCAGGGAGCCGCACAGCCGGCTGACCGCACCCAAGCGTCCCATCGCCATCGTAATGTACGGGCGATCCGCGTACTGCTTCTTCATCTGGATTGACGCCTCCAGAAGCGTCATCACGTCCTCCTCCGTCTCCGGCATAACCGCCGCCTTCGTGACGTCCGCGCCCAGCTTTTGCATCTGCCTGAGAATATCGGTGATCTTCTCCACGCCCGGCGTCTGATGGAAATCGTGAAACGATCCAACGACGTGTTTCCCCAGCGCATGAATTTGCGCCGCCATGCGGCTCAAACGCTCCTCGCCCCGGTTCAGCTCAATGTCCACCAGATCGGCAAAGCCGCACGCTGCCGCGCGCTCATTCAGAGCCTCATATTCCTCTATCCCGATCGACCGCACTCCGCCTTCTTCCTTCGTGCGAAACGTAAAGAGGATCGGCCGGTCTCCCAGACGCTCACGCAGAAATTCAAGGCTCTGCTCCACCCAATCTTTTTCCGTCTCCGCATAGGCGTCGGCGCGCCATTCCACCAGATCGCAGGGGCCGGAAAGGATCTTCTCCGTCTCCTGCTCAAGCCCCGCGCGTTCAGCCGCCATCACGGGAACACAGATCTTCGGCGTCCCGTCGCCCAATGTCAGATTTTGAATCGTCAAGCAATGATTTGTCATCGTCGTGTCTCCTTCTCTATTTTCTTCTTTGCTTTCTTCTCGGTCTCTTTCTCTGTCCCCATACGCCGTGAAATTAAGAGCGCTGTTCCCCTTTCCGACAGTCACTTTCGCTCTTATAGCCGTGCCTTTTGTACACAGTTTACCATATCTGTACGCAAAAAAAAAGACGGCAAAAAGGCCTGTATTTTTGTTGACAGGCATAATCGGACACTATATGATTATATCAGAGAAAGACAAAAGATAAGCCATAAAAGGTCTTTTATAGACGAACGATAAAGTGGCTTGATCGCTTAAAATGGAGGAAAGGATATGTCACAAGAGATCACCGGACGGACGCGCCTGGGCTGTTTGCTCGGGACTCCGGTCACACACAGCTTATCCCCGATGATGTACAACGAATCGTTCCGCCTGCTCGGCATGGACCGCGTCTACCTGTGTTTCGACACAGAGCATGCGGATCTGGGCGCCATCGTCCGGTCGCTGCGGCAGATCGACGTGTTCGGCTTCAATCTCACAATGCCAGACAAGGAACGAATTCTGCCCTTCCTCGATGAGATCGATCCCGCCGCGCAGATGATCGGCGCGGTCAACACGGTCAAGAATGAGGATGGAGCGCTCATCGGCTACAACACCGACGGCATCGGCTATATGCGTTCCGTGCGTGAGGCGGGCTGCGCCCCCTCTTCCTGTGAGATGACGCTGCTCGGCGCGGGCGGAGCCGCCGCTTCGATCGCGGTCCACGCGGCGCTCGACGGCATACCTGCCCTGCACATCGTGAACCGCCGCGGCCGCTCCTGGGAAAAGGCGCTCCGGCTGGCGGAGACGATCAACCAAAAGACCGGCTGTCATGCTGATGTGACCGATATGGCCGACGCGGAAGCGGTACACAGCTGCATTGCCAAAAGCCGCCTTCTTACAAATGCCACCTCTATTGGGATGGCGCCAAATGAGGACGCGACTCCGATTGCGGACCCTTCCTGGCTACACCCGGAGCTGCTCGTCTCAGACATCATCTACAACCCCCGCCGGACAAGGCTCCTCCGTGAGGCCGAAGCGCAGGGCTGCCGCTGCCTGAACGGCCTGTCCATGCTGCTCTATCAGGGTGCCGCCGCTTTTCACATCTGGACCGGGCAGGATATGCCGGTCGAAGAAGTTCGCAGAAAATATTTTCAGTAGCAACGCGAAATAAAAGAAACCCCTCAGGTTCTGAGATGACCTGATGGGCTTCTTCAATAATACTCACAGAAAAACTATTTTCATTCCCGGGACGGCGCTTACTTTACTTTCACTTTGCAGACCGCCTTCTTGCTGCCTGAGGTGACCGTGATCGTCGCCGTACCTTTCTTCAGCGCCGTGACGACGCCCTTCTTGCTGACCTTCGCCACCTTCGGGTTGGAAGAGCGGTAGCTTACTCCTTGGGAAGTCGTGATCGGCGTGAGCTTCACATTTAGAGTATACTTCTCTCCTGCATGAAATCTCAGCTTTTTCGGAACCGTAACCTTCGTGGTAAAGACCTTACTTTTAACCCTTACCTTGAATTTCACTGTCTTGCCGCTTGCAAGCTTGACCTTAATCTTAACCGTACCGGTCTTCTTCTTCGCATTCACTTTGAGGCGGCCATTTTTCAGCACCTTCACAGTCGCGATCTTCTTGTCGCTGGACTTCACGGAGACGATGCTGTCGCCCGGCGCCAACGGAATTTGAATCTTCGTTGTAGTCTGACCAATCCTCAACGGAACCTTTTTCGGAACCTTTGCCACAACCGCGCCCTGCAATTTCGCGCCGCATACGCTGCAGGTTCTTACCATGTATCCGGTTTCTTCCTGCCAGTCACCCCACCGATGCCCCACTGCTGCAACAGTAATACTCGTGACTTCCTGCATTGCATCTTTATCTGTGTACTTCTTACCGCAAACAGAACACTCATAGTATGCAGCCAGCCCTTCCTCTGTGCAGGTCGCCGCTTTCGCTTCATGCAGGCTCAGCTTGTGTCCTTCCGCCGGTACCACAATGTTAGCGATTTCCTGTTTCGCCTCTTTATCCGCAAATTTCCTTCCGCAAACAGAGCATTCATAATACGCTTTCACTCCGGCCTTTGTACAGCTTGCAGGCATCGCATCACTCATTCCAAGCTTATGCGCCGCTTTTGTCTTGATTTCCTCGTCGGTAATCGGCTGTTGCGCATCCTTGTCTTTGAACTTTTTCCCGCACAGGTCACACTGATAGTAAGCAATCTCCCCATCCTTCGTACAAGTCGCCGGAATTTTCTCATGCTTGGTAAGTACAGGATGTGCAACAAATAATACTCTGTAAACTGCCGTATCATTCAGAGGATTATTGGTGTCATGGTTTCCACGCGCCCTGAAAGTCAATGTTCTCCCTTCCAGTTCATCGATCCTGTTTTTATAACTGTAGCACAGGCGTTCAGCAAACTGTCTGAAATAAGAATAACTTATATCTGACAACCTGCTTTCATGCCCAAAGAAGTCTATCCACCATGCCGAAGTGGGGGCAGGGTTATCCCCACTTTCCGGAATGACTTGCAAAATCCGCCATTCGCTGCCTGTTTTCTTCTTATAATCATCATAAAGGCTTTTCACCATCGTTCCGAAGATGTCCAGATATGCTCCTGTTCCTTCCAGCGGATAATCGCCCTTGATGATCGTTACTCTTATCTCCCCTCCTTCGTCCGTCTCCTCAAGCAAAGAGAGGCTGGCATAACCGCCTTTCTCCGCAATCGTGTCGTTAATCTCCTCAATGGCTTTCTCGATGATAGGGTTTGTAAAATCTTTCGTTCTATGCGGTTTCGCTCCCGCAAACACTCCCATCGGCGGCAATGCCAACGCCATCACAGCAGACAATACAACTGACAGTAACTTTGTCTTTATTCTCTTCATAACCTTTCCTGCCTTTGCAATTCTATCCTACAATCTGTTTTCAGTGCTTATCTTACTTTCACTTTGCAGACTGCCTTCTTGTTGCCCGATGCGACAGTAATCAATGCCGTTCCTTTCTCCAGCGCCTTGACAACACCATCTTTGGTAACTTTTGCCACCTTCGGATTGGACGACGTGTAGATGAATCCCTCAGAAGTCGTGACAGGTATCGCCTTTGCAGCCAGCGCAATCTTTTGGCCCACATGAAGCTTCAGCTTCTCTGGTGCCGTAACCTTCGCAGTTAAGACTCTGTTTTTCTGAACCTTCACTTTGAACTTCACTGTCTTGCCGCTCGCAAGCCTGACCTTAATCTTGACTGTGCCAGTCTTCTTTTTCGCCTTTACTTTAATCGTGCCGTCTTTGCGCACTTTTACCTTTGCAATCTTCGTATTGCTGGATTGCACAGAGACAATGCTGTCGCCCGGAGTCAACGGAACCTGAATCTCTGTCGTGGACTGACCGGTCTTCATTGCAAGCTTCTTCGGGACTTTTGCCTCGATAGTATTGACCGAAGTTTTTGTCACCTGGGTCTCTATAGCCTGAGTTTTTTTATCCGAATTTTTTTTATCTGGGATCTTCTTATCTGGATTCGTTGCAACCGGAGCTTCCGTAGTCGGAGCTTCCGTGACCGGAGTGGTCAAAGTGCCCGGAGTGGTCGGAATTTCCGCTTCCGGAGTCTGCGCAGCCGGAATCTTCTGTCCGATATCTTTCGCACCACAAAAACTGCAGATTCTTACCCAGTAGCCGTTTTCTTCCTGCGGCTCACTCCAGCTATGGTCTGTCATCTCTACTGCGATATCCGCATCCGTGATTTCTGTTGAAGCATTTTCGTCTGCAAACTTCTTCCCGCAGGCAGAGCATTCATAGTACTCTTTAGTCCCGGTCTTTATGCAATTCGCAGACACCGCATAATGAGGGTCCAGTTTATGCGCTGCCTTTTCAACAATTTCTGCATCCGTAATCAGATGTTTCGCGCTCTCGTCTTTGAACTTCTTCCCGCACAGGGTACACTCGTAGTATGCAATCGTCCCATCTTCCGTACAGTCTGCGGGCTGTGCCGGACGAATCTCAAGGGTGTCGACATGGGTATCCGGAACAAAGTCTATAAAATATTTCGTCGGTGTATACCTGGTATCCCCAGCGTGTACATTAAACTCAAAAGATTCTCCTTCCAGCGTACCGATATCTCCTATAAGTCCTGAGTCGCCTGTAAGAATAGCAGCCAGATTCGGATCATCATCGGTGCAGGTCTCAACCAGAGGTGAAAAAAAACCTTTGTCTAGAAGATAGTTTTCAAATTCAATCCTGGAGTCACGTGAAGAGCCTGAAGAGCCCTGCAGCCACATATCAACAGAATATACATTCGGACTGCCGTTATATCTATTCATAAAAAGCTCGTTCACCAGTGTTCCGAAAATATCAAAATACGCTCCCTTTCCCGGTGCAATGTCATACGTATCCCCGGTATCACCGCCTATTAACGGATAATCCTCTTTAATGATCGTTACCGTTATGCTTCCTGATTCATTCCTATTTGAAAGGTCAGAGACTACGGCGTATTTACCGTTCTCAGCAATTCTCTCCCTGATTTTCTCAATTGCCCCGGTCATAATGGGATCGACCCTTCCTTTGGCGCTTTCTCCTCCTCCCGGGGGCGGGGGTGCCATTGCGAACACACCCATCGGCAACAGTGTCAGCGCCATCACGAGGGAAAAAACAACTGGTAACAGTTTCGTCCTTATTCTCTTCATAGCTTTTCCTTTCCTGGCAATACTCTCTTACCGGCCGGCTTCGCAGCCAGACCCGTTCTCTTCTCCATATCAATATTTTTATAAACAGAGGGCGCCTCAAAGTCATCAATGACTTGAAAGACACCCTCCACCGACTCTATATGGAAAAACACTCCATCCTTCTGCTGTCGGCGCTTATTTTACCTTCACCTTGCAGACTGCCTTCTTGCTTCCAGATACAACGGTAACAATCGCCGTACCTTTTTTCAACGCATGGACGATGCCGTGCTTGTTGACTCTCGCCACATTCGGGTTGGACGAATGGTAGCTTATACCCTGAGAAGATGTAAATGGTTTGACCTTTGCGTTCAAGGCCGCCTTTTCCCCTTTGTGGAGATTCAGCTTCTCCGGAGCAGTAACCTTCGAAGTCAGAACTCTGTTTTTCTGAACCTTCACCTTAAACTTAATGGTCTTCCCGCTCGCCAGCTTGACTTTAATCTTGACGGTACCGGTCTTCTTTCTCGCCTTTACCTTGATCTTGCCGTTCTTCAGTATCTTTACCTTCGCGATCTTCTTGTTGCTGGATTTCACGGAGACGATGCTGTCACCCGCAGCCAGCGGGACCTGGATCTTCGTCGTTGACTGGCCGGTCTTCAACGCAACATTCTTCGGAACATTTCCTGCGACAGTAACAGCTGGAGCTTCTGGAGCAGCCGTCTGCGCAACAGTGGGAGCAGGTGCAGCCGGAGTGGTAGAAGCCTCTGTAGCCGGCTGTGTTTCCGGCTCTTTCGGAGTTTCGGTCGGGGCTTCGGTCGGCTCTTCCGTCTTACAAACACTACAGATTTTTACCCACTTGCCGTCTTTTTCTACCGGCTCGCCCCATTTGTGGGCTGTTTTCGCAATCACAATTTCTTTATCCGTGATTTCCGTATTCCCTGCCTGGTCTTTATACATTTTGCCGCAATTCCCACACACATAATGTGCTTTCTGTCCCTCTTTTACGCAAGTCGCAGATATCTCTTCCACAGGCTTAAGGCTTGCAGTATGGGAGACGAACTTTACCTTATATGTCGCGCTTTCGGATCCGTACTTTACTATAAATCCCAACTCCTGATTGATCAAACCACCAACATAAGCTGGTCTTGATCCAGAACCATATACCCCATCAAGGAATGAATTTATATCCCCACTGTTTTTCACCGGAAACGTAGTTGAATTCACCAAGCTACTATTACTAAAATTAATCTCGTAAGCAGCACTTAAACAAGTGCTGGTGTCCTCACATGTATCTCCTCTCTGCGTCGCACCTACAACTGTGACATTTTTACCCTCAAAATGATTAAAAAAAGCATTTACAAGTGATACGAAGATGTCGAAATCGGAACCTGTACCATCCGGAGCGCCAGACGCGCCCGGACCCTTGATTGCATGATTTCCATCACATACTGTTACGATTATCGTATTTCCAACAAGATCAGAGAGTGCAGCATAACCCGCCTTCGATGTTAAGTTATTAGCATTTTTAATACCTTCGTTAATGGCTGCATCGATTTCAGTCTTGGTGATTGCTGCCTCTTCTGCAAACGCCCCCAGCGGTAACACACTCAGAGCCATCACAACGGACAATACCAGTGATAAGAATTTCGCTTTCATACGTTTCATTTCCATCCTCCTTTTCCTCATACCAAAATTGTTTAGTGAATTAATGGATTTGTTGAAAAATTTATGCATTTATTATACCCCCCCCCCGAGCGAAAATGTCAAGTAACAATGCATAATGTTATTATTTGGTTTTGCAGAATTCTAATTGGGAATTTACAGAATAATCCTAGATATTATCAGAATAAATAAGGGATGTCGCATCCTGATATTCCGGCTCTTCCGGCATAGGCTCATGATCCGGAAGGCTTCGGCTGAAAAATGCATCGAAAAAAGCAGAACACCATTGCATATGGCATTCTGCTTTTTTCATTAGTCAGTTTTAGATGTATATCATTTTGAGCCTATCCGCCATGATATCAGTAATAAAATCAGTCACTGTTCTCTCAGCGGAACGCTCCGGAACTTACCCTACTTTCACTTTGCAGACCGCCTTCTTGCTGCCTGAGGTGACCGTGATCGTTGCCGTACCTTTCTTCAGCGCCGTGACGACGCCCTTCTTGCTGACCTTCGCCACCTTCGGGTTGGACGAGCGGTAGCTTACTCCCTGAGAAGTCGTGATCGGCGTGAGCTTTGTATTCAGGGAAGCGCTCTCGCCTTTATAGAGATTCAAGTTCTTCTTCGCCGTGATCTTAGAAGTCAGAACTTTATTTTTCTGCACTTTAACATTGATCTTCAAGGTCTTGCCGCTTGCAAGCTTGACCTTGATCTTAACCGTACCGGTCTTCTTCTTCGCATTCACTTTGAGGCGGCCATTTTTCAGTACCTTCACAGTCGCGATCTTTTTGTCGCTGGACTTGACAGATACGATTTTGTCGCCGCTTCCCAACGGAACCTGGATCTTATTCGTGGACTGACCGACTTTCAGCGCGATATTCTTCGGAACCTTCCCTGTGGCAACAGCCGAATCTGTCGATGCCCCCAATGTCGCTGTCTGCGCAGTAGTGGCAGCCGGGGTGGTCGGAGCCGGAGCGGAGGCAGACGGAGCTTCCGTCGGCTCCTCTGTCTTACAGACACTGCAGATCTTTACCCACTTGCCATTCTTCTCTACCGGATCGCCCCACTGGTGAGGCGTTTTCCCGATGACAATTTCATCTTCCGTAATTTCAACATCCGCATTCTCGCTTTCGAACATTCTGCCACAATTCTTACACACATAATACTCTTTGATTCCAGATTCTGTGCAAGTCGGGGCTTTCGAAGGTTTAAATTCAAGATCGTGTCCTAAGAAACTTACAATGTATTGTCCGACAAGTGTATTTGTCTCCTTAGAATATACTTCAAACCTCCCAGACAGCCCTTCTGTCTTTTGCTTTTTAACCAGTTCACCAATCGTTGAAATTCCTTTATATGCCTCCGGAATAAATGCGCTAATAGAAGTGGAATCGACTCCAGAAACAATATTCTCACTATATATCCATTTAATTGTAATACTATCTTCATAAGAACTAAGCGCTTCTATCAACGAAGGGAAAATGTCCCAAAGAACTCCCGATCGATCCGTCCCTACTAACGGATAGCCATAACCGACATGACAAGTTGTTGCCGTTATCAGTACTCCATTCCCCACCACTTTGGACGACAAGAACGCATCGACATCATACTTGCCTACTTCCTCTATAGTCTTGTTTGCTTCCTGAACACCCTTGATAATAGCCTTATTAATAGTAGTCCTATCAACCCCGTCCGCAAATACCCCCATCGGCAATACGCTCAGCATCATCACAACAGACAGTGCCAAAGACAACAGTTTCTTTCTCATATCTTTCATTTTCTTCCTCCCTTTCCTCGCGCGGTAGTGACTCAGTAGAATATGTCACGACGACACAAAAGCTTTAACCTTATTATACCCCCCCCCAGAAATTGTCAAGTGATACTGTGCAATATGGTTCGAAATGTCTTTTTCAGTTTCCAATGGCGCCAAAACGGGCGCCGCATACGCGACGCCCGACACCCGTCTTTGGTAGTTAACGCCATATTTTTTAGGAGCAAAACCTACATACATTCCTTTCAAATGCCCATAGATT
>CANQRR010000005.1 GCA_947626285.1 uncultured Lachnospiraceae bacterium
AAATCTACTGCAACAGCTTTCATTTTTCAATGGTTAACGCCATTTTTTAATGTCTGATACCAAAGACAGGTATTATACCCCCCCCCCAGAAATTGTCAAGTGATACTGTGCAATATGGTTCGAAATGTCTTTTTCAGTTTCCAATGGCGCCAAAACGGGCGCCGCATACGCGACGCCCGACATTCGTTCTTTCCAATATCCTGTTTTCTGAACCTGCGGCATATCCCGCAGATCTGCCGATCCAGTTCGATTCGCTCAGCTTCTCCTGAGAAATTCCGGGATCTGGATGTCCTTCTCCTGTGTCTTGCTCTCCGGCGCGCGCAGGGAACCTGCATTCACCGTCGGGGTGCGAAGCTGCACCGTCGGAGCCTTGTAAGACGGAGTCTGCTGACCCGCCTCATTGCGCAGGAAGCTGAAATCCGGCGCGGAGCTTCTGCGCGAAGACTTCTCCTGCTTCTTGCTCGTGTTCGTATCCTCCAGCCCGGTTGCGATCACCGTGATGCTCGCCTCGTCCGCGTATGTATCGTCGTACATCGCGCCGAAGATGATGTTTGCGTTCTCGCCGGCCATCTCCTGCACGTAGCTCGCCGCGTCGTTCGCGTCGATAAGGGAGATATCACCGGAGATATTGATGATGACATGGGACGCGCCCGCGATCGTGGTCTCAAGCAGCGGACTGGAAACCGCCTGCTTGACTGCCTCGAGCGCCTTGTCGTCGCCCTTGGCCTGTCCGATACCGATGTGCGCGATGCCTTTGTTGGTCATGACAGTCTGGACGTCCGCAAAATCAAGGTTGATCAGGGCCGGCAGATTGATCAGATCCGTGATGCCCTGCACCGCCTGCTGAAGTACCTCGTCCGCCTTCTTGAGCGCCTCCGGCATCGTGGTCCGGCGATCGACGATCTCAAGCAGTTTGTCGTTCGGGATCACGATCAGCGTATCCACATTCTCTTTCAGCTTCTCTATACCCATCAGAGCATTGCTCATGCGGGTCTTTGCCTCGAAACGGAACGGCTTCGTCACAACGCCTACTGTCAGGATGCCCATCTCCTTCGCAATGCCTGCGACGATCGGAGCCGCGCCTGTGCCTGTGCCGCCGCCCATGCCGCAGGTGACGAACACCATGTCCGCGCCCTGAATCGCCTGACGGATATCCTCCGCGCTCTCCTCGGCCGCCTGCTGCCCGATCTCCGGCTTCGCGCCGGCGCCAAGGCCCTTCGTGAGCTTCTCGCCGATCTGGATCGTGGTCGGAGCCTTGCAGCGGAGCAGATCCTGCTTATCCGTGTTGATCCCGATGAACTCCACGCCTACGATCGTATCCTCGACCATGCGGCTGACTGCATTGTTCCCTCCGCCGCCGACACCGATCACTATGATCTTCGCAGCAGATTCCGTTTCGTTTGACATAATCTCTAACACCGTGTTTCCTCCTTTTCGTACCGGACGATCCCTCCGACAAACAGCATTCCTCGGGAACGTCCTATTTATACTTCCCCTTTATCGCGGCGGCGTATTCGCAGACTTTCCCCACCATCCACCGTATTACTTTTATAATATAGGTTCTTGCAGAATTTATCAAGTCCCATTTTCAAATTAATTGCATCTTTTTGCCAAAAGTCCCAAAGATACGGGCAGCTGCTTCTCAGACGCGTCCGCGGCGTGCGCGGATGACCAAAAGCGCCCTGCTACTGCACCAGTTCCCCTGTCGCGGAGTCAAACACGTTCATGTACGCGTCCACGACGTTTCCGTCCTCGTTGACCGTCACGCCCGGCACCGGATTGCCGTACTCGTCGACGACCACGCCGTTCTCCACGTGCACGTTGTAGACCAGCGTCCCGGAGGAGTTGAAAACCATCGGATAGACAGTCGTCCCCGCATCCTCCTGCTCATCCTCGCCGCCTTGTCCGTCTTCTCCCCCGGCCTGTCCATCCTCGCCGGAACCTGCGCCCTCCTGCGCATTTTCTCCGCCGCTTTCTTCTCCGCCGTCCGAATCGCCGCTGTCCGGATCACCCTCGCCACCGGAGCCTTCCTCTCCGCCGTCGCCTTCGCCATCCGCCGCGTGGATGTTGGTATCCGACGGCGTGAACGGCACCTGCTCGTTGCGGCCGGTGAAGCCCTCCAGGTGGAGCACGCCGCTCTGGTCCTCCAGCCGCGGCAGGATCTTCGCAAGGTTCGCCACCTTCTCCTCCAGATATTCATCCTGTCCAAGCTGAATTTCGATGTAATCTGTATAGATCGTGATCTCCATATTTTCCCCGAAGCGGATCTCGTCGACTGCCACGCCCTGATAGGACAGCAGCTGCGTCAGGCTGAGAATCGTCCGAAGCTGCGCGCCGCTCTGCGCCGGGAGCTTCTGGTAGAGCAGCGGCTCTTCCACCGGGACGCCCGTGACGATCGGAATCCCGTCGTAGGTCTGATCCGTGATTTCCAGCACCATCCCGTCCTGATCGATGTAGGCGTAGCCGCCTTTGTCAATGTAGGCCACCGGCGTCTTCTCCGTCACATGCACGTCCAGGCGGGACGGGGACTTGATCTGCACGTGAAGCGTCTCAAGATAAGGCATGTCTTCCGGGATCCTCCCGTCCCTGTATTTCCACAGCATATACACCGTATTTTTCAGGAACACATTGTCGGCAAGGTCAGCGGAGATCTCCTCAGAGGAATGATGGTCGTTGCCGTAGACCTTTATTTTCCTGACCCGGAACAGGAGGATAAACGCCAGCAAAAGCACAAATACGACGATTGCCGTCACGGCTTTTGCGATCCTCGCCTTTTTTCTCGTTCGTCTGTCCTGTCTCATCTCTTCCCCCTGTATCTCAATCGCCCCGGCGGATACCGGCAGAACGTACGCCAGATAACCGGCCGATCGCGCCGCATGTTTTTTCGAATTTGCAGGTCAAAAGACGTGAGCGCAGCGGACTGCGCTGAGGCTTTTGGCCCGTGTGATCGGGAAAACAGACAGCGATCGGATGCAGTTATCCGCGGTACGTTATCCTGGCCCCAAGCGCGCTCAAGTCCCTGCAGATATCCTCGTATCCGCGCTCAATGTATCTCGTATTCCGGATGACGGAGCTTCCGTTCGCCTGAAGCGCCGCAATCACCAGCGCCGCCCCGCCCCGCAGATCGGGCGCCGTAAGACTTGCCGGAATAAGCGCCGGTATCCCCTTCATCACCGCGCACCGTCCGTCTGTCCGGATCTTCGCGCCCATCTTTTGCAGCTGGTCGACCGTCCGAAACCGGTTCTCAAAGATCGTCTCGCAGATGCAGCTCTCTCCCCGCGCGCGGCAGAGGACTGCCATCAGAGGCGACTGCAGATCGGTCGGAAACCCCGGATAAGGCGCGGTCTCCAGATAAGGCAGCGCGCGCAGCGGCATCTTTGCCATAAGCCGAATCCCGTTTTCCTCATAGCCGACCGTCACTCCCATATCGCGCAGCACCGCGAGCAGCGCGTCCAACTCGTGATGCGGAAAATCTTTCACAAAGATCTGCCCTCTCGTCGCCGTCGCCGCCAACAGGTAAGTCCCTGCGACGATCCGGTCAGGCCTCATGCGATAGCACGCGCTTCCAAGCCGCTTTACGCCCACAATGCGGATATCTCCTCCGGCCGTTCGCCGGATCCGCGCGCCGCGTCGCCGCAGAAACGCGCAGAGCTCATCGATCTCCGGCTCTCTCGCCGCCCGAACGATCAGCGTCTCTCCCGGCGCAAGCACGGAAGCAAGGATCGCGTTCTCTGTCGCGCCCACGCTCGGCAGAGCAAGCTCCACTCTCCCGCCTTTTAAATCCCATGCGTCCGCCGCGACCTTCTCCTCAAGATAAAACCGCGCTCCAAGCTGCCTGAGCGCCGCGATGTGCTGGTCGATCGGCCGCTCCCCGATCGCGCATCCGCCCGGAAGCGGCAATACCGCTTTTTTCATTCTACCAAGAAGCGCGCCCAAAAACAAGATGGAAGAACGGATCCGCGCCGCCTCTTCCCCGCTTATCTCACAGCGGTCGACGCCGGACGCATCAACGGATACTGTCCGATCCTCGCGCCGGATCCGGCACCCGAGTCCCCGCATGATCTCCAGCGTATCTGACACGTCCTTGATCCGCGGGCAATTCTCTATGACGCAGACTCCTTCTCCCAGCAGACATGCCGCCAGAATCGGCAGCACCGCGTTCTTGGAGCCCTGTATCTCTATCTCACCCTGTAAAGATATACCACCTGTCACTTCAATCGTGGACATATCTATCCTGCTTTCCACTCACATATATTTTACTATATGCAGGCGGTACGCGACAGGTTCCTGTCCGCTCTTATATCCTGCTGTACCGGCTCACCGATAGCGCAAGCCCCATCTCCGAGAGCAGGAACAGCACCGAAGTGCCCCCATAGCTGATGAACGGCAACGTGATCCCGGTGTTCGGGATCGTGTTCGTGACCACCGCGATGTTCAGGATGACCTGGATCGCGATATGTCCCATGATCCCCGCCGCGATCAGTGATCCAAACAGATCGGGCGCATGGGTGGCGATCACCATGAACCGCCATAACAACAAAAGAAACAGCAGCATCAGGAGAAGCGCTCCGAAGAGTCCCATCTCCTCGCAGATGACCGCGAATATCATATCGTTCTGGGCCTCCGGCACGAAACCAAGCTTCTGCAGGCTGTTGCCCAGTCCCCGTCCGAACAGACCGCCGGAGCCGATCGCGTACAGACCCTGCACCGTCTGAAAGCCTTTCTCATAGAGCTCCGGGTTCCGCCAGATCGCCAACCGCTCCAGACGATAGGACTCCAGGCTTAAAAAGATCCCCAGAAATCCGCTCCCCGCCAGAACGATCCATAGAAACGGCAGATAGCGGGGATTGGAGATAAAGATCATCAGCACCGCGATCCCCAGAATGATGACCGCTGTGCTCAGGTTGTTCGTGCCGACCAGTCCCACGATCGGCAGCACCATAAGCATGACCGTCAGGATCATCCGGCCGCTCTTTCGGCGGTCCATGCGGCTTACGAACCCCGCAAGGAGCAGGATCACCGCTGGCTTCGCGTACTCCGCCGGCTGGAACGACAGCGGACCGATCGACAGCCACCGTCTGGAGCCGTTGTACGCGTCGCCGAACAGCAGCACGGCTCCCGATAGCGCAAGCGACACCAGATAAGCCGGTACCGACAGTTTCAGAAATACATGGTAGTCCAGACAGGACACCCCGTACATGGCCGCCAGCCCAAGCGCCAGCGCAAAGAGCTGTTTCTTAAAGTAGTACGCGGAATCCCCGAAACGCACCCGGCCGTTGTACGCGCTCATGCTGTAGAGCACGACCATGCCGAACACCATCAGGAACAGTACCGCCGCAAGCAAAAAACCGTCCGCCTTCCCGGGTTTTGCGTGCATGCATCCACTTCCTATGCCAGTTGGTTTACCAGTTTCTTAAAGCGCCTGCCCCGCACCTCATAGTTCGGGAACATCCCCCAGCTTGCGCAGGCCGGCGACAGCAGAACGGCGTCCCCGCTCACCGCCCGGTCCGCGCAGATCTGCACGGCCTCCTCCAGCGAATCCGCAAGGATGATATCCCGGAATCCGCAGTCTCTGGCCGCCCGCGCGATCTTCTCTCTCGTCTGTCCTATCAGCACCAGATATTTTACCTTTCCGTCAAACGCCCGGATCCACTCCTCGTAGGAGGAGTCTTTGTCGTAACCCCCACCGATCAGCAGCGTCGGACGATCCATCGCCTGGATCCCCTTGATCGCCGCGTCCGGGTTCGTCCCCTTGGAATCGTTGTAGTAGACGACGCCGCGGTGCTCCCGCACAAACTCGATGCGGTGCTCAACCGCCTTGAATGCACAGATCACCCGGCGGACCGTTTCCGCGGGCACGCCGTACGCCAGCGCCATGGCGGAGGCCGCCATCACATTCTCGTGGTTGTGCCGTCCCACCAGGTTCAGCTCCCGCACGGAGCACAGCCGGAGCTTCTGTCCCGCCCTGCTGCAGACGATGTCTTCCCCGTCCAGATAGATTCCCTCTTCCAGTGTATGCAGGCTGCTGAAGTATATAACCTTCGTCTTCAGAGTTTCCCCGAATTTTCTCAGAATATCATCCTCATAGTTGAGCACACAGACGTCGTCCGGCCCCTGGTTTTTCGTGATCAGCTCCTTGACCCTTATGTACTCCTCCATCGTGTGATGCCGGTTCAGATGATCCGGCGTGATGTTGAGGATCGCGCTCACCTTCGGCGCAAACGTCTCGATCGTCTCGAGCTGGAAGCTGCTGATCTCCGCCACCGTAACGGCGTTCTCTGTCATCCGCGACACCACGCCCGTGTAAGAGGTCCCGATGTTTCCGACCACATACACCTCTTCTCTGTATGCGCGCATGATCTCGCCAAGCAGGCTGGTGGTCGTCGTCTTGCCGTTCGTGCCCGTGACCGCCAGCACGTCGCCATGCCCGCACTCCCAGGCAAGTTCGACTTCACCCCAGATGCGGATCCCTCTCTCCCGGAATTTCCCCACGAGCGGCAGATCCGTCGGCACGCCGGGGCTTAAGATTACAAGAGAGAGCTGCTCCAGCAGTTCCTCCGGCACTTTTCCAAGCACGATCCGCACCCGCTCTTCCGCCGCAGGCACGCCGGCCTCGGCCAGCTTCCCGCGAAGCGCCTCCTCTTCCAGCTTGATATCCCCGTCATACAGAATGATATCCGCATTCTTTTCCGCCAGCAGCTTCACTGCTCCGATGCCGCTGATCCCGGCCCCGAAGACCAGGACCTTTTTTCCCCTGAAGTCCATTTTTCCTCCCACGTCGGCGCCCATTCTTCCGCGCCGACTCTTCTGCTTCTATGTGTTCCGGTCTGCACCGGTTCTGTCTCAGCTTTTGCTCCTGTTCACCCGATCCCGACCAGGCCGATCAGACAGAGGAACGCCGTGATCACGGTAAAGACCGTCACGACCCGCGTCTCCGACCAGCCGCACAGCTCGAAATGGTGATGGATCGGCGCCATCTTGAAGATCCGCTTGCCGCCGGTCTTCTTGAAATAGGTCACCTGAATGATGACCGAAAGCACCTCCACCAGATAGATCAGCCCGACAATGACGATAAAGATCGGCATCCGCATCATGTAGGCGGAGCCCGCCACAAAACCGCCGAGCGCCAGGGAACCCGTGTCCCCCATGAACACCTTCGCGGGATAGACGTTGAACAGCAGAAAGCCCAGAAGCGCGCCCGTCACGGCAGCCGTCAGCGGCTCGATCCCGCCCTGCAGCAGCAGCGACGCCACCGTATAGAAGACCGCGACCATCGTCGTGACGCCGGTCGCCAGCCCGTCAAGGCCGTCGGTAAAGTTCACGCCGTTAACCGTGCCGATCACCGCAAAATACGCCAGCGGAATCGCCACGACGCGCATCACACTCCCGGAGATCACTCTGCCTCCGGAAAACGGGATCAGAAGATCCAGACAGGAGGGATCCATAAACCAGATATAGGCGATGAAAATCGTCGTCACGATGATCTGCCCGAACATCTTCTGTTTCGGGTACAGTCCGTCGGAGCGCCGCAGCACCACCTTCAGGTAATCGTCAAGGAAGCCGATGATCCCGAAACCGACCACCAGAAACAGCACCGGAACGACGCGCGGAAAGCGCCCGATGTAAAACAGGGACGTCACCGCGACACTGATCAGTATGATCAGGCCGCCCATCGTGGGCGTCCCGGCCTTCTTCAAGTGGGATTTCACGCCCTCCTCGCGCTCCGTCTGGCCGACCTTCAGCTTCTGAAGGAACGGGATCACAAACGGGCTTAAGGCCACGCTGATCGCAAATGCCACAAATAGTGGGATCAAAACATCCTGGTTTAATATCATGCCACACCTCTTCGTCTCTATCTTTTGTTTTTCTCTGACTGCAAGCTCTCCGCGCCTTCGCGCTCACTGCTCCGGCTCTGTCTGCGCAGGCGCCGTTTTCTCGATTCCCAGATAGGGCAGTATATTTTCAAACAATCCCCGGACCACCGGCGCGGCGATCGTCCCGCCGTAATAGACGCCCTGCGGATCGTTGATGATGCACAGGCCTAGCACCTGCGGGTCGTCCGCCGGTGCAAAGCCTATAAAGGAGGATATGTATTTATTCGCGCTTCTCGGCAGCGTCTCCGACGTCGCCGTCTTGCCGCCGATCCGATAACCTTCGATGTACGCGTTTTTCCCGGAACCGCCGTCCACCACCTGCTCCAGAAGACTGCGCATCAGCGCGGAAGTCTCCTCCGAGAGGATCCGTCTGCCGTCGTCATATCGGAGCACATCGATCAGCGCCCCGTCGTTCGCCCGGACGCTCACGCCGAAGTGCGGCGTGACGCGCAATCCTCCGTTTATGATGGAACTGACCGTCGCGGCCAGCTGCACCGGGGTGATCTGAAAAGACTGTCCAAATGAGATCGTCGCAAGCTCCACCTGCCCGACGTTCTCTTTCCTGTGCATGATCGTCGCCGCCTCGCCCGGAAGATCGATACCGGTCTTCTCGTTCAGTCCGAACTGGTCAAAATAGGAAAAGTAACGGTCCACACCAAGCCGAAGTCCCACTTCGATGAACACCGGATTGCAGGAATTCTGGATTCCCTGCACGAATGTCTCGGCCCCGTGGCCGCCGACCTTGTGGCAACGGATGCGGCGATCCTCCACGATCTTGAACCCTGGACAGGAAAAACTGTCCTCCGGCGTCACCACGCCCGCCTCCAGTCCCGCGGAGGCCGTGATGATCTTGAACGTGGAGCCCGGCTCGTAGGTATCGTTGATGCAGCCGTTGCGCCACATGCGGTTCAGCGCGTCCTGCAGCGCTTCGCCTGAGAGCCCGCTTTCGGACGCCGCCGCTTCGTCTGCTCCGTCCTCCGCGTCCGCCGTCTGGGCACTCCCGTCCGGCAGATACTGCGGAAGCAGAGTGAACGGATCGTTCAGGTCAAACTCCGGCACGTTTGTCATCGCGTAGATCTCCCCGTTTGACGGGTTCATGACCAGAATGGAAACGCTGTCCGCCTGCTTCTGCTCCATGATCTGGTATGCGGCCTGTTCCGCGTATTTCTGTATGTTGTAATCCAGGCTTGTCACAAGGTCGTTTCCCGCGACCGGCTCCTGCCTGCTCTCCCCGCTGTCGGGCAGCTCGACGCCTCTCGCGTCGGTGAGCGTCAGGATCTTGCCGGGCGTCCCGGATAATTCCTCCTCGTATTCGACCTCCAGTCCGATGATGCCCTGATTGTCGCCGCCCGTGAAGCCCAGCACCTTGGACGCCATGCTCCCGAACGGATAATACCGCCTGTAATCTTCATCTACCTTTACGCCCGCCAGGTCATAGCCGCGGATCCGGTCGCCGATCTCCTTGTCGACGTTCTGGCGCACCCGCTCGATCGAACTAACCTTCTCGACGCGCCTGCGCACCGTCTCCTCCGGAAGTGAAAGCTCCTTTGAGAGCACCGCGATCACCTTTTCCGGATCTTCGATCTGGCTGTGAATGACCGATACCGTGCAGACCGTCCGGTTGTCCGCCAGCACGGTCCCGTTCCGGTCCAGTATTCTTCCGCGCGCCGCCTTGATGGAGCGCTCGCGCTCGTGCAGATCCTCCGCGAGCGTCGCGTAGTGTTCGGATTCCGCGATCATCAGATGCGCCAGACGTCCGCCCAGCAGGGCCAGCGTCAGCACGCACCCCAGAAAGATCACCACCACTTTCCGGCGGTGGAACGGTTTCGTTTTCTGCATGGGACAGCCTCGCAACGGTTTTAATACAGTATATTACCGTTTTCGCAAAGCTATGCGCCAAAGCGTCCTACTCTTCCTGCGCCCCGATCTCCTCTTCCTCGTCGGTGACCGTCCCGTCCCAGATCGCCGTCTGATCCGCGTCGTTCGCCTCTCCGGACGGCGGGAGCGCAAGTCCCGGATTGTCCGCCTTCGGGTCGATCACTTCCTGCGCCGCCATATTTTCCACGTGGGATACCGGATTCATCACCGCGTCGTACACGGTGCCGTCCTCGGCAATGTAGGCGCCCGCGATCTCGTTTCCGTTTCCGTCCACGATCCTGCCGTTTTCCACCCTGGCGTCTCTGTGGTATGTGCCGTAGGAGTCGATCGCGTCAAACACCTGCACGACGTCTTCCCCAACATCCTCGCGGCTCAGGCCAAGCGACGCAAGCATCTCGTCCGTCACTTCCTCCGTCGGATAAATTCCAAGATAGGGAAGCACCTCCAGGGCGATCTTCCGGTATACCTCCTGCGCGAAGGTACTGTTCGCCTGATTTGCCACGTTCGGCTCGTCGACGATGACGTAGATCACGACCTCCGGGTCGTTGATCGGCGCCGCGCCGATGAAGGAGACCAGATATTTCCCCTTCGCGCGCGTGCCGGTCTCCGGGTCGATCTTCTCCGCGGTACCGGTCTTACCGCCGATGCGGTAGCCGGGCACCTGCGCGTGGCGTCCGGTACCTTCCTGCACCGCCACCTCAAGAAAACCCCGCAGTGTCTCGGAGACCTCGTTTGAGATCGTCTGCTTCAGAAGCAGGCTGCCAGAGCTTTTGATCACCTTCCCGTTT
This sequence comes from uncultured Lachnospiraceae bacterium, assembly GCA_947626285.1. Lineage (GTDB taxonomy): Bacteria > Bacillota > Clostridia > Lachnospirales > Lachnospiraceae > Choladousia. The sequence goes on from CANQRR010000005.1 coordinate 10,541, forward strand.
TCGTCCAGAATCTTGTCCACCACATGCGGCTGATAGTAATAGCCGCCGTTGATCACGGCCGAAAACGCTGATATCTCCTGGATCATCGTGCAGGTGAGACCCTGTCCGAACGTACAGGTAGCCAGCTCGACCTCGTTCATCGTGTCGCGCGTGTACACGGAGCCCGCGGATTCGTTCGGCAGATCGATCCCCGTCGGCTTCCCGAAATTGAACAGAGACTGATACTGGATAAAACGCGGAACCGTCAGCTTCATGCCGATCTGCATCAGACCGTCGTTGCAGGAGTTTTTGAGCACATCGCCGAGCGTCTGATCGCCGTGCGCGTTCGGATACGCGTCGCAGTGGATCTCCGTGTCGGTGATGAATTCTCCGCCGTCGCAGTAGAAATGATCGTTCGTCGTCACTGCCCCGCACTCCAGCGCGGAGGAGACAGTGATCGGCTTGAACGTGGAGCCCGGCTCGATGCCGTCTGAGACGCAGAAGTTGCTCCACATCGCGTTCAGCGCCTCCACATATTCCTCTTCATTCATGGATTTGATCTCGGATTCGGTGTACCAATCGGTCAAGTCCATCGGATCGTTCAGGTCGAATCCGGAGTTTGTCGCCATCGCCAGAATGCTCCCGCTGTTCGGGTCCATGATGACGACACCGATGTTCTTGGCCCCGTGCTTCGCCGTGCCGTTGTCGTGGTCCTCGCCGTAGGTCTCGTCGAACTCCGCGATGTATTTCTCAACGATCTGCTGGACGTTGACGTCAAGCGTCGTCTGCAGCGTACAGCCGTTTTCCGGCGCGATCGTCTTTTTCTGATATTCCTGGTTCTCATTGAGGTAGCCGAAAACGCGGCCGTTCGTCCCCTTGAGCCGGGAGTCATAGTAGGATTCCAGCCCCACGATGCCGTCTCCGATCGCGTTGGAGAAGCCGACCACGTTGCTCGCAAGGCTGCCCAGCGGATATTTGCGGACGAACTCCTCCTCAAACCAGACGCCCTTGACGTTCTGGAGCTCGTTGAACTTTTCTCTGCGCGCTTCTTTGGACAGGCTGTCGTCGTCGTACGACTCAAGGTAGTCGGAGAATTCGTCCTTCATCTCCTCCGTCACCTGCTCCTGCACGACCTGGTACTGGCTGTCGCGCGTCTTCTCCGAAGTGATGCGCTCCCGCAGCTCGTCGGCGTCAAGCCCGTCGAATACCGTGGTCAGCGCCTTGACCGTCGGCTCCAGATAGTCTTCGTTCTCGTTGATCGCTCTGCAGTCCAGCACCAGATTGTATACTTTTTCGCTGTAGGCAAGCGTCCTGCCGTTCGCGTCTATGATCTCGCCTCTTCTGCTGTAGAGGACCTGGCTGTCATAGTTTTCCTGCGAAAGCACCTGTTTCGCGTAGCGGTCCCCTTCCTTTACATTGATGAACACCAGGCGGATCAGAATGCCGATCAGCGCCAACAAAATCAATGCAAATACAGCCAGAAGCTTTATTTGCATTTTCCTCGTAAATCTTCGTTCTCTTTTTATTCGGCTTACCTTTGCCAATTAACTCACCTGATCTTAACCTTGCGGCACCTCGACATACTGCCTCACGTAATCCCTGTTCTCGACCTCATAGGTAACGATCTGCGATCTCTTCGCGTACACCATGCCAAGCTCGTTCATGGCCACGTCCTTGACCTGCTCCATGTCCACGCCGCTCATGATCCTGTTGTAATCCGACTCGTTCTCCAGGATCGCCGCGTTCAGCTGTGTCTCAAGCGCGGTCACTTCCTTCTGGAGGCTTGTCTCCCTCGCCTGAAGCTGCAGGAAATTCACGCACATGAAAACAGTGACCACGGCGGCCGCCGTCAGGAACAAAACGTAGCCCATGTTCATCGAGAGCGCCCGTTCCCTGGTCTTCCTTCTCTTCTGATCCTCCGGAGAAACCTGTCTTCTCTCCTGCGGCTGCGGAACCGCCTGAAGCTTGCGCACGGCTGTCCCGTCCACGTACACGTAGGTTCTTCCGCTGTCATTGCTCCCCTGTGGACCGCGCGCTACGCCGCCCCTTCTCAACTCTCCCGCCATTTTTACACCCCTGTATCAATCCTCGCGGCCGGCTTCCCCTCATCCGTGCCGCGGTTTATCCTATCCTTCGCTCAAACACCCTCAGCTTTGCGCTTTTTGCTCTTTTGTTTTCCTCCAGCTCCCGCTCCCCCGGCACGATCGGCTTCCGTGTGACGACGATCCCTTTCGGTCTCTTCCCACACACGCAGACCGGAAATTCCTTCGGGCAGGTACACGGGTGTTCGTTCTGTCTGAATTTTTCCTTTACGATCCGATCTTCCAGCGAATGGAAGGTGATCACGCAGATGCGTCCCCCGTCGTTCAGAAGATCGATCATCTCGTCAAGTGAGTCTTCCAGAACCTCCAGCTCCCGGTTCAGTTCGATCCGGATCGCCTGGAAGGTCCTTTTGGCCGGGTGTCTCCCCGTCGCTCGCGCCTTCATAGGTATCGCCGCTTTTATAACTTGAATTAACTCCCCAGTTGTTTCCAATGTTTTTTGTTCCCGTGCAGTGACGATGTGCCTGGCGATATTCTTCGCGAACCGTTCTTCCCCGTAATCACGGATGATCCGGTACAATTCCGACTCGCTGTATCCGTTCACGATATCTCCGGCTGTCTGCGCCTGTCGCTGATCCATTCGCATGTCCAGCGGCGCGTCCTCCCTGTACGTGAAGCCGCGGCTTGCCTCATCAAGCTGATAAGAAGAGACCCCCAGATCCAAAATGACTCCATCTACAGATGATATTTCCAGTTTGCCGAGTTCCGCTTTCATGTCGCGATAGTTCGCGCGGATGATCGTCGCCCGGTCTTCGAACAACTTCAAACGCCTTGTGGCTGCATCGATCGCGGCTGCATCCTGATCTATGCCGATCAGTCTGCCCTTTTCAGACAACCGGCTGCAGATCTCCCAGGAATGTCCCCCGCCGCCCAGCGTGCCGTCCACATAAATTCCGTCTGGCTTCACGCGTAACGCTTCAATGCTTTCCCTCAGCAGAACAGATGTATGTCTGAATTCCATACAATCCTCCCCAGGTTATATGCTCAGCCCAAAATCCGTCATGCTGTCCGCGATATCGTCCATATCGTCGTACGCATTGCTTTCCGTCCAGTTCGCCTTGCTCCAGATCTCGATACGGTTCAGGTTGCCTGCCAGCACCACATCTTTTTCAAGCTGTGCAAACTCCCTCTGCGCCTGTGGCAGAAGGATTCTCCCTTGCTTGTCCAGCTCACATGTGGTAGCCCCTGCTACCAGAAACCGCGTAAATTTTCTGGCGCTCTTGTTGTTCAGTGGCAGTGTGCGCAGCTTCTCTTCGATGATCTGCCATTCGTTTTTGGGAAACACAAACAGGCATCCATCCAACCCCTTCGTGACAATGAACTCGTCCCCCAACAAGTCCCTGAACTTCGACGGGATGATCAGTCTGCCTTTGGTGTCAATCGTGTGATTGTACTCACCCATAAACATCATGACGCACCTCATTTGGTTACGCAGCGGTGCTCCCTTCGCTGCGACATTTGGGTCTGGCAATCCATTTGATTACCACCTGATGCCACAACACACCACTTTCTACCACTTGCCACCTATCATAACGTATATTTGCACAAAATACAAGTGCATTTTCGATTATTTTTTTTACAATTTATTTAATAATTTTCAGGCACAACATCTTGTATGTAGGCAAAAAGGACTGACGCAAAATCTTGTGTCAGTCCTTTTTCTCTCAACCATATCTGTACGATTTTTAATGCTTTTAAGCCTCCATATACTGCTCGATCAGCTTGTCCACCACAAGGCTCTGCTCGTAGGCGTCCTCCACCCGGCCTCCACCGGAGAGCAGCTGATTGAGCTTTTCACGTTCCTCTTCAATCTTTCTTTTTAACTGTTCCTTCGGATCCATTTTTTTCAATCCCTTTCTTATGTGTTTTCCCTGTTGCCAGCAGCACGGCCGACGCTATGACAAGGATTCCCGACAAGATCTGTGAAACCGCAAAATGAGTTCCCGGCCAGAGGAGCTGGTCGGTGCGCAGCCCTTCGATCCAGAGTCTCCCCAGCCCGTAAAGCAGAAGATAGCTCAGAAAAACCATACCGTCAAATCTCTTCTTCATGTGAAATGTCAAAAACAGCAGCGCCAGAAGCACACCCAGATTCCAGAGCGACTCATAGAGAAATGTGGGGTGCACCTGTATGAAGTCGATCCCGTCGATGGTCTGCATATGCGCCCGCATCGCCTCCGTGATCTCGCCCGCGCGCACGTCGCTTGCCGGAAGCTGCATCGCGAACAGCCCGTCCGTGTAGCCGCCGAAGGCCTCACGGTTAAAGAAATTCCCCCAGCGCCCCAGCATCTGGCCCCACACAAGGCCGATGACTGCGGTGTCCAGTGCCCGGAAGCAGCCCATCCCGCGCAGCTTTGCAAAAATCAGCACGGTCGCCACCCCGCCGATCACGCCGCCGTAGATCGCCAGGCCACCCTGCCGGAGATTGATGATCTCAGACAGATGCGTCCGGTAGTAATCCCAGGAGAAGACGACGTAATAGATCCGCGCGCAGACCACGGCGATCACGATCGCCGTAAGCCCCAGGTCAAAGTAATCGTCCGGGCTCTGGCCGGTGGCCTTCGCGACGCGCATCGCAAGCAACAGTCCGGTGACCATTGCAAGGGAGAGAACGATGCCGTAGCAGGCGATCCCGAAGCCGCCGATGGAGACAGACTTGAGGACATGCGGAAGTGTGATGCCCAGGTGTGGGAAACGGATCATACTGCAGCCCCTTTCTATTATACATGCTGTGAACACACGCACATTCGTGCGCCGCACCATTCGCATTCCGCTTCGCTTCATGCTCATGATGCTCGCTCGTCAAATCCGCAGAGCACCGTGCAAGCACTGCTCTGCGCACTTGCCTCACTTCGTTCACACATTAAACCGGAACAAAATCACATCCCCGTCCTGCACGACGTAGTCCTTGCCCTCAAGACGGACAAGCCCCTTTTCCTTCGCGGCGGCGGATGAGCCGCAGTCCAGAAGATCGCGGTAGTTCACGACCTCCGCGCGGATGAAGCCGCGCTCGAAATCCGAATGGATCTTGCCTGCGGCCTGGGGAGCCTTCGTGCCCTTCTTGATCGTCCAGGCGCGCGTCTCCGTCTCGCCCGCGGTCAGATAGCTCAAAAGTCCAAGGAGCGAATAACTCGCCCTGATCAGTTTCTCCAGACCAGACTCTTTCAATCCAAGATCTTCAAGAAACATCTGTTTTTCATCGTCTTCAAGCTCCGCGATCTCCTGCTCGATCTGCGCGCAGATCACGAACACCTCGCTGCCGGACGACGCCGCGTAGGCGCGCACTGCCTGCACGTAAGCGTTCGACGCCCCGTCGTCCGCAAGGTCCGATTCCGCTACGTTCGCGGCAAAGATCACCGGCTTCGCGGTCAGAAGATTGTACTCGGAAAGCCATGCCTCTTCTTCCTCATCCGTCGGCTCGTAGGTGATCGCCAGCTTCTCCGCCTCCAGATGCGCCTTCAGCTTCTCCAGAAGCTGAAGCTCCTTTGCCTGCGTCTTGTCGTTCCTGGCTGCGCGCGCCGTCTTCGAGATACGGCGTTCCAGAATCTCCAGGTCGGAAAAGATCAGCTCCAGATTAATCGTCTCTATATCGCGGACCGGATCCACGGAACCGTCCACATGAATCACATTGGAATCCTCGAAGCAGCGCACGACATGTACGATCGCGTCCACTTCCCGGATGTTCGCAAGAAACTGGTTTCCCAGCCCTTCGCCTTTCGATGCCCCCTTCACCAGCCCCGCAATGTCGACGAACTCGATCACCGCCGGCGTCGTCTTCGCCGAATGATACAGGTCGGTCAGCAGTTTCAGGCGCTCGTCCGGCACCGCGACGACTCCGATGTTCGGATCGATCGTGCAGAACGGATAATTCGCTGACTCCGCGCCCGCTTTCGTCAGCGAATTGAACAGCGTACTCTTGCCCACATTCGGCAAGCCTACAATTCCAAGCTTCATAATTTCCTCTCCATTCTAAGTTCTTTTCTTTTTCACCATTTTCCGTAAGCAAGTCACAGTTTAACACATAAAGCGACAAGAAACAATAGTTTCCACCGGAAAACCGCTCGACATAATTCTCCATTTCCGCGCCCCAAAACCGCGAAAGACCGCCACGGTCTCCGTGACAGTCTCCCATTTTCCCCCGACAATCCGCTCTTCTCCCCGCGATCGTCCGAACGCGCAGAGCTTCAAAATATGTCGAAAATTTCTTCAGTATTTCTTCCGCGCCCCGAGCTCGCGTGCCAGCATGACGTAACTCTCGTAGCGCGGCCCCGCGATCTTTCCTTCCTCCAGCGCAGCCTTCACGGCGCAGTCCGGTTCGCTTATATGCATACATCCCTGAAAGCGGCAGTCCGCTTCGTACGGCGCGAACTCGCGGAAGCAGTCGCGCAGCTCCCCCGGCTCCATCTCCGGAAGATACAGCGAACTGAATCCCGGCGTGTCCAGGAAGTAAGTATCCTTTCGCAGGACGATCAGTTCGGTATGCCTGGTCGTGTGTCTTCCACGGCCGATCTTACGGCTGACTTCCCCGACCTCCATCTGCACCGACGGCTGCAGCGCGTTCGTCAGCGATGATTTCCCGACGCCGGACGGGCCCGCGACCACCGTGGTCTTCCCCTCCAGCAGGCTTTGCACTTCCTCCAGACCTTCCGCATTCGCCACGCTCAAAAACCGCAGCTCGCTGCCGCAGTCCCGGTAGATGTCCGCCAGCTCCTCCTGCACCCCAGAATCCGTCAAGTCCGTCTTGTTGAAACAGATCACGACCGGCACGTCCTGTCGACGCATCATGATCAGAAAACGGTCCAGCAGGTTCAGGTTCGGCTTCGGATCCGCCAGCGCAAAGACCACCAGCGCCTGATCCACATTCGCCGCAGCCGGGCGGATCAGGGCGTTTTTGCGCGGAAACAGAAGATCGACGTTCCCGGTCTTCTCCTTCCCGTCTATGACGGATATCTCCACGTTGTCTCCGACCAGCGGCTTCTGTTTCTCCTTGCGGAAGATTCCCTTCGCCCTGCACTCATACAGCGCTCCGTCCCCCGCATGCACATAATAGAAACCGCCGATCCCTTTTATGATCTTTCCCTGCATCAGTTCCCCTGTTCGACCGTGATCCCCGGATCTGCGGACGGCGCCGTGCCGTCCTGCGTCGGGACATCCTGCGTCGTGTCGTTCGGCGTCGTGGCATCCGTCGGCGTTCCGTTCGTCGTCTGCCCATCCGGCTGTTCATTGTAGATCGTAATGTTGTCCAGATCGTCCTGGGACGCCGGTCCGGTGCTGATATAGAGCGTCACCGTCGACCCGCGCGCGATCTGCTCATTGGCCGGAGGATCCATGCGGATCACATAGCCTTCTCCGATCTCATTGCTCGACTCATACTGATAGTCCGCAATCAGCTCCTGCATCTCAAGCGCCTCGTTCGCGCGCTCCAGCGTATATCCGGTCAAATCCCACGGCGTCACATAGCTGACGTCGTCGACGTCTTCCTCCTCGCCCTGGCTGACATAAATCGTCACCTTGTCGCCCGGCTTCAGCTTCGTCCCCGCCATCGGCTCCGTCGTGATAACGCGCCCGTCCTCAATCGTATCGCTGTGTCTCGATGTGTCGATCTCACAGCTCAGCCCCTGCGCCAGCAGATATGCCTGCGCCTGACTCTGTTCCTGGTTCGCCAGATCCGGAAGTTCGATCTCCTGCGCCTCCGGCACGACCTTGTACTCGACCGTCGAGCCCTCTTCGACCATCTGCCCCGCCTCCGGCGACTGATCGCAGACCTCGCCTGCCTGATAGCGGTCGGATTCGATCTCTCCGGTCTTCTTTCCGCTCAGCCCGTAATTTCCAAGCAGCTTCAGCGCGTCTTCCTCCGAACGCCCGTAAAGCTCCGGCACGGAGACCTTCTGCACGCCCTCCGTCTCCGTCTGGGCCTCCGTCAGTTTTTCCGTCTCCTTCTTATTACTATTCCTTCGGAAATGGAACAGTCCGACCGCATTCGCAAGAAGCACCAGGAACACGCAGCCGATGATCACGGCGACAATGATCCCGCCGATCGTCACGGCGCGCTCAAGCTTCGGATTCAGCCCAACCTCATCGTCATCCTCCCGGGGACGCGGCGGTCTCGGCACGAAGCTCTCATCCAGCCGGTAGTTCCCGTCATGGATCGCGTAATCATCCGGATTTTCATATGCGTCAAAGTACGGATCATACTGTTGGTTCTCGTCTGTCGCCTCGCTCTCCACCAGAGATTCCCACTGTCCCTCCCGGCTCTGTCCTGGACGGACCTCCTGATAGGCGCTCTTCTGGTAATAGCTTCCCGGCTGATACGCGCGGTTCTGCGTAGGACCGGTCTCCTGCACGTGCAGTCCCGCCGCCGCGCCGACATCCAGAGACTCGTCGTACTCCGGCATCGTCTTCTGCTCCGCATTGATCTGCCCCAGCTCATCCTTCGACATAACGCGCGTCTTCGCCATGTTATCCACAGGCGTCTTCGTCACGAAATCCCCTTCCGGGTTCACCAGAGACTCTCTGAGATCGCGGATCAGCTCCGTCATGTTCGCATAGCGCCTATCCGGGCTCTTCTGCGTGCACTTGAGCACGATCTCGTTCGTGCTGTGCGGGATCTCCGGCACCAGCTCCTTCGGTCCGTGCACCTCCTCCTGGAGATGACGGATTGCCACTGCCACCGCCGTGTCCCCATCGAACGGCACTTCCCCGGTCAACATCTCATAGATCGTGATGCCAAGCGAATAGATGTCGCTCTTCTCATCGCTGTACCCACCGCGCGACTGCTCCGGAGAGCTGTAGTGCACCGACCCCATCACGGCCGAATTCACCGTGTTGGTCGTCGCCGCGCGCGCGATGCCGAAGTCCGCCACCTTGACCTTCCCGTCCGTCGATATGATGATGTTCTGCGGCTTCACATCGCGGTGGATGATGCCGTTGTTGTGCGCGGCCTCCAGTCCCGCTGAGATCTGCAGCGCAATGCTGGTCGCCTCGCGCACGGAGAGCCGCCCCTTGTTCTTGATGTACTCTTTAAGCGTTATACCCTCGACCAGCTCCATCACAATGTAATGGATCCCGGCCTCCTCGCCGACGTCGTACACGTTCACAATGTTTGCGTGCGCCAGCCCCGCCGCGGACTGCGCTTCCACCCGGAACTTTGAGATAAACACCTTGTCGTCCCGGAATTCCCTCTTGAGCACCTTGACAGCGACAAAACGGTTCAGCTTGTGGTCTTTCGCCTTATACACGTCTGCCATTCCGCCGGAGCCGATCTTCGATATGATCTCATATCTGTTTTGTATGAACATTCCAACTTTTATCATATCTCTTCCCCTGTCGGCTAAAATTCAGCCAGAACTACTGAAATGTTATCTTTGCCCCCGTTTTTGTTCGCCTCGTTCACCAAATGCTTCGCTGCCTCTTCTAGCGAACTGCTTTTTTTCACAATGCGGAAAATGTCCTCATCCTCCACCATATTCGTCAAACCGTCGGAGCAGAGCAGGATTTTGTCGCCCTTCTCCAGCTTCACGTCAAAAAAGTCGATCTTGACCGGCGTCCGGACTCCAATCGCCCTCGTGATGATGTTGCGGTCCGGATGGCTCCTGGCATCCTTGCGCTGCAGCTCCCCGATCCGAATCATCTCCTCCACCAGGGAGTGGTCCGTCGTGATCTGTTCGATTCCCTGATTGAGCAGGTAGAGCCTGCTGTCCCCGACATTCGCGACATACAGATACCCGTCGATCAGCGTGGCCGCTACCACCGTCGTCCCCATGCCTTCCATCGACCGGTCGGAGCGCGCTTTCTCGATCACAAAATCGTTCGCCTGATGGATCGCGGCGCTGAGCAGGGGAATCGGGCGCGTCTCCTCCGCTTTCCCGATATGATCGACCATAGTCTCCACCGTATAGCGCGACGCAAAATCCCCCGCCTTGTGGCCGCCCATGCCGTCCGCCACCACAAGCAGGTTCGGAAGGCTTCCGACCGGCTGATCCGAGGCGTAGATAAAGTCCTGGTTGGACGTGCGCCTTTTGCCGATGTCCGTGATGCTATACGTCTTCATACCTGTTCTTTCCTCTCTTTTATCTGTCTGAACCGCGCCCGCACTGAAAGAAATCTCACTGCGCACAGCCCATGCTTCCGCGAACATTCTATCACACCAGTCCCAAAAGGACAAGCGAATATTAAGTGCTTCGGTCTGATCCGGCCTCAATATAGCCTTTCCACAGCTGGCCGCACGCGCCCGCGATGTCGCGCCCCATCTCCCTTCGGATCGTGGCGTTGACCCCGTACTGCTCCAGCTTCCTCTGGAACGCCAGCACGGCGCCGCGGTCCGGCTGGACGAAATTCCGCTCCTTCACGGGGTTCACCGGGATCAGGTTCACGTGGCAGTTCATGCCGCCAATCAGCCCGGCAAGCTCCTTCGCATCCTGCGCCGTGTCGTTCACGCCGCCCACCAGGCTGTACTCAAAGGTGATCCTGCGGCCCGTGCGGTCAAAATAATACCGGCAGGCGTCGAGGACGTCCGAAAGCTCATACCGGTTCGCCACCGGCATCAGCTGCCTGCGCTTCTCCTGGCTGGACGCGTGCAGGGAGAGCGCCAGCGTGATCTGCAGCTCCTCCTCTGCCAGCGCGCGGATCTTCTCCACGATTCCGCAAGTCGACACCGTGACGTTTCTCTGGCTGATGTGCAGGCCATGCTCGCCGGTCAGCAGCCGCAGAAAGCGCAGAAGGTTTTCATAATTGTCCAGCGGCTCGCCGGTCCCCATCACGACCACGTTCGACACCCGCTCGCCGGTGATCTTCTGGATCTGATAGATCTGATCCAGCATCTCGGACGGCAGGAGGTTCCGCGTCAGCCCGCCGATCGTCGAGGCGCAGAAACGGCAGCCCATCCGGCAGCCGGCCTGTGAGGAGATGCAGACGGAGTTCCCGTGATGGTACCGCATCAGCACGCTCTCAATGACATTCCCGTCAGAAAGACGGAACAGATATTTCTCTGTTCCGTCCAACGCGGATATTTTTCGTTCCACCGCCTCAAGGTGAGTGTAATCATAAGTCTCCCGAAGTTTTTCCCGCAGCCCCTTCGGCAGGTTCGTCATCTCGTCAAATCCGTCCGCCAGCTTCTCATGCATCCACTGAAAGAGCTGCTTCGCCCGAAACGGCTTTTCGCCCAGCGCGGCGATCTCCGCCGTCAATTCCTCCGGCGAAAGGGAGCGGATATCCCTGATCTTATTGTCTATGTTCATACCGTCTTCCACACTTTTCCATCGAAATACCGTTCAATAGCAGCGCTCTATTCCTCTTCGTCCAGATAGAAGTCCTCGTCCGGCCCCTCCTCCGGGTCCAGATAATAGTCCATGTCCTGCGGCTCGCTCACCCGGCGGAACCGCGCGATGAAAAACCCGTCCGAACGGTGCACACCGGGCAGAAGCTGAAGATAGCCGGCCTCCGTCGTCTTGCCCTTCAGTTCCTCGCAAATGTACGGATTGATGTTCTCCAGACGGAACGGATAGTTCTCAAGGAACCACTTGACGTTGTACTGGTTCTCGTCCGCGCCGATCGTGCAGGTGCTGAAGATCAGCACGCCCTCCGGCTTGACGTATTCCTGTACGACGGAGAGGATCCTTCTCTGCAGCCGGATGATGTCCTGCTGCTGTTTTTCCGACATCTTATACTTGATGTCCTGCTTCTTTCCGATCACGCCCAGCCCGGAACAGGGCAGATCCGCCAGCACGATATCCGCCTTCTGCACGGAATCCGGGTCGCGGACCGTGGCGTCCTTCAGCACCGCGCGGATGTTGATCGCGCCGGTGCGCTCGATGTTCTCCTGCATCAGGCCGACCTTGTATTCCGACACATCCCGCGCCTCCACATATCCGCTGCCCATCAGCTTATCCGCGATGTGCAGGCTCTTTCCGCCCGGGGACGCGCACACGTCGTAGCAGGTGTCTCCCCAGTTCGGCGCGGCGATCTCCGCCACCAACATTGAACTGATGTCCTGTACCTGGATCCAGCCTTTCCGGAACGCGGAGACCGCCTGCATGTAATTGTAACCGGTGATCTCCAGGGCATAGTCCAGATAGGGATGCTGTTTCACCGAAATGCCCTGGTCCTCAAGCTCCGCTATGATCTCTTCCTTTGACGCGCGCGCCAGGTTGCAGCGCACGACCGTCGGCTTCTCCATGTGCGTGTCTCTGCAGATCTTCTCCGTCGTGTCGTAGCCGAACTGCGCCACCCATTTGCTCAGCATCCAGATCGGGAACGAATATTTCACCGACAGATAGTGTAGCGGCTCCACCTTCGGATCCGGATACCGGACCTGGTTCAGCCTGCGCGCCGTGTTGCGCAGAACCCCGTTGACAAAGCCCTTGAGATTGTAAAACCCCTTGCGCGACGCCAGGGTGACGGCCTCGTTGCACGCGGCGGCGTCCGGCACGCTGTCCATGTATTTCATCTGGTAGACCGACATCCGCAACAGATTGCGGATCAGAGGCTTCATATTGTAGACCGGAACGTTGGAAAACTGCTCGATGATGTAGTCCATCTGCATCATATGCTCCAGCGTTCCCTCCACGGTCCTGGAAATGAAAGCGCGGTCCCGCTTCTCAAGATACTGGTACTTCTCCAGCGCCTCGCGGAGGACGACGTGGCTGTACGCTTCCTCCTCCGTGATCTCCATCAAAATGCCCAGCGCGATCTCGCGCAGATTTACCTGTTTTGTCATCTGTTTCTCCCCCTCGGCTTCCGCATCTCCCCTAGCTGCGGCCGCCCACACTCCATATACTCTCCCGATCCCATATCCTCAGGCGTAAAAATCCCCGTCTCTTCCGGGCTGTCCGTCCGCTCAGTCCCGGTCCCTTCCGCGCGCCAGGATCAGCAAACGCAGAAGCTGCAGGATCGACGCCGCAAGGCTTGCCACATAGGTCATGGCAGCCGCGCCCAGCACTTTCCGCCCTGCCGCAAGCTCGCTGTCGCTCAGGACATGCCCGTTGTCCAGGATCTTCAGCGCGCGGGACGACGCGTTGAACTCTACCGGAAGCGTCACCAGCTGGAACAGCACCGCCAGCGAAAACAGAATGATGCCGGCGGTCAGAAGCGGGCGCATGGAAAAGATAAGCCCCGCGAAGAAGACCGGCCACGCCAGCGTGGAGCCAAAGTTCGCGGCAGGCACGAGCGTACTGCGCAAAACCAGCGGCCCGTAGCCCAGCTGATGCTGTACCGCGTGTCCGCACTCGTGCGCCGCCACACAGACCGCAGCGATCGAATTGGACGAATAGGTGCTGTCGGAGAGCCGCAGCGTCTTTGAGCGCGGGTCATAGTGATCCGTCAGATTGCCGGAAATGTGCTCGATGCGCACATCGGTGATCCCGGACAGCTGCAGCACCTTCTGAGCCGCCATGGCGCCGGTCAGCCCGCACATTGCGCGGACGCCGGAATATTTCCTGAACGTGCCGTTGACATGCGCGGACGCGAGCAGGGAAAGTCCCAGCCCCGCAAGGACCAACAGATAGGTCCAGTCAAACATATAACGATAGCCTCCGTAACCGTACATAGAATCAACTCCTTTTCTTCCTGTCTTTTGTCTACCCGGATCGCCGGATCCGTCCGGACTTTCCCGACATTTTCTGTATGCCGCAGCCATGCCGGATCTGCATCCGGCGTCTTTTCACTCCGCCCCGAAGCGCTCTCCTGGCTCCACCGGATAGCCGCGCAGGAACGCGTCGACGCTCATGCGCTTCTTGCCCTCCGGCTGAAGCTCCAGAACGGAGAGCCAGCCGTCTCCGGTGCAGATCTTAAGGCCCGTCTTCGTGACCTCCGCCGCCGTCCCCGGCTCGCCTGTCCCCGGAGCGGTCTCCGCCGCCCACAGCTTCAGCGTCTTTCCGCGGTAGGTCGTGTAAGCGCTCGGCCAGGGGTTCAGCCCGCGGATCAGGCGCTCGATCTCCCGTGCGCTCTTTGTCCAGTCTACCCTGCCGTCCCGCTTTGTCAGCATCGCTGCATAGGGCGTCGGACTTTCCTGCGGCTGCCTCTCATACTGCGCCGTGCCGTCGCCGATGGCGTCCAACGTCCGGATCAGCAGGGACGCGCCCACCGCGCTCAGCTTGTCGAACAGGCTGCCGCCGGTCTCATCCGGCGCAAGCTCCATGCGCTCCCGCAGGATCATATCTCCGGTGTCCAGCCCCGCGTCCATGCGCATCGTCGTGACGCCGGATTCGCGGTCACCGTTGATCACCGCCCACTGGATCGGCGCCGCTCCCCGATAGCGCGGAAGCAGGGACGCGTGGACGTTGATGCATCCGCCCGGCGGAAGCTTCAGGATCTCCTCCGGTATGATCTGCCCGAACGCGACCACGACGATCACATCCGGCTGCAGGGCGCGCAGCTTCTCCACCCAGCGCGGCTCTCGGATCCGCTCCGGCTGATACACCGGAATGCCCTCAGAAAGCGCCACTTCCTTCACCGGGGGCATCTGCAGGGCCTTGCCGCGCCCTTTCGCCTTGTCCGGCTGGGTGAACACCGCCCGCACCTGATAGTTCGGGGAATCGATCAGCGCCTGCAGCGTCCCCACCGCGAAATCCGGCGTCCCCATAAATACAACGTTTCGTATCATTCTTCTTCCTCTTCCGGGGTGACCTCAAACAGCTCGCCCTCCACATGCCGCACGTACATAATGCCTTCCAGGTGGTCCACCTCATGGCAGATCGCGCGCGCCAGAAGGTCATCGGCCTCCAGCTCAAATTCCTGCATGTTCTCGTCATACGCCCTGATCTTCACATGACTCGGGCGCGTCACCATGCCCGCCTGACCCGGGAGGCTTAAGCAGCCTTCCTGCCCGGTCTGCTCGCCGGACTGCTCCAGGATCTCCGGATTCACCAGGACAAGCGGTTCATTTCTCTTTTCTCCTATATCAATTACCACAATTCGCTTTAATATACCGACCTGCGGGGCCGCCAGTCCCACGCCGCCCGCGTCGTACATGGTATCCAGCATATCCTGCACCAGCTGCTTCAGCTTCGGCGTCATCTCCTTCACCGGCCGGCATACCTTCTCCAGTTTCTCATCGCCCATGATCCTGATCTGTCTCAGCGCCATGTCGCACCTCCGTTTTTTCTATATTTCAATTCTATTATTTCCTCTCAAACTGTACGCGGATCTCCTGAAATCCCGTGTTGATCTCGATGTACTGCTCGATCATGTTTTTCATCGCCGTGAGCACCCTTGCCTGCGGATGCTTCACATACAGGATCTTTCGGTAGACGTCGTTGACCTTCGCCACAGCCTCGTCCGCCGGTCCTATGACGGCCGCCTCGCAGCGCTGCGCGATCCGCCGTGTGAATTTCGCCAGATAGCTGACCGCCACGCCAAGCTTCTCCGAATCCTCCGAAAAACAGTGCAGCGCCATCATGCCTCCCGCCGGCGGGTAGCCGGACAGCGCACGGTATTCCATCTCCTGCCGGTAGAATGACAGGTAATCCTGGTTTGCCGCGCAGCGGATCGCATAATTCTCCGGGACGTAGGTCTGGATCACGACCTCCCCGGCTTCCGCGCCCCTCCCGGCTCTTCCAGCCGCCTGGGTCAGAAGCTCAAACGTCCGCTCCGCCGCCTGATAGTCGGAGACATTCAAAGAGAGATCCGCCGCCAGTATGCCCACCAGCGTCACATGCGGGAAATCGTGTCCCTTGACGATCATCTGCGTGCCGATCAGGATATCCGCCTCCCGGCTGCCGAACGCGCGCAGGATCTCGGCGTGCCCGTCCTGCCCGCGCGTGGTGTCCGCGTCCATGCGGAGCACGCGCGCATCCGGAAAACTCCGGCGGACCATCTCCTCCACCTGCTGCGTCCCGATCTTAAACCCGCCGATATACGGGGAATCACACTCCGGGCAGCGGCTGACCGCCGGGCGCTCGTATCCGCAGTAGTGGCAGACCAGTTTTCCGTTTCGGTGCAGGGACAGCGACACATCGCAGTGCGGACACTTGATCACATGCCCGCAGGAGCGGCAGGACACGAAGCCCGAATAACCTCTCCGGTTCAGAAACAGCATAATCTGCTGCCCCCGTTTCAGCCGGTCGTCCATCCGCTCATACAGAGCGCCGCTTACGATCGAACGGTTCCCTTCCCGAAGCTCTTCGCACATATCGACAATGCGCACCTCGGGGAGCGTCCCGCCGGTCGCCCTCTGTTCCATCGTAAAGAGCCTGCTGCGCCCGCTCTCCGCTTCAAAATATGCCTCCAGCGAAGGCGTCGCCGAACCGAGCACCAGCTTCGCGCCCTCCAGCGCGGCGCGCTTTTGCGCAGTCTCCCGCGCGTGGTAGCGCGGAACCGCCTCGCTCTTGTACGAAGACTCATGTTCCTCATCTATGATAATGATACCCAGTTTTTGAAACGGGGTAAACAGCGCGGACCTCGGCCCGATCATCACATCGATGTCGCCTGTGCGCGCCCGTTCAAACTGATCGTAGCGCTCCGCCTGCGACAGGCGGGAATGCAGGATCGAAATGCGGTCGCCAAAGCGGTGGTAAAAGCGGATCACATTCTGGTAGGTCAGTGAGATCTCCGGGATCAGCAGAATCGCCTGTCTCCCCATGCGCAGCGCCGCGTCGATCAGCTCCATGTAGACTGCGGTTTTGCCGCTGCCCGTGACGCCGTGGATCAGGTATTCGCGGCGGTCCGGATCGTCCCACTCGCTCAAGACCGTATCGACGATCCTCTGCTGTTCATGATTGAGATGGATCCTCACCGGATTCTTTTTCAGGCTTATCCCGTCCGGAGGCTCCGCCCGTCCCGCTTCCTGCGGCGGTTCTCCCGCGTGCTGTGCAGGCCAGCCAGGTTCACCCGCATGTTCCGTCTGTCCGGCGCCTATTTCCCCGGCGCTTTCGCTCTCCGCTCGGAGCCGCCGCAGCACCGCCGGGGTCCGGTAGACCTGCTCTGATTCACAGGCGATCACCCCCTGCTCTTCGAGCGCATGCAGCACGGCCGCCGTGATCTTCAGGCTTCCCGTCACCACCTCATAGGGCAGGGCACCTTCCCCTACCAAAGCCTCCAAAAGCCGCGCCCGCGCCGTTTGGTGCTTCTTCCGGAAAAAATCCAGCTTCGCAAGCGCCTCCGCGCGCGGCAGCTTCAGCACGACAGTCTTTTTCTTCCGCTGCGCCGCCTTTTGCCGGAACGGCAGGACCGTGCGCAGCGCCTGCACCGTCGTGCATCCGTAGTAATCGCGCATCCAGAGCGCCAGCGCCGTGAGCTTCGACTCTGCCCCTGCAAGCTTTGTCTCGATCCGCGTGATCTCCTTTAGTTTCTCCGGCGGACAGGAACTGTAATCCGTGATCCGCATCACATATCCCTTCGTCGGCCGGTCGCCGCGCCCGAACGGGACTTCGACGACGTTCCCCGGCTCCAGCACGCTCTGCAGCGCCTCCGGCACCCGGTACTGGAACGTCTGGTCCAGCCTGCTGTGTGAGATATCAATGATGATGTCCGCGAAACATTCCATAGAATTCTCTATCTTCCTTCCAGAATCTCCCTGATCAGCACCCGCTCATCCATCGGATAATGTTTGCCCTCGATCTCCTGGTAATCCTCATGCCCCTTGCCGGCGAGCACCACGATATCGCCCGGCTCTCCGTGATGGATCGCGTAGGCGATCGCCTCCTTGCGGTCCGTGATCTTCACGTATTTCCCATCGGTCTTCTCCATACCGGTGATGATGTCCGCGATGATGTCCTCCGGCTTCTCATAGCGCGGATTGTCGGAGGTAATAATCGTCAGGTCCGCCAGACGGCCCGACACCTCGCCCATCTCATAGCGGCGCAGCTTGGAGCGGTTCCCCCCGCAGCCGAAAAGGCAGACCAGACGGTGCGGATGGTATTCCCGCAGCGTCGTCAGCAGGCTCTCCAGCGCCATCGCGTTGTGCGCGTAGTCGATCATCAGCGTAAACTCATCGGACACCTTTACCATCTCCACGCGCCCCTTGACCTTCGCGGTCTTCAGCGCCTTCTGGATATCCTCCGTCGCCACCCTGAAATGCCGGCAGATCGCGATGGCCGTCAGCGAATTGTAGACGCTGAACTTGCCCGGAATGTCGATCTCGACGTCAAACTCCGCCGGTTCCTTCTCTTCCGTGCCCCTGCACACCGCGTGATACGCGATCCCCAGATAGCCCGGCCGAGACACCAACTGCAGATCCTCCGCGTGAATGTCCGCCTTCTCCGACAGACCGAAACTCTCGATCTCACAGGTATGTCCCTTCAGAATCGCGTCCAGATGCGCGTCGTCCGCGTTCACGATGCCAAGCCTGCACTGCCGGAACAGCCTGCTCTTGCACTCGATGTAATCCTCAAAACTCGCGTGCTCCGCCGGTCCGATGTGATCCGGCTCAATATTTGTAAAAATGCCCAGTTCAAACGGGATCCCGGCCGTCCGGTGCAGCATCAGTCCCTGAGAGGACACCTCCATCACGACGATCTGGCAGCCCGCGTCCGCCATGCGCCGGAAATATTCCTGTATCGTGTAGGACTCCGGCGTCGTGTGCTCCGCCGGGATCGCTTCATCCCCGATGATAATCTCGATCGTCCCGATCAGCCCGACCTTGTAACCCGCCGACTCCAGGATCGACTTCACCATGTAGGTCGTCGTCGTCTTGCCCTTCGTACCCGTGATGCCGATGATCTTCATCTCATTTGCCGGATAGTCGAAATAGGCTGCCGAGATCAGCGCCATCGCATAGCGCGAATCCTCCACCTGCACGACCGTCACGTCCGCCGGCGCCTCCACCGGCTCCTCGACGACAAGCACCTTTGCGCCCTTCGCCACGACGTCCGGCACGAACTTATGCCCGTCCGTGACTGCTCCGCGGATGCAGAAGAAAAGCGAGCCCTCCTCCACCTTTCTGGAATCGTTGATCACATTCTTCACTTCCACGTCTGCCGGCCCCTGCAGGATCCTGCAGTCTATCTGCTCCAAAAGTTTCGTCAGTTTCATTCCGGATATCCTCCACCCGTCTATGTTCCTTCTATAAGTATGACGCCCGAACCGAAAGATACCATGCGAATCGCGCGGCGCTTTGCAGACGCGGCGTAGTTCCCGGCTCTCGGCTCCGGCATCATAATAGTTTATCATGTTTGCGTGGATACGACAAGAAAATTTATCACAAAAATAGGCATTGCCTTTGGGGGGCAGATTTGTTAATGTATGAATAGAGAAATTTTCTCAGACCCGGGACAAGAGGAAGCACCGCATGCAAAACTATTATGAGATTCTCGGCGTCAGCCGCCGCGCCAGCCAGGACGAGATCAAGAACGCCTACCGAAAGCTGGCAAAAAAATATCACCCCGACTCCTCCGGAAGCCGTGAGGACAAGGAGCGCTTTCAGGAGATCCAGGAGGCGTACGCCGTCCTCTCCAACGAAAAAAAGCGCAAGACCTACGACTACTACGGGCACGAAGCCTACCGGAAGAGCTACTACGCGCAGCACGCGGACGACTCGCCGGAGTACGGACAGGGCGAGCATGAGCACTGCGGTGCCTGCGGAGGGCATGGACATGGCGGAGACGACGCCTGCGGCGGACACGAGCACGGCCGCAGCGGCTGTGCTGGAAGCTGCGGTGGGCACGAACACGGCGGGCATGACTGTGACGGGGATTGTGAAAACTGCGGGAACCACAGCGAACCCGCTCCATTTACCGAAACGTTTAAGCATGTGGTTCGCGTTGCCGTATGGCTGGAGATGGAGGAGACCTTCCGGGAGGTCGTCAAGGACGCCGTCCTGACGGAGCGCGCCGGAGACGTCTTCGCCGTTTTCAAAAAACCGGAGGCGGACAGGACCTGGCGTTTCCAGGTGAAGATCCCGGCAAACACCTACGAAAGACAGAATTTTCCACTTGAGGACGTCATCGTCGGCAATGAGGAGCTGATCGAATATCTGCACGAAAACTATCCGGACAACTGCTACGTGGCGATCATTCTCCTGCGGGACAAGCCCGGTTATACCAGGCAGGCGTACCATCTTTACCTGGATTATCCGATCGATTTCCACACACTGGTGCTGGGCGGGACGATAAGAGTCTCCTCCGTCACCGGAGACTTTACCTTTGAGGTTCCCGCGGGCACTTCTCTGGAGCGGAAACTGCGCATCCCGAACATGGGGCTGAATTATCCTCCGGAGATCGGCGTGCGCGGCGATCTGTACCTGAATCTGCACCTGAAGATCCCCAAAAGCCTGACCGAAGCACAGAGAACCGCACTGGAACATCTGCGCAGCGCGTTTTCTGCCAAATAATAAATAAGCATCTATGCCGCCCGATGTCGGCGGCGGAAAGGAGGCTCCTGTGAAATTTTCATTCAAAGAAGACGGGAAAAGACTCATCGTAATCTGCATCGCAGCCGTGATCATGGCGGCGAACATCGCCACCTTCGTGCGCATCGGCGGTCTGTACCCTGGCGGGGCGACCGGCCTGACGGTCCTGATTCAGCGGGCCGCAAGGCTCTTCTTCCACATTCAGATCCCCTACACGCCGATCAACCTGCTGCTGAACGCGGTCCCGGTCTACATCGGCTTCCGCTACATCGGGAAGAAGTTCACGCTGTACTCCTGCCTTGTCATCGTACTGACCGGCGTGCTGACCGACCTGATCCCACAGTACGCGCTCACCTACGACACCCTGCTGATCAGCGTGTTTGGCGGCATCGTCAGCGGCACCGCCACCAGCCTGTGTCTGCTGATGGACGCGACAACCGGCGGCACGGACTTCATCGCCATCTTCCTGTCTGAAAAGAAGGGCGTGGACTCCTGGAACATCATCCTCGGCATCAACGTCGTCATTCTCTCCGCGGCCGGGCTGCTCTTCGGCTGGGACAAGGCGCTGTACTCGATCATTTTCCAGTTTACGTCCACGCAGGTGCTGCACATCCTGTACCAGAAATACCAGCGAAAGACTTTGTTCATCGTCACGGACCACCCGACGGAAGTCTGCGAAGCGATCTGGAAGCTCAGCGGCCACGGCGCGACGATCCTCGATGGCAAAGGCTCCTATGAGCACGCCACGCGGAGCATCGTCTACTCGGTCGTCTCCAGCGCGGAATCCAAGAAAGTGATCCGCACCGTCAAGGAGGCCGACCCGCAGGCGTTCATCAACGCGATCCGCACCGAGCAGCTCAGCGGACGCTTTTACAACAAGCCGACGGACTAGTCGTCCAAGTTGTACCTTTTACACAGTTCAGACATTTTTGCATCTTTGAATTGCTACACTTTTGACGATTTTAAAAGAATCCGGTTGATTTTCTTTGTTTCTCTATGTATAATACCGTAGGAACAAAAAACAAATACAAGAAAAGAAAAGAGGTTACATGATGGCAGAGATCAATTTAAGCAAGTACGGCATTTCCGGAACTACTGAGATCGTGCGTAATCCTTCCTTTGAGACACTGTTCGAGGAAGAGATGAAGCCGGGTCTTGAGGGCTACGAGAAGGGCCAGGTGAGTGAGCTTGGCGCTGTGAACGTTATGACGGGTATCTACACCGGACGTTCCCCGAAAGACAAATTCATCGTGATGGACGAGAATTCCAAGGACACCGTATGGTGGACGACTCCCGAGTATCCGAACGACAACCATCCGGCATCCAGGGAGACCTGGGCGGCAGTCAAGGAGCTTGCGCTCAAAGAGCTCTCCAACAAGAGACTTTTCGTGATGGATACGTTCTGCGGCACGAACAAGGACACCCGCATGGCGATCCGTTTCATCGTTGAGGTGGCGTGGCAGGCGCACTTCATCAAGAATATGTTCATCCAGCCGTCCGAGGAGGAGCTGGCAAACTTCGAGCCGGATTTCGTTGTGTACAACGCTTCCAAGGCAAAGGTTGAGAACTACAAGGAGCTGGGCCTGAATTCCGAGACGGCTGTCGTGTTCAACATCACGAGCCGCGAGCAGGTCATCCTGAATACATGGTATGGCGGCGAGATGAAGAAGGGTATGTTCTCCATGATGAACTACTATCTGCCGCTGAAGGGCATCGCTTCCATGCACTGCTCCGCGAACACCGATATGGACGGCAAGAACACCGCGATCTTCTTCGGCCTCTCCGGCACCGGCAAGACCACCCTTTCCACAGACCCGAAGCGTCTGCTGATCGGCGACGACGAGCACGGCTGGGACGACAACGGCGTGTTCAACTTTGAGGGCGGCTGCTACGCGAAGGTCATCAACCTCGACAAAGAGTCCGAGCCGGACATCTACAACGCGATCAAGCGCAACGCGCTTCTTGAAAACGTTACTCTGGACGAGAACGGCAAGATCGATTTCGCCGACAAGAGCGTGACCGAGAACACCCGTGTCTCCTATCCGATCAACCACATTGAGAAGATCGTTCGTCCGGTATCCGCAGCTCCGGCAGCGAAGAATGTCATCTTCCTGTCCGCAGACGCGTTCGGCGTACTTCCGCCGGTATCCGTTCTGACTCCGGAGCAGACGCAGTACTACTTCCTGTCCGGCTTCACAGCGAAGCTCGCAGGTACCGAGCGCGGCATCACCGAGCCGACCCCGACCTTCTCCGCATGCTTCGGCCAGGCGTTCCTCGAGCTGCATCCGACGAAGTACGCGGAAGAGCTCGTCAAGAGAATGCAGGCGAGCGGCGCGAAGGCTTACCTCGTGAACACCGGCTGGAACGGCACAGGCAAGCGTATCTCCATCAAGGATACCCGCGGCATCATCGACGCGATCCTCAACGGCGACATCCTGAACGCTGAGACGAAGAAGATCCCATACTTCAACTTCGAGGTACCGACCGCTCTTCCGGGAGTCGACACGAACATCCTCGACCCGCGCAACACCTACGCAGACGCTTCCGAGTGGGAGACAAAGGCGAAGGATCTGGCGCAGCGCTTCATCAAGAACTTCGCGAAGTACGAAAGCAACGAGCACGGCAAGGCTCTGGTAGCCGCCGGTCCGCAGCTGTAAGAAGCGTTTCCGATCGACACATAAGCATAAAAATGCCCGGCCGCCTGTCTTCAGGTCGCCGGGTGTTTTTGCCTTTTGCGTATCACTTCGTTTTCCTGGATGCCAGCAGCCCACGAAGAACCTCCCAGAACTGCTTCCGCCTCTCCTTTTCCATTTTTTGAAATCTTCTGACCACCGCCCGCGCCAAGATGGCCGGCTGCTGAAACAGATCGTACACATTCCGGGCTCTGGTCGAACGGATGAGCTCATACAGCGTATCGACGAACAGCGCTGCCTGTTCCGCGGAGAGGGCGCGAAGCCTCTCGTCAAGCTTTCTGTTTCTCCTGCTGCTCTTCTTTCGGAGCTGTCTTTTATACCAGAAACGCGAACCGCGGATCTTCCACTGCATCAGGTCATGCTGGACAAATCCTCCCTTATAGCCCGCCACCACGCGATAATCCCGATAACTTGAAAACATCATTCCAAACACCGACTGCTCCGGCACGATCTTGCAGTACCGGTCCCGGATCCTCAGAAAACCTGGTGTCTCATAAAAATGCCGCCACAGACCGGGCCCGTCGAAGCTGTAGACGCGGCGGATCCGTTCCTGCACCGCCTGCGGGACAAATGACGCGGCGTAGATCGCCAGATTGCCGCCTTTCGAATGTCCGCCCACGATCATCCGCCCGTCCGTATAGCGCGCGACGCCTTTTACATAGTCCAGCGCCCGCTTCTGGGACGGTACCAAACGCATGAAGCTCATGTTGAAATCTTCTTTCCAGCCCACCAGATGCTCGTCCGTCCCGCGGAACGCCACAAACACACTGCTTTTTCCCAGAAAGAATGTGATCGCCGCGAACTGCGCCTCGCGCTCCTCATCGATCCACTCGACAAAATAGTTGACCCGGACCTGCCCGAAGCGCCGGCTTCCCGAGATCAGCGTGAACGCCTCACGGTACGACTCCCCGTAGACCGGATCGGAAAACAGATGCTCCCAGCCCGGCTTCCTCTTGATATCCTCCCAGCTCATCGCATCGCCGCGGTTGAAGCCCGGCACGATGCCGTCGAACTTCATGTATACCAACAGTGCCAGCACCAGCGCGTCCACCTCGGAAAATGGCATCTCGCGAAAACTGCGATCCCCGAATTCCCGGAGATATTTCATCAGATTATTTTTCAAGACAAATCTTTTCCTTCCTCACATCTTCTCAAACACCGGCATATACTCGATCGGCGCGTCCACGCTCACCGTCGTGCCGCCCGCGTAGGTCTCGCCCGTGGATGTCAGCTTCCACTCTCCCGCCGGCAGGTAAACCGTACGGCTGAACTCGTTCAGATGAAGGATCGGCGCCACCAGGTACCGGTCGCCGAACATGTACTGATCCTGCAGCTCCCAGCACTTCGCGTCGTCCGGGAACTCGTAGAACATCGCGCGGATCAGCGGCGAACCGTCCGTGTGCGCTTCCTCATAGAGCTTTTTGATGTAATCGTGCATGGAAATGCGCAGCTCATAATACTTTTTCATAATGGCGTAATTTTCCTCGCCGTAGCTCCAGAGCTCGTTCGGCTGGCCGGTGTGCAGGTAACCGCCGCCCCAATCGCGCTCGTCAAGCGGCGGGATGTTGTACGGACCCCGGTCGCCGTGCATGCGCAGCACCGCAGAGTACACCGCGAACTGGTACCAGCGGATCAGAAGCTGGCGGAAATCCGGGTCGTTCACATCGTCCGTCATAAAGCCGCCGATGTCGGTGGTCCACCAGGGGATCCCCGCAAGGCCCATGTTCAGGCCGCACTGAAGCTGATCGGCCAGCGCCTCGAATGTGCTGGGCACATCGCCCGACCACACCACGTTGCCGTATTTCTGTGAGCCCGCCCACGCGCAGCGCAGCAGGTTCACCACCGGCTTGCCGAGCGGCTTCATCTCATCGTAGAACACGCGGCTGTACATCTGCGGGTACAGGTTGCTGATGGAGAGCGCCGGGCCGTCGCAGTAGCGGTAGTTCTCGAAATCATACACGCCGTAATCCGGCTCGGAATTGTCCAGCCAGAACGCGTCAATGCCATAATCATAGTAATTCTTTTTGCACACTTCCCAGACGTATTTTCTTGTCTCCGGATTGAACGGATCGATCTCCACGCAGTCGCCCTGGTAGTCGTAGGTCTGCGCCGCGCCGCGCTCCGTCCTGATGAGCAGGCCGCGCTCCATCATCGGGCCAAAGTTCTCGCTCTTGCGGTCCACCGACGGCCAGATGGATACGATCACGCGGATGCCCATGGAGTGCAGCTCATCCACCATCGCCTTGGGATCCGGCCAGTATTTCCTGTCAAACTTCCAATCGCCCTGCACCGTCCAGTGGAAGAAGTCGATGACGATCTGGTCGATCTTGATGCCTTCCTTTTGGTACTGGCGCGCGACGCTGAGCACCTCGTCCTGCGTGCGGTAGCGCAGCTTGCACTGCCACAGGCCCATCAGCTCCTCCGGAAACATGTCGGCACGCCCGGTGACGTCCGTGTAGTTTTTCAGGATCTGCTTCGGCGCGTCCGCCACGGTGATCCAGTAATCCATCTCACGCGTGGAGCGCGCGATCCACTCCGTATAGTTCTTGCCGAAGGTCACGCTGCCCACGGCCGGATTGTTCCAGAGGAAACCGTAGCCGAGCGAGGACACGGCAAACGGCACGGAGATCTGCGAATTGCGCTGCGCGAGCTCCAGAGCGCAGCCCTTCAGATCCAGATACGGCTGCTGATACTGCCCCATGCCGAAAAGCTTCTCGCCGTCGTTGCTCTCAAACTTCAGGTTCAGGGAATACTCGCTGCCGCCGATGACGCCCTTCCACTCGCGGTTGATCACCTTCAGGCAGCGGCTGCCGCGCGAGAGCGTGCCATCGTACATGCGGTAATATTCCCGCAGGATCAGCTTATCGTCGCGGTAGAATGAGATGATACCCACAAAATTTACCACCGCCTTCAGGCGCCCGTTCTCGATCGTGGCGATCTCGCGCTTGTCGATCGTGCCGTCGCCCACCCAGTGGTCTTCTTCCTCAATGCGCACCTTTACGTCCGCATCGGAGGGCTGTTCCGTGAGCGCCCACACGTTGTCCGTGAATCTTCCCAGCATCGTGGAGCGAACCCGGAAGGAATCCTTCCCCCACGCCTCGATCCTGCACATCTCCCCCTGATGATAAAATACCAGGGCGTTGCCCTCGTTCACAAATCTCATATCACTCCTCCTTGTCTCCTTACAAAACCCTGCCCATTCCTGCTTTGCTTTACGTGATCTCCCTGCACAGCTTTACCGGGCTTACTTCTGTTTTTCCCAAAAGTGGTGGCAATGGACTACATCGGTCTCTCTTAGCGGCGCAAGGACAGCAGCCACGCCGCGATATGGACCGCCTGCGGGAACTCACCCTTCGCGATCATATCGTCGATCTCCTGCGCCGTGTGCTTCCTCACATTCAGAAATTCCGTCTCATCCAGGGACTGTCCCGACACCTTGCGGCAGTTTCGCGCTACAAAAAGATACGCATAGTCGTCAGCGATCGTCGCGTGGGACGGCATCGCAAGCAGATAGCTCCACTCGTCGGACTCATAGCCAGTCTCCTCCCGCAGCTCGCGCTTTGCCGCCGCAAGAGCGTTTTCCGCAAAGCCGCTGTCTGAGCCGTACTCTTTTCCATCCTTTCGCTCGATCCCGCCCGCGGGGAACTCCGTCGTCACTTTCCGGATCCCCTGCCGAAACTGGCGGACGCACAGATAATTTCCCTCCGTGTCGGAGGCTACGATCACGACATAATCCTTGCGGGTGTAGGTATAATACGGCTCGAACACGCTTCCGTCCGGAAGGCGGTACGCCGACCGCCGAAAGTCGATCCACTCATCCTGTATGAGATGCTCCGTGCTGACTTCCTCCCAGACAAGGGCATCCCGATCCTCTCTGCTCTCCGTATTCTGCTCCGCTTTAGATCTGATGATATCGTTCTTTTCTTCACGCTTCATGTTCTGCTCCCGCTCCTCTGTCTGTTTTTCTCAGAATAACACAGATTTTTTGTCCTGTCTATCGCATATGCTGCGCGGGCGGACCGAAATACGACGCTTTCCTTTCAGTTCCGTCCTCACATATTTCAAGGCGCTCCAACACAAGTCCCGCTTCCCGCGGCGATATTGTGATCTGATTGATCCCGGTGTGCAAGGTAATCGGAACGTCTGCCGCATGCTCCTGCGCAAGCACCGCCTCCGCCCATTCCCGGCAGTCGTTTTCGCCGCTCCGGTAGGACGGATCCGCGATCACCACCGTCTGCGGCGGCGCCCCGTTGACCGACACATCCATGCGCAGCATGCCCCCGTAGACCAACGGATTCGCCGGGGACGTGTGCAGCGTCAGGACAGCGCCGCACTCCTTCGGGTTCCATATTTCGTAGCTCAGCCCCGGCGCGTCCTCCGGTCCGGAAAACGCCGCCGTGACCGGGAACACTTTCATCCCGGAACCGAATTTTCCGTAATCCGTAAGCTCCTCGAAAGACGCCTCCGCCCCGGCGCAATGCCCCGGAGTCTTTCGGTTGTAATCCACGGCGTTGATTGCGCAGACCCCGCCCTGCAACAAAAACACTCCGTCCGGAATCTCCGCAGGATCGTCCTCCCTAGGCCGGGTGATAACCGTTCTCTCTTCATTCGTTGTATACACTTCCCGCTGCGCTGTCAGTTGGTTTTCACAAGCTGGACTGCGCAGCAGGAAACGCAGCGGCACGCGCTCCTCTCCGGCGCAGATGCTACAGGTGGCTTCTGTTCCCAGCACGTCGTCGCAGTGGAAAACTTCCGTCCCCGAAACAGTACAAAACGTTTCCCGCTCTCTTTTGGCACAGACCTCGCCGGGTGTGCCTTTCGTCTGTTCTACAGGAATCTTTTTCCTACTCCGCAGACGGATACGGACCTCGTCGGCAAGCTCCGTGCTCCCCTCCAGCGAAGAAAATTCCAGGCAGGAGGGCGCGTCCTCAATCTTCCAGCACAGAACACCCTGTCCGCCGTTGGCAACCCGGAGCGTCACTTCCCGCGCGCCCGCAAAACAAAAGTCTTCGATCACAAGCGGCACGGGAAAATACTGATTCGTGTAGATTCTGCAGTCGTCCGTGCGCGACACGCTCAGCCGCGGCTCTTTCGGCAGCGTAAGCACATGGCGCAACGGATAGCGCCAGTCCTGCGCATTCCAATTCACAAAGCCGATGTGCGCGGCAAGCTCCATGCCCCTCCATTTTCCGTCCCGGAAAGCCGCCAGCTGTTCCGCGGCCTCTTCGTCTTTTCGAATACATTCTTCCAGCTTCTCCCCGTACACGTTGGCAAGCGCGATCCCCTGCGAAGCGTATAGATGATTGAATCCGGCGTACAGATGCATTTTCAGAAGATTCGCGATCCCAGCTGCCGGATACCAGATCATGCTGAAATAAGCGTCCGCGCACGGCGTCCCTGCAAGCCGCTGCCTCATGCGCTCATTTTCCTGCTCCAGCCGCTTCGCCCGCTCCAGCATGGTCCGCCCCTCATGGTAGTGCGCCGGATGGTACACCCGGTCGTTCAGGGCCTCCGCGCGGCGCAGTCCGTGCAGGCGCACGGATTCCTCCTGAATCCAGACGATCTTCTCCACCGCATCCGCTGGAAGCCAATATCCGAACAGATGCCCGATCCACTCCCGCGTATAATCCAGGGTCTGCGGATAATGCCCCGTCCCCAGCCGTTCGAAGTTATAGGCAAGTTCCATGAAATAGCCCAGCGGATACTCCTGGAACTTCAGATCCCCCACATTCGCGATCCAGAGCGTGCGCACCCCGTATTCGTACGCCTGCGTCATCTGCTCCCAGATGCGTGGAATCGGCGTGGAATTCACCCACTCGTAGGAGATCGGCGCGCCATGGTAATCCAGATGGTAATACATCCCATAGCCGCCCGGATGCTCCTCATGCGGCAGCGCGCGCATATTCCCGAAATTGTCGTCGCAGAAAAGCAGCGTCACGTCGTCCAGTTCCGGGAACCCGCGCAACCCCTCTGAGCCAGCGCCGCCGAAAAAGTATTCCTCCACTTCCTTGTAGATGGCAAAGAGCTGCGGCACGGGCCCGCTCTCCGCCTCCACGTGCTCGCGGATAAGCCGCCGCTGCTGCGCGATGATCTCCTTTAGCTGCCGCACGTTCTCTTCGACCGTCGAACCTTCCTCCAGAAGCTTGCTGTCCCGCTCGCCTCGCATACCCACGGTCGGGAAAATGTTCTGTCCCTTCACCCGCGCCAGTCCGTCCTCCCAGAACCGCAGGAGACCATCTTTGTTCCTCTCGTAATCCCAGTCCGTACCGTAAGGAGAATCCTCACCCTTGAAGCGGCTGAACTCTTCGCCGGAACGCATGCAGGGCTCATGATGCGACATTCCGATATAGATCCCGTATTCGGTCGCAAGCTCCATGGACGCAAGCCCCGGTCCGTCCAGCAGAAAGGAGGACGACCACATCGCGGGCCAGAGGTAATTCCCCTTCATGCGCAGGAGATACTCAAAGACATGCTCGTACATCTGCGCCGTGAATCCCCCGAAATGTTCCGTCGTCCACGTGCCGAAGCAGGGCCACTCGTCGTTGATGAAGAACCCGCGGTACTTCACGGACGGCTCCTTCGCGATCGCGTTTTCGACCTGTCGTTCCACATGCACAGAGGAACTTTGCAGATCCCGCCCGCAGATCTGTTTTATATCGTTTTCTGTTCCATGCGCACCTGTATGCCCGGCGGCTGTCAGCGTCACGCTCTCATAGGACGGCGGCGCCACGTCGCCCCAGAATCCCCACGCGGTGACGCCAAGCAACTCTGAGAGATGAAACATCCCATAGATCGTCCCCAGCTTGTCGCTGCCCAGGATGACAAGTCCCTCTTTCACCTCCGGGAGCGGGCGTTCAATTAGGAAAAATCCGTACGCCTCCCATTTCCCCGCAAGCTCCCTGAGCCGTGGGATACGCTCTGAAAGCTGTCCCGACAGCTCCCCTTTCCCGAACGTGCCGACCAGAATCGCCTGCGCGCAGGCCGTCCCGGGAGAACTCAAGGCGCAGCGGGCTCCGGTCGTATCCGCAATATCCTTCGCCATCTTCTCCCAGATCCTGCGGATCCCGGAATCCGCGCCCGAATCCAGGATCACATGGATCGTCTCATTCCCTGAAAATATCACTGCCGTTCCCTCCTTCCCGGCTGCGCACACGCTCAAAACATTCTATCCCGGAATCCGCACCGGAATTGTTTTTCGCACTCTTTCAGTCTTTTCCCCTACTCGCTCTTTAGATAGAGCCGGAACGGGGCGACACAGAATCCGTTCTCCCCGTATAAAAGCAACGCGCCCGGCGCGCGGGACCACGCATACCGCACATAACACGGATCGCTCACCTTTTCCGAATACAGCTGTACACAATTTCCAGCCCGATCCGCAGAACGCGAACCGTCCTCCGGCGCACCGCCATTTTCTCCGCAATCTTCTCTCTCCACAGCCACCATGGCCGGATAATAGATTCCATCGTCGCCCGCCAGTTCAAACAGGCGCGGATTTTTCGGGATCGCCTGAATTTGCGGACGCGGATTCCCCTCTGCCGCTGAATCTTGCGAACACGGAGCTTCCTCTGCCGCTGAATCTTGCAGACACGGATTCCCCTCTGCTGTGGGGCCTTGCGGACATAAATCTCCCGCTGCAGCCAATTCTTCCGGGCGCAGCCGCAGCGCCACCGATCCGTCAAAGCGTAGCCGCACGCATCCCTTTCTGGTCTTCCCACCGAAACTCCCCTGCGCCTCCCAGCCGCAGAGCTCCGGCGCCTTCCACTCCAAATTCTCTCTGTAGACCAGCGCGCGCACCGCGCACACGGCGCGCTCCGCCACCGTCTTCTTGTCGCGCGGGTGCAGGTCATTGTCCTCCCCCACATCCAGGTTCACCGTGACCGCCACGTCCTCCAACTCTCCCGCCTGCATCTGCGCTTCCCGGACCAGGGACCAAGCGTCGCCCGGAGCGACGTCCACGCCGCAGTTCGGCAGCTGCACGATCACAAAAGGCAGCTTTTCCTGCCGCCAGTGTCTCCGCCAGTCTCGGATCAGTCCCCGCAGGACGGCTGCATAAGTCCGTGGGCGGCTGTCGTTGGACTCGCCCTGATACCAGAGCACGCCCCGCACCCGATAGGGCAGACAGGGGGCGAGCATTCCGTGATACAGGGCGGTCGGCATCCAGCTGATAAAGGTCTGCGCCGGTGCCGGACTGCAGACCGCGCGCAGCTGATATTCCCACGCGTCTGCCAGGGATACACGCCTCAGGCGTTTCGCCCGATCCGCCAGCGCCAGTCGCACCAGGCGCTTTGTGTCATCTGCCAGACGTTCGGTACCGTCTGTCAGGCGTCCGATACCATCTGTCAGATATTCGGTACCATCCGTCAGATGCGCGTTCGCAGAATTCTCCTCCCAGACGATCTCCAGCGGCTGCCCCGCCGTGCTTCGCCCCTCTCCGTCCCTGCACACCAACCGAATGAGTATCTCATTTTCCCCCTCGCGCAGGAGTCCCGCCGGGACCGGATAGCGCCGGGGCGGATAGCGGTAGTCCGTCGCGCCCACACAACTCCCGTTGATCCAGACCGTGTCGCTGTCCACCAGCGTCCCGAAGCGCAGCAGTCCGTCCTTTTGCAGACAGTCCGCAGGCACGTCGAACGTCTTCCGCAGATAAATGCAGCCGCAGAAGTTCTCCAACTCCGCTCCCCAGTCCCGCACCTGCCCCGGAAGGATCGCCGGACGCCACGGCGCGTCCGCGCCTGCACGTTCCTGACGGGCAATCTCCCGCTGCCAGTCCTCCTCCGCGCGCGCCTCCCGTTCTGTCAGCTCCCTGCAATAATCGTCGTCCTTGTAGACATCGGCAAGCGCCAGAGGCTCCGGCCACTCCTGCAGCCCTTCACGGCTCATCCAGGCCTCTGCGGGCGTCCCTCCAAGACTCAGGTTCAAAATACCCACCGGCACCTTTTTCTGTTCGGCAAGTTTTTTCCCGAAAAAGTACGCGAAAGCGGAGACCTCCGGCAGTTTCTCCCCGGTACAGCTTCTCCATTCCGCCTCCACATGATCCGAAAGCGGTCCGCGAAAATCTCGTTGTTCCGTCACCTTGTATTCGTGCACCTCCGGCGCCCCACCGTCCCGGAATTCCTCCGGAAAGCGCTCGCACACCCTGCTCATCGGCAGCTCCATGTTGGACTGTCCGGCACAGACAAACACCTCTCCCACATACAGCTCGCGGATCACGATCTCTTCCCCGCGCGCGTTCGCCGCACGCAGGAGATACGGCCCGCCGGCCGGCGGCAAAGGCAGTTCGGTCTCGAAACATCCATCCGCGTCCGCCTCCGTCTGTGCGTGACAGAGAACGCCTTCGCGCTGTGACATGAGAATAGGCTCTCCTGCCTTCTGCCGCGGCTTTCCCGTATCTTCCAGCATGATCCGCACTTCCGCCCGCGGATCCGTCCAGCCCCATATCCTGCACCGGCTGCCCTGCTGCAGCACACAGCCGTCCGAAAACAGTTTCGGAAGTCTCAGCATCTCCCGTCCCTCCCTTTTCACTGCCTGTCTTTTCCATCTATCTCTTTCACCCGAGCCCAGGCCTCCCCTCCTGCCGTTCACCCTGTCTTCCAAAAATATCTTAGCTGAAATCAGCTGCTGTGTCAAAGCAAAAACGAAGGACTGCCGAACCGACAGCCCTCGCATTTTCAAAGTTTTCTTTCTCTTTACTCCTTTACGCCGCCGATCGTAAGACCCGTCACGAAATACCTCTGCAAAAACGGGTACAGGCAGATGATCGGGAGCATGGTGACTACCGTCGCCGCCGCGCGTACTGATACCGGCGTAACCGTCGCCGCCTGGCCCGCGCTCGCCATGTTGGTGGCGCTGCCGCTCTGCTGCATGACGGAAGACAGCAGCTTCATCAGCTCATACTGCAGCGTGGTGTACTCGGGAGCCATGCGGTTGTAGATCATGGCGTCAAACCAGGAGTTCCACTGCCCGACCGCCACGAACAGCGCGACCGTCGCGTACACCGGCTTACACAGCGGGGAGATGATCTTCCAGAAGATCGTGAAATCTCCCGCGCCGTCAATCTGCGCGGATTCCGCCAGCGAATCCGGCAGGCCCTCCATATACGTTCGCAGGACAAGCATGTTGAACGCGCTGATCATTCCTGGAATGACGTACACCCAGAAGGAATTCGTGAGTCCCAGGCCGCGGTACACCAACAGTACCGGGATCAGTCCGCCGTTCACATACATCGTGAGCACCCAGAAGAAGGAGAGCTGTGAGCGGAACAGGAAGCGCTTCCGGCTGACGATGTACGCGAGCAGCGCGTTCGTCACCAGCGCCAGCAGCGTTCCGACCAGCGTACGCGCCACACTGATGTACGCGCCGGTGATCATGTTCTGCTGATGCAGCACCGTGGTGTAGTTCTTCAGCACGAACTTGCGCGGCCACAGATGGATCCCGCCGCGCACGGCGTCCACGCCGTCGTTAAAGGAGATGGCTACCGTATTCAACACCGGGTACAGCGTGATCACCACAAACGCGATCATAAAGAGCGTATTGCAGACCACGAATAGCTTATCCGGCCATTTTGTTTTCATTTTTGTTCTCTTCATGCCGACACCCCCTTAGAACAGACGCTGCTCACCGGACCGCTTCGCGACCTGGTTCGCTATTACGATGAGCATAATGGCGACAACGCTCTTGAAGATACCTGCCGCCGTACCAAGAGAATAGTCGTTCTGGCTGATACCCCACGTCAGCACGTAGATATCGATGGTCTCAGAGACCTTCTTCACAAGTCCGTTTCCCAGCAGGTACTGGACTTCGAAGCCTGCGTTCAGCACGTTGCCGATGTTCATCAGAAGCAGGATCATGATCGTCGGCTTGATGCTCGGCAGCGTAATGCTCTTGATCTTCGCCCAGCGCCCGGCGCCGTCGATGGCGGCCGCCTCATACAGGCTCGGATCGATGGACGTGATCGCCGCCAGATAGATAATCGCGTTCCACCCGGTCTCCTTCCAGACGTTGGCGAATGCCACGATCGGCCAGAAGAACGATTTGTTGGCGAAGAAGTTGACCGCCCGGTCCACAATGCCCAGATTCATCAGCAGTTCGTTCACGACGCCGGAATTCGACAACGCGTCGTGCAGGATGCCGGTAACGATAATCCAGGAGAGGAAATGCGGAAGATAGGAGATCGTCTGCACAAGCTTCTTCCCCAGTCCGAAACGGATCTCATTGAGCAGGATCGCGAACAGGATCGCCATCACAAAGGTCGCGACCAGATTTATGACGCCCATCGCCAGCGTGTTCCGGATGACGCGGAGGAACGTGGCGTCGGAAAACAGGAATTTGAACTTGTCAAGACCCACGAATTTGGATCCGAACAATCCGGTCCTCGGCTTGTAATTCTCAAAGGCCATCAGCCAGCCGCCAAGGGGGATGTAGTAAAAGATAATGCCGTATATCACAAATATAAGAGAACAGATAATAAGGAATTTCTGCCGTTTCACCTCTTTCCAGGTGATCGGCACTCTCGCCGCTTTTGTCTTTGCCTTGCGCTTCATAACCGGCCTCCTCCCAACAAACAACATCTTTCATAAAAAGCAGCCATAGTCACTTTTCAGCAACCATGGCTGCCCTCATATCTTCACTGTGTCAGTCTGAATCGGTAAGTCTTACTCGATACCGGCTCTCCTGTTCAGCTCTTCCTGCATCTCATCCAGGAAGCTCTGCGGATCCGTGTCGTTGTAAGCTTCCATGTACTGCTCCCAGGTGCCCTCGAAGTCGGAGGACATAACCACCTGCGGCAGCCACTCATGCTTCACTTCACCCATCTTCGTCCATGCAACGCCGCCCGGGGTCTCGGTGGTCATCGCGTTGGAGAAGGAGTACATCGGGAACCACGGCTCGTTGTGCTCAACGATGGAACCGATCATGTCCGGATAGTTCTCAGCGCCGTACGCCTCGAAGCAGGCCCTCAGCGGCTCAGCAAGGCCGGAGAAGAACTCGGAAGTCTGCTCGGTCGGCTGCATCGCGTTCTTGCCGTCTCTGCTGGTGCCCAGCCACTGCGGCATATAGGAGTACTGGCAGAAGTGGGAAGCCTGGTAAGCGGTATCCGCCGCCTGCATTCTCATCTCCTCGGTCCTGTAGTACATTCCGTCGTCGTCTACCAGGTAGTCAACACCCTCGATACCCCAGAAACGAAGATCATGGATCTCCTGATCCAGAATGTCGTTCATGAACTTGAACGCAGCGTCCGGATCCTCGCAGCTCGTGGTAACCGCGCATCCGCTGGAATTGTTCAGCGTGTCGTCGTAGGTGTGCCATCTGTTGTCCATGCCCTCGTCGATCGTCAGTCCAAGCGGAACATAGTTGCAGCCCTGAAGGTCAAGACCCTGCTGCTTGAACACATCGTTCACGGTGAAAGCGAAATCCCACCACTGGTCGCACATGCCAAGCACTGCGCCCGTGGACAGCTTCGCGATGTACTCATCGTAGATCTGCGTAGCGAACTCGCCGTCGATCATGCCCTTCGCGTACTCTTCGTTCAGCTTCTGGAAGTATCTCTTCGCGGTCTCAGTCGTGTTGTAGTCCACGATCTTCGGAGCGCTCGGATCGGACTTGTCAACGATAACGGAACCGTCGTTCGGATAGCCGTCCAGGAATTCCGGCGCGTTCTCGATACAGAAGTATCTCCAGTCGTCGCAGAGAATCGTGTACGGGATATTCGGCGTGCCGTCTTCCATCGTCGGATTCGCCTCGTAGTAGCTCTCAAGCAGATCAAAGTACTGATCCAGCGTCTTGATCTCCGGATAGCCTGCCCACTCAAGCACTCTCGCCTGTACCCAGAACGCCTCGTCATTGTGCGTCGTGCTTCTGTTCTCGCCGTAGCTGTTCTGGAACACGTTCGCCCAGTAGATGTGGCCGTCGTCCTGACGGAACATATCCCACTCTTCGTCGGTGTACATTTCTTTCAGGTTCGGATACTTCTCAATATAGTCATCCCACGCCACCAGCGCGCCCTCGTCGTACAGCGCCATCATGCCGTCGCCGCCGTCGATGAAGTCCGGAAGGTCGCCGCTCGCGATGATCGTACCGACTGCCTCGGCAGCCGTCTGGCCGGTCAGCCAGGTCTCTTTTACTTTCGCACCCACCTTGTGTGCGATGATGTCCATGATCTCGTTGTCATCGTTGATCTCGGAACCCGGCATCGCGGAGAACATCGTAAAGCTGATGATCTCGTCGTCCGAGTACTCACCTTCCTCTGCGGAAGCCGTGAATCCGGTCAGCATGGTCGCCGCCATCGTTGCGCTCAGGAAAAGCGCGGTCAGTTTTCTCAGTTTCATTTTCTACCTCCTTGTAAATGAATTTTTCCGGTTCTTAAACCTGAGATGATTATAAGGAGTTCACAGAAAATTCACAACCTGAGAAAGTCAAGAAAAAACCCGAAAAATTCTAGACGATATTTTCAGACACTTTTCCGGAAGCGCGAAGGCGTACATCCCTTGAGCTCAATGAATTTGCGGATAAAGTAATCTCCGTCCCGGTAACCGACCTCCTCCGCGATCTCGCTGACGCGCCGGTCGGTGTTCCGCAGCAGCTTCGCCGCCTCGTTGATCCGGAAATTCGTCAGGTAATCCTTGAAGGACTGCCCGTATTTCTTCCGGAAGATCTGTCCCAGATAGGAGCTGTTGATGTAGTATTTCTTCCCAAGATCCCGGAGCGTCAGGTTCTCCGCGTAATTCCTGCGGATGTCCCGCTCGATCTCGGTAAGTACGTCGGAGGAGACGTTCTGCCGCAGCTGCATCAGGTAATCGGCGTAATCGCAGGCGAAGCGCGACAGATGCAGCCTGCTTCCGGGGCGGATCCCGTCCTCGAACGCGCCGCTGCTGATGAAGCGCAGGATTTCTTCTTGGTCGGCGTCGCTGTCCAGCTCAGACGCCAGATGGACCAGGCGGAACAGCAGGTAATTGATGTTCAGGTTCACGCTGTCGCTCTCCATGCCGTTCTGCCGCATCTCCTGAAACAGCCGATCCACCTTCCTGCCAATCTCATCCTGCTCGTTCTGCTCGATCGCGGTGAAAAGCTCATCCAACCTCTCCTTGCACAGCATGATCCCGCCCTGCCTGACCTGCGCCTCATCTTCGTAGACGTAGATCGGTTTCCGGCTGTGGAACGCCTCCAGCGGGCGCAGAATACACGCCGTGCCGTAGGAGACGGAGACCTGGCGGATCTCCGGTACCTTTTTCCCGACCAGCAAGCGAACCTCCTGCTGCATGAGCACCTCCAGCTTCCGATGGAGCTCCCGCAGATACTCCTGCTCCGTGCAGCCCGCCTTCGCCGCCATGTAATCGCAGTAGATGAGACCGACGCCGTAGCTGACCCGGTCCTGGGAGACGTCGAACACACAGTGGGCGCTGTCCTCGCGCAACAGATTCTGACAGCTCTGGTACAGCTTGCGCTGAAGGGCGCGCAGCTCGCCCTCCTCCGCGTCCACGTCCTGCGCGTCACAGAATTCGATCTCGATGTAGCGGACGCCCTCGGACAGCTTCAGATGCTCCCTGACATAATCCAGGTTGAAGTCGTCGTGCTTCCCGAACAGAAGCGCGATGATGTTCCGTGCCAGATAGGCCTCCTCATAGCGTTCCTGGTCCTGCTGCTCCTGCTTCGCGTGCTCCGAGAGGTGATTGTATCTGCGCAGGATGCGAAGCAGCTCCTCACGCTCCACCGGCTTGAGCAGATAATCCATGCAGCCGTCCCGCAGCGCCTGCTGCGCAAAGGCGAAATCGCTGTAGCCGCTCAGGATCACAAAACCCGCCTCTGAGATGTGCTCCCTGCGCACGGTCTCCAGAAGCTCCAGGCCGCTCATCTCCGGCATGGCGATGTCGGTGATCACAAGATCCACGGCGTTTCCCTTCAGATACTCCAGCGCCTCCCGGCCGTTCGACGCGGTCGCCGCGATCTCGTATCCCTCCGC
This sequence comes from uncultured Lachnospiraceae bacterium, assembly GCA_947626285.1. Lineage (GTDB taxonomy): Bacteria > Bacillota > Clostridia > Lachnospirales > Lachnospiraceae > Choladousia. Next base: position 48,545 of record CANQRR010000005.1, read on the forward strand.
CTTCCAGTCGATCAGGACCAGAAGCCCCTGCGCGATAAAATATTCGTCGTCTACAAGCAGAACCTTAAGCACTTGTCTCTCCTTTCCGCGGCAAAAACGGCATGCGAATGGACACCGTGGTGCCGATGCCCTTCTCGCTCTCCACCAGGAATTTCGCCTTGCCGCTCGTCAGCATCCGAAGGCGCAGGCACACATTTACGATCCCCACGCGTCCCTTTTCCTTCAGCATGTCGATGCTCGCGTTCTCCATCCGGTACCGGAGCGCCTTAAGCTCATCCTCCTCCATGCCTCCGCCGGTATCCTCCACCTCGATGCACAGTTCCTCCCCGTCGCGGTACACCCGCACAAAGATCCACCCGGGCGTCGTCTTGCTCTCAAGCCCATGTACGCACGCGTTCTCCGCCAGCGTCGTGATCGTAAGCCGCGGGATCTCCTGCTCGCGGCATTCCTCCCCAATCTCAAGACGGTAGGACAGGCGGTCGCCAAAGCGGTACTTCTGCAGCTCCAGATACGCCTCGACGAACTCCATCTCCCGGCTGACCGTCGCGGTGTCCGAAGTCCAGTCCACCGTCTGACGCTCCATGATCGCCAGCTTCTCCACCATGCCTGCCGTCTCGTATTCCTTTTTCAGAATGCTGTGCATGCGGATACTCTCCAGCGCGTTGAACAAAAAATGCGGATTGATCTGGCTGTGGAGGGCAAGAAGCTCCGCGCTTTGGCGGGCAATGTCGATCTCCTGCTCCCGCAGCCGGTCCTTGTACACCGTCTGGATCAGCCCGTTCATGCGATCCGCCATGCGGTTGTAATCCCCCATCATGCTGCCAATCTCATCTTCTCCGCTCGGGCCGTAGATCTTCGGCAGGGTATCCCTGCCCACCTGGGCGAACGCCTCGCTGAGCCTGCCGATGCGGGCCGTGATCGATCTGCCGATCTGCCTCGTCAGAAACCAGGGGAGAACGATGTTGATCAGCAGCAGCAGGACAAGCATCGGAAGGTTGTCTATGAGCACCCGGAAGATGTTGATCTTTTCACTCCGGATGCGAATGCTCAGTTCCTCACCATAAAGGATAAAGTCTTTTTGATATCCGACCTTTCCGTCCGGGACGAACTCCTCGAACGGCTGTCCGACGTTGTTCGGGCCTTCGTTCGAAAACAGTAGCTCATCGCCCCTGCACAGATAGATGGAATTCTCATAGTTCAGGTTGCGGATGTTGCGCTCCATCTCGCCGTAGTCGATCTCGATCTTCAGCAGCTTCTCCGTATCGTCGTTCAGAAAGCGGTTCAGCCTGCGCAGAAACAGCGCCTTCCGCTCCGCCTTCTCATAGGGAACATTCAGGTCGTCGTAAAAGAACAGCAGCAGAACGTCCTGGGAACTCTCCTGCAGCTTCCGGTACCACGGCGTCTCCACAACATTCGACAGCCGCTGGAAGCCGCCGCCATCCACGATCGTCTCATTGTCCGCATAGATCGTGATCTTCGTATTGTCCACGCCCATGTTGCTGCCAAGCAGCGAATTCCGCATGAACCTCTGATGCGCGACCACGTAGTCCAGCTCGCTCTCATACTGCTCGTCCAGAAATTCCTGCACGTATTCATTCATATAGAAGTTTTTGGCCGTGGCGGCGGAATTCTCCACAAAGCTCGTGATGCTGTACTGCACCGCGCTCGCCTGCGCCTCCATCTCATGCTGCCGCTCCTTCTGCTCGGTCCGGACCAGGCTGTACAGGATCACGCCGTCCGTCACGACGAGCGGGATCAGGACGCAGAAAAAATAGAGCCCGTAGAGTTTTTTCCTCAGGCTGATGTCGTTTAACCAGTCTCTCCATTTTTCGATCCATGCCGATGTGTGTTCCATGTCCGATCCCGCCGCCGGCTTCCGTGTCCCTTCTGTGCGAAACAGTTTCCTTTATTATATGTTACTCCGTCGAATTTTACAATAACAAATCGAAATCCCGATGTTTTTTCACCATAAGCGACAAAAAAGGATATTCCGAAAGCACATGCTCCCGGAATATCCTCCCGCAGATCTCTTATTCCCTTTTCCCTTACAGGTTCGTGTAACCCATCAGGTAGCGGTCGACTTCCTTCGCCGCCTCTCTGCCTTCGCGGATCGCCCAGACGACAAGCGACTGCCCGCGGTGCATATCGCCGGCGGTGAAGACCTTCGGCACGCTGGTCGCGTACTCGTCCGGCTTCGTCGCCACGTTTGTGCGCGGATTCAGCTCCACCTTGAACGCGTCGGTCACATATTTCTGGGAACCCAGGAAGCCCGCCGCGATCAGCACAAGGTCCGCCTTGACCGTCCACTCGCTGCCCTCGACCGGCACCATCACCATGCGCCCGGTCTTCTCGTCCTTCTTGCTCTCAAGCTTCACGAGGACGGCCTTTGTCACTTCGCCCTTTTTGTTCGCGATGAATTCCTTGACCGTCGTCGTGTAGATGCGCGGGTCGGAGCCGTAGAGCGCGATCGCTTCCTGATGGCCGTAGTCGGTCTTCAGCACGCGCGGCCACTGCGGCCACGGGTTGTTCTCGGCGCGCTGCACCGGCGGCTGGGGCATCATCTCCAGCATCGTCACGGACGCTGCGCCGAGACGGATCGACGTGCCGCAGCAATCGTTTCCGGTGTCGCCGCCGCCGATGATGATCACGTGTTTATCCTTCGCGGAGATAAACTTCTTGTCCTTGAAATCCGAATCCAGAAGGCTCTTCGTCGTCGCCTTCAGGAAATCCACCGCAAAGTAGATCCCCTTGGAGTCGCGCCCCGGCACCTGGATGTCGCGCGGGTTCGACGCGCCGCAGCACAGCACGATCGCGTCGTAATTCTTCATCAGCTCGTCGGCGCTCACGTTCTCGCCGATATTCGCGTTCGTGACAAACTCGATGCCTTCCTCCTCCATCAGCGCGATGCGGCGGTCGATCACCGATTTCTCGATCTTCATGTTCGGGATGCCGTAGCGCAGCAGCCCGCCGACGCGGTCGTTCCGCTCGTAGACCGTCACCTTGTGGCCCCGCTTGTTGAGCTGCAGCGCCGTCGCCAGTCCGGACGGACCACTGCCGACCACCGCCACCTTCTTGCCGGTGCGCACCTGTGGAGGGCAGGCCTTCACAAGACCGGTCTCAAACGCGTGCTCGATGATCGCGCGCTCGTTCTCTTTCGTCGCCACGGGCTCGCCGTTCAAGTTGCAGGTACAGGCCGCCTCACACAGCGCCGGGCAGACGCGTGAGGTAAACTCGGGGAAGCAGTGCGTCTTCGTCAGGCGCTTGTAGGCCTCCTCCCAGTTGCCCAGATAGACCAGGTCGTTGCTCTCCGGCACGAGGTTGTTCAGCGGACAGCCCGAGGCCATCCCCGCGATCATCATGCCCGCCTGGCAGAACGGCACGCCGCACGCCATACACCTTGCGCCTTGCAGGCGCTGCTTCTCCAGAGAGAGCGGAATGTGGAATTCATTGAAGTTTTTGATGCGTTCCAGCGGTGCGATCTCCTGGCTGTTCTCACGTTCATAATCCAAAAATCCTGTCGGTTTTCCCATTCTTCACACCTCCTACTCTTCCTGGCCGGCCGCGATCGCGTAGAACGCTTCGATCTGCGCCTGCTCGCTGCTTAAGCCCTTCTCTTCCATCTGGACGATCGCCATCTGCATCTTCTTGTACTCGTGCGGGATGATCTTCTTGAACTTCGGAAGGTAGGTCCCGAAATCGTCGAGCACCTTCTTGCCCTTCTCGGAATTCGTATATTTCACATGCTCATTGATGATATCCTTCAGCTCCAACACGTCGTACTTGGATGTAATCTTCTCGATCGAGACCATGTTCTTGTTGACCTTCGTGTAGAGGTCATTGTCCTCGTCCAACACGTAGGCGATGCCGCCGCTCATGCCGGCCGCGAAGTTCTTGCCGACCTTGCCGAGCACGACCGCGCGTCCGCCGGTCATGTACTCGCAACCGTGGTCCCCGACGCCCTCGACGACCGTGACCGCGCCGGAGTTTCGCACGCAGAAGCGCTCGCCGGCCACGCCGTTGATGAACGCCTTGCCGCTCGTCGCGCCGTACAGCGCCACGTTTCCGACGATAATGTTCTCATCGTGTGCGAATTTCACGCCCTGCGGCGGATAGACGATCAGCTTGCCGCCGGAAAGTCCCTTGCCGAAATAGTCGTTGCTGTCGCCGACCAGCTCGAGCGTCAGTCCTCTCGGGATGAACGCGCCGAAGCTCTGGCCGCCCGCGCCGTGGCACTTCACCGTGTAAGTGTCGTCCTCCAGTCCCTCCGGGTATTTCCTCGTGATCTCGGAGCCGAAGATCGTGCCGAAGGTGCGGTCCACGTTGGAGACGTCCACCTCCACGCTGCGCTTCTGTCCGCTCTCCAGCGCGCTGCCAAGCTTCGCAAGCAGCACCTTCATATCCTTCGTCTTCTCCAGACCGAAGTCAAACTCCTGCGCCTTGTCGAAGGTCACCTTCGCCTTCGGGTCCAGATACGGATTGTCAAGGATATTGCTCAGATCGATCAACGCGCCCTTCGGGTTCTCGCAGTTGTCCTTCTTCTTTAACAGGTCGCTGCGCCCGACCATCTCGTCAAGCGTGCGGAAGCCGAGTTTCGCCATGTATTCGCGCAGATCCTGCGCAATGAATCTCATAAAGTTCACCACGTACTCCGGCTTGCCGCGGAAACGCTTGCGCAACTCCGGATTCTGCGTCGCCACGCCCACCGGACAGGTGTCGAGGTTGCAAACGCGCATCATCACACAACCCATCGTCACCAGTGGGCCGGTCGCGAAACCGAATTCCTCCGCTCCCAGAAGCGCCGCGATCGCCACGTCGCGCCCGCTCATCAGCTTGCCGTCCGTCTCGATGCGTACCTTGTTGCGCAGGCCGTTCATAATCAGCGTCTGGTGCGTCTCGGCAAGTCCCAGTTCCCACGGAAGTCCCGCATGGTGGATCGAACTTCTCGGCGCCGCGCCCGTGCCTCCGTCGTAGCCGGAGATCAGGATCACCTGCGCGCCCGCCTTCGCCACACCCGCGGCGACCGTGCCGACGCCCGCCTCGGACACCAGCTTCACCGAGATGTCCGCCTGGCGGTTCGCGTTCTTCAGGTCGTAGATCAGCTGCGCCAGATCCTCGATCGAATAGATATCATGGTGCGGCGGCGGGGAGATCAGGCTCACGCCCGGCGTCGAATGCCTCGTCTTCGCGATCCACGGATAGACCTTCTTGCCCGGAAGGTGTCCGCCCTCGCCCGGCTTCGCGCCCTGCGCCATCTTGATCTGGATCTCCTTCGCGCTCACAAGGTAGCGGGAGGTCACGCCGAAGCGTCCCGACGCCACCTGCTTGATCGCGGAACAGCGGTTCTTGCCGTCCGGGCCAATCACCAGGCGCTCCAGGCTCTCGCCGCCCTCGCCGGTGTTCGACTTGCCGTGCAGCATGTTCATCGCGATCGCCAGCGTCTCGTGCGCCTCCTGTGAGATGGAGCCGTAGGACATGGCGCCGGTCTTGAAGCGCTTCACGATCTCGTCCACGCTCTCGACCTCCTCGATCGGAACGCCCTTCTCCGGGAACTTAAAATCCATCGTGCTGCGGATGTAGCCGGACTCTTCCTTATTCACAAGCTCCGTGAACTCCTTGAACATCTGGTAGTTGCCGGTCCGCGTCGACTCCTGGAGCAGGTGGATCGTCAGCGGATTGTAGCGGTGATGCTCGCCGGCGCTCCTCGACTTGTGCCAGCCCTGGCTGTCAAGCGTCAGATCCTCTCTGAGCCCCAGCGGGTCGAAGGCCTTTGTGTGACGCTCGTCCACGTCGCGCTCGATATCCTCCATCGTGATGCCGCCGATGCGGCTGACCGTGTTCGTAAAGTATTTCTCAATGACGTCCGCGCTGATGCCGATCGCCTCGAAGATCTGGGAACCTTGGTACGACTGGATCGTGGAGATTCCCATCTTGGACGCAATCTTGACGATGCCGTCGATGATCGCCTGGTTGTAATCGTTGACCGCCGCGTAGTAGTCTTTCTCAAGCATGCCGGTGTCGATCAGCTGGTGGATCGTATCCAACGCCAGATACGGGTTGATCGCGCTCGCGCCATAGCCCAGAAGCGTCGCGAAATGATGCACCTCTCTTGGCTCGCCCGTCTCAAGGATCAGCGCCAGGGACGTGCGCCGCTTCGTCTTGACCAGATACTGGTTGACCGCTGAGATCGCCAGCAGCGAAGGGATCGGCACGCGGAACTCGTCGATGCCCTTGTCCGTCAGGACAAGGATATTCGCCCCGTCGCGGAACGCCCGGTCCACCTCAAGGAAGAGGTGATCCATCGCCTTCTCAAGGCCGGTGTTCTTGTAGAACGTGATCGGGATCTCGGCCACCTTGAAGCCCGGCACCTTCATATGCTTGATCTTCAGCATGTCGGTGTTCGTCAGGATCGGATTCTCGATCTTGAGCACCTGGCAGTTCTCCGGCTGTTCCTGGAGCAGGTTGCCCTCCATGCCGATGTACATCGTTTTCGACGTCACGACCTTCTCGCGGATCGCGTCGATCGGCGGGTTCGTGACCTGCGCGAACAATTGCTTGAAGTAGTTGAACAGCGGCTGGTGCCTGCCGGAGAGCACGGCCAGCGGCGTGTCGATACCCATCGCGCTGATGCCCTCTCCGCCGTTCTCCGCCATTGTCAGGATCGACGTGCGGTAGTCCTCGTAGCTGTATCCGAACGCCTTCATCAGACGCATCCGCATCTCATCGGAGTAGGTCTCGACGCGCTTGTTCGGGATCTTGATGTCCTTGAGCTTCACCAGATACTGGTCAAGCCACTCGCCGTACGGCTGACGGGACGCGTATTTTGTCTTGAGCTCCTCATCATCGATCACCCTGCCCTGAATCGTGTCGACCAGCAGCATCTTGCCCGGATGCAGCCGTTCCTTCAGCACGATCTTCGCCGGATCGATGTCCAGCACGCCGACCTCGGACGAGAGAATCACATAACCGTCGCTCGTCACGTAGTAGCGGGACGGACGCAGACCGTTGCGGTCGAGCACCGCGCCCATGATATCACCGTCTGAGAAGAGGATCGAAGCCGGGCCGTCCCACGGCTCCATCATCGTCGCGTAGTACTGGTAAAAGTCTTTCTTCTTCTGGGACATCACGCTGTTGTTCGCCCACGGCTCCGGGATCAGGATCATGACCGCAAGCGCCAGGTCCATGCCGTTCATCGTCAGGAACTCCAGCGTGTTGTCAAGCATCGCAGAGTCGGAGCCCTTCGCGTTGATCACCGGCAGCACCTTGTGCATGTCGTTCTCCATATATTCGGAGGACATTGTCTCCTCGCGCGCCAGCATCTTGTCGGCGTTGCCGCGGATCGTGTTGATCTCGCCGTTATGTACGATGAAGCGGTACGGATGCGCCCTCTCCCAGCTCGGGTTCGTGTTCGTGCTGAACCTGGAGTGCACGATCGCGATCGCCGACTCGTAGTCCGGGCTCTGCAGATCCGTAAAGAACGTGCGCAGCTGCCCCACCAGGAACATGCCCTTGTAGATGATCGTACGGCTCGAGAGCGACACCACGTAGGTCGTGTCGTTCGACTGTTCGAACGCCCTGCGAACCACGTACAGTCTGCGGTCAAACGCCAGTCCCTTCTCTACGTCCTTCGGGCGCTCCACGAATGCCTGCTCGATGCAGGGCATCTTTTCCAGCGCCTTGTGTCCAAGCACTTTCGGGACGGTCGGCACCTGACGCCAGCCCAGGAACTTCAGACCCTCCTTCGTCACGATGCTCTCAAACATCTTCTTGGACTGGTTCCGCGCGAGTACATCCTGCGGGAAGAAGAACATGCCTACGCCGTAGTCCCTCTCTTCGCCCAAAAAAATACCAAGGTCCAAACAGGCTTTGCGGAAGAATTTGTGTGAGATCTGCATCATGATCCCTACTCCGTCTCCTGTCTTTCCCTCGGCGTCTTTGCCAGCTCTGTGTTCCAGATTTTCTACAATACTGAGTGCGTTCTCCACTGTCTGGTGAGTCTTGATCCCCTTGATGTTGACGACTGCGCCGATGCCGCAGTTGTCATGCTCAAACTCGGACCGATACAGCCCCGGGCTCACACAGGCAGGATTTGGATTCCTTCTCACATCCATCCTGACTCCTCCTGTCACGCTGTGATATATACGCAGGCGGAAAATACGGACCCGCCGCCTGCTATTACTGCATACTATACACCCGATTGCCTCATCTGTAAATAAAAACTTTTCTTATAATTATCTGATAATATGAATATTCTGTCTTCAACCATTAAATTTTCTATTTATTTTAGAGAGATATCTTCGCATATATGGAAACCGCAGACAATTCCTCCTGTATTTTTCTCCGTCATCGCAGCAAAATCTGCAGGAAAATCGCCGTCAGATTGCTTCCCATATGGAATAGTACCGGGAAAATGAACAATTTCCCGTGCTCGTAGATCAGCGCCAGCACGATTGCAAGAGGAAACGCGAAGATCATCTGGATCGGATTTCCGTGGTATACGGCAAACAGAAGCGCTGACAGGACGGCTGACATCCATACGGGAAAAAACTGCCGCATCCTCCGGTAGGTCAGCCCCCGGAAGATCAGCTCCTCCGCGATCGGAGCCGCGATCCCTAACCCAACGATCTGCAAAAGCAGACTCGTCGCAAGCAGCTGCTCCTGCACCTGGTTGGAAAAATGTTCCTGTAACTGCAGCAGATTCAGCACGCTGCTCCAGGCGATGTTGAGCGCGCCTCCGCCGATGAAGCAGATCGCGCCAAACAACACCTGTCGTCGCGTCAGCCTTGACCTGGTGTCAGCCTCCGATTCGCAGTCTTTTCTTTCCGGCAGGGACTGCATTCCCGGCACAGCTCTCCTTCCGGACACGGCTTCCTTTTCGGATCTGCCTGTCTCGGACAAAACTGCCCTCCGGCTGTCTCTCCAATGCATCCATGCCGCGATCGGGAGTACAAGCAGATTGCCGATCAACACCACAAGCGCCGCGTCGTACGGCAATCCGTACTGGTCTGCGCACAGGCGGAGCACAAAGGCCACCGCCAGTGCAACCGTCTGATGTAGAAGCAGCGGCGTCAACAGCGAAACGAGTTTCCGTGCGCTCACCTGCGTATCCTCCTCTCCACATTTCTCTCTCATTACAAAGTAACAGCCCAATTGTATCAGATTGGATCATCTGACGCAACCGGGCTGATAGAAATTCCCTTTGTCTTTTCAGCTTTCTGTTATTCGTTTCCCTCAATCAGCGGGACGTCAGCCCCCGCGATGCTCCACGCGCCGTCGCGGTATGCCAGCAAAAACGTTGCGGTCAAATCATCGGAGCGGGAATCCCGCTTCGTCTCCTGAATCGGAGTGCCGTCCTCCTGCGTCTCCTCCGTGTCCGCCGTGACATCCTCGCGCAGCAGATAGTGGTAGCCAAGCGTCATCTCTACGGTGATCGCGCCGTCCTCTCCCTCCGTAAAGACCGGATTCCCGTACTGCGGCGCAAACCTGGAGACCGCCACGCTCTGGAACACCCGGTTTTCCTGATGGAAGGCGCCCCCCTGACTCTTCACGAAGCTCTCCGCCTGCTCCTTGCACGCGTCGAACACAGTGAGCTCACCCGCATCTTCCTTCACCGCAGCCGCATAGAGCTGTTTGAGCGCCGTGATTCCAAGCTCCAGGCACTCGTCCTGCGCGGATCTTTTCAGGATCATCTGCGCGCTGTAATCCTGATTTCCGTCATTCGTGTCCAGCGTCGTGTTCACGGACTCAAGCGCCGGATGACGGATCACCAGGCTCTTTCGCCCCGGCAGCATGCTCGGGATCCGATAGCGGTCAAAGGAAGCCGGTACGCCGTCCCGCGTGATCCACGACGCGTCCGCCGGCTGGTTGTCCAGATAGACCTGCGCCCCTGCCGGCACCGTGATCTCAAGATCCTTCACCATGCAATGTCCGGAGAGCACCTTCCACTGGTCAAAGACCCCGAATGCCGCCTTCGCCTGCTTCTTTACCGTAAGCTCCTCGGCAAACTGCACGGCGTCCTCCGCATCCTTAAACTCCGCGTGGAAATCTACATACTCATTTCCATTGTCGTCCGTGCGCTTCGTCACCTCTTCGACCGTATAGGCCGCGCACAGACCATACTGCCTGCCCTGCAGCGCCTCCGCGAACTCTTCCGCAGTCATCGAATCCTCCTCCGACTGATCCAGCAGTTCAAAAGCCTTCTCACTGTCGTCTTCCAACAGGAGCGACAGATAACGGTCTATGATATAGTCGGGCGCGCTGCGCTGATAAGTCCTGAATCCAACCGCTCCTCCGGCCGCCAATGCGACGACCAGACAGAACAGGATCAATTTCAATAACACCCTCATAAACGCTTTCATGTCCTATCCCCTCCTTTAATATCCGCCCAGAGCGGCTTCGTAGTTCATGATGACATTGAGGTTGGCCTCCTCGTAGTCATTCAGATAATAGAACATGTTCGCGTCAAATTCCTCCGGAGAGTAGGTCGGAACATACCAGGATTTCTGGCTGAAATAATCGCGCAGATCCTGTGAATCGAAAATGCGTCCGTGCAGCGCAAAGATCTCATTCCGGATCAGGCGGAGCTGTCCCAGGTCGTAATTGTAAAGCTCCTCCTCCCCGATGTATCGGCTGCTGATTCCCTGGATGATCACATCGTCGGGTGTCGACGCGGAGCCACCCCCGCCGTTATCGCTGACACTGATGTTGTCCCCGCTCCCACCATCGTAGGAATAGCTGCCGTTTCCGGGATCCTGTATCTCGATCGGCTGCTCGTAGGAGCCGTCGCTGTAGCCCTCGTCGCCGTAGCTGCCATCGCTATAATTTCCATCGCCCGAAGAATAGCCTCCCTCCCCGGAACCGTCGCCGGAAAAACTTCCGTCCCCGGAGCCATTGCCAGAAAGACTGCTATTTCCGAAACCGTCGTCGATAGCTATGTCAGCGGAGCCGTCGTTCAAAGATCCCTCCCCGTTTTCCGGCGCATTCTCTTCCCCGGTCTCGCCTTCTTCCGAAGTCTCGCTCTCCGTCTGCTTCTGCTGCGGCACCTCGGACTCTACCCCTTTAATGACATTCCCGGATGCCGTCACCGTAAACGGATCCGTCTCAAAGACACGGTCTCCACCGGCTTCCGGCGCAAGCGTCTCAGCCGTATCGGTATCCGCCTCCTGCTGCGTCTCCTTCTCATCCGGCTTCAGCAGCAGCGACGCCAGATCCTTCGTCATGACAGCGTCCGCGGTAAAAAAGGATACGACTGCTGCCAACAGACAGCCGACAATAAATCCGCTGTTCCGTTTCAGAACATTCTTTTTCTTTTTCATTATTTATACTCACCCCTTCAGGGGGCATCATACCACAGCTGTCGAAAAAAGTCCATGAAAAGTCTACTTTTTCTTCCGAACCCCCGTCGTAGCGCATGCAAGCGTAGTAGCCGCAAACATGACCAGTCCAAGGATCAGAAGGATCATTCCCTCCATCCGCGCCCCGGCGGCACGCAGCCCGACAGAACGCGTCCCGACCGCCCCGCTGTCCGCCGTCCCGGATGCCGCGCCCAGATCCGCCATGCGCTTTTCCTGCACGCCGGACGGCTCTGCCTTTACCCCGGTACTGGCCTTTTCCACCTGCGCCGCTTCTTCTGCTTTGGGAAGCTCCGGCTTTTCCGCTTCCTGCTGCGCCTTTTCTCTGGCGCTCGGCCTGGTCTTCACATATTCCGGCACGTCCTTCGTCTGCGGCGAAAGAAAGACCGGCAGTTCCTCCGTCCAATACTCGTTTCCCGCCATATCGCTCAGATAGACCTGCAGGGTCTGCCAGTCCTTCGACGCTTTCAACGGGATCGCAATGGTCTGATCAGAGAGCTTGTCACCCTCCTTTTCCATCAAAAGCTCGCTGTCAAGATATACCCGGACTGTTTTCAGTTCAATGTTGTCATACGGCGTCAAGCGCGCCGTGAGTTCCTCCGCCTTGTAGATCTTCTGCTCGATTCCCGTCAGCGTACAGCCGGGATCGGTCCAGTCAAGCGCAAAGACCACCCGTTTTTCCTGCATTCCGGTATCGCTTTTATTTTCCGCCGAATCCTCCGAGGTCAACAAAAGCTCATAGACTCCCTCCTTCGAAAAATATTCGGCGGGAACCGTGTAGCGGTACTGTTTCCAGGAATCCCTGCTTCCCTCCATCGTGACCTGGTAATCCTGTCCCCGCTTCAGCTCGGTCAGCGCCCCATCCCGCCTGCAGAAAATGCGCGATTCCCCGACATAGTCAATGTTTGTCTCATAGAACGTCACATCCTCCGCCTTTGACAGAAAATACTGTTTCAGGTTCTCCCGTGTCGACTGGTCCAGATCGTACACAGAACCAAAGCGGTTGACCGAAAATTCCAGCGTCTTTTCCGCGGCGTTGCCTGCCAGATCCTCCGCCCGCACCTGCAGCCGGTACACATCGTCGAATTCCTTCTGCTGCGGAACATTGAAATACTCCAGCGTGACCCCCTCCCCGGTTTCCTTTCTATCGTTCATCGCCGGCGATTTCCCGCTATTGAGTCCCACCAGCGACATCTGCGCGGAACCGCTCTTGTAATGCGCGTCTTTCACGGCGACGCGCACCTTGACCTCCCCGGAGTTTGCGGTCTGATCGCCCACGCCCTCGATCGTCACCTCCGGCGGTCTGCGGTCGATGCAGACTGGGCTGCTCTGGGCAAACGCCAGATTCCCCACCTGATCCTCCGTCCGGACGAACACGCGAAATGTGCCCTCTTCACGCAAGGTGATCTGCTCCCCGTTCTTGCAGACTGTCCAGGCCGCCGTCTCCGGGTTCCCCTGCAGCGCCCCGTCCGGACCGCATGGAATCACCGCGTAGGCGGCGCTCTTTAGACCGCTCTTTCCGTCCGGGCCGATCGTCATAGACACTTCGGAAGACTGCGCCGCGTAGACCATGCCATTTTCAGACGTCCCGGAGACCGCAATCTCCGCCTGCGGAGCTTCTCCATCCACATAGTACGCCTCCCTGCTGAGTGCCGATTCCCGGACAATCCGGCTGTCCGCGTCCACCTTTTTCAGGCTGAACACCAACTTACCGTCCTCTCTCAGGTCGTATTTTCCCGTACCCTCGCTGTAATCTCCGCCTCCGGACACGCGCACATAGAGATTGGTCCCCGGACGGACCCAGAGTCTGTCCTGTGCGTCGCGGAACCATGCGCCCGGATCTCCCTCGATCTCATAATGTTTCCCGCGTTGGACCTCCTCCGGGACATACTCCGTCTCCTGCGGCAGTGTTTCCGGCTCAACCGGCTCAATCGGCTCAACCGGTTCTTCCGGCTCCGTCGATTCAGCCGGCTCCGCTGTCTCGGCTGTCCCGGTCTGTTCCGTTGCTTCAGTCGCTTCCGTTGTCTCAGTCGCTTCCGTTGCCTCAGTCGCTTCCGTCGTCTCAGTCGATTCCACTGATTCAGTCGTTTCCATCGACTCGATCTCTTCTGTCGGCTCTGACGTTTCCATCTGCCCCGGCATCTCTGTTTGTACAAGCGTCTCTGTCTGCTCCGTGAGCTCTGTCTGTTCTGACGTCTCGATCTGTCCCACAGGCTCTGTCTGTGCACTTGTCTCTGCTTGCTCTGTGGACTCTGTCTGCACGGTCGTTTCTGCCGGTTCCACAGATTCTGTCTGTGCGCCTTTCTCCGTCTGCTCCGTGGGTTCTGTCTGCGCGGCCGTCTCCGACTGCCCCAGTGTTCCTGTCTCTATTTCGCCCTCATTTCCCGTCTCGGTCTCGCTCTCTGTCTCCGTTTCGTTCTCACTCTCTGTCCCGGTCTCACTCTCGCTTTCCGTCCCTGTTTCGCTTTCCGTCTCCGTTTCACTCTCACTCTCCGCCTCTGTCTCTCCCTCCTCCGGCGGTCTCTGCGATATGTCCCCTGCTTCTACAACTCCGGTCTCCAATATCTCCATCTTCTCCGCATCAGCTCCCGCACTATCTGCTATCACAGGGAGCTGTTCAAACTCTGTTTCACCCGGAAGGCTCCCTGCAAGTCCCGCCGTCCCAACCGCCATCACACAGATCACCAGAACCAGACTGCAGGCAAGATACCTGCCTCCGGTCGTCTTTCGGGCATACCTTTTTACGTCGCACACTTTCCCCTGCACCTTCCCGGCTGCCGCCCTGCGTCTCGTTTCGTTTTTCCTTTTCTTCATCAAAAACCTATCCCCTTTCTCCTGCAAATATCCGCTCCACCGCCTCCCCGGCGACCTCACACTGTTCCCGGCACGAAACGACAATCTCTCCCTCCGCGCTGTTCTCCTGCGTAAAATTTTTAATCGACTCCAGCATCTCATTCATCTGCCGCATATCGATTCCCTCCTTGTCTAACTCATGGGCGTGCATGATCAGAATCGACAGCAATTCGCCCGCGACCTCGCACTGCACCCGGATCGGCTCCCGCCGAAGCCCATCCAGGCTCCACAGTTCGCTTAAATCTTTCCAGTATACGCCGATGCCCGCCTGCTGTTTTCCGTCCATGTCCTGCTTTCCCAGTGTTTCGTAGTAAGCGCCGATCCGCAGATAGATCTTCGCCGCCTGCAGCCAGAGCCAGGCATCCGCCTGCGTTTCCTCACCCATCTCTCTGGAGCCATTTCCCGACACTTTGACTTCCCCGCCTATCCCCTTGGAACCATTTCCCGACGCTTCGGCTTCCCCATCCGTCCCTTCAGCTATGCTTTTCTCCTCTTCCACTGCCTCGACGGACCGCTCGAACCAACGGGCTGCCGCGTTCTTTCCTCCCGCTCCCTCATAGAAATACCAATACAGAAGCCCAACCCGGTACGCCAGCTCGCCATACTTCGGGGATGATTTCGCCAACAGCTCCTCCACTGTGACGGCACTCCCCTCCGGCGATGAAAACATCAGGTGCTTCAGAGAAGCCTCCTCCTGCGCATTGAAGGAATAATCCGCTTCGATCCGGTCAAGAAAGGACTCGCACCAGACGCTGTCTCCCGGGCAGAGCGCGGCGGCTTCCTCGTAGCACAGAACAGCCTGCGCAAACCCAAGCCCTTTCGCCTCGTCCAGACGGGCCTCGTACTTCTCAGCCCTTCCATCCGTCATTGCAATGCTCGGACTTTCCCAGCGCAGGGTTGACGCGGAAAAGAGAAGAACCATGAGAAGAAACATCGCGGCAAGCCCGCTTTTGCGCCTTGCGCTGCGCGCGGCATACCGCCGCTCGATCTTTTGGACACTTTTGCACAGGGCGCATGTGTCCGGAAAACGACTTTCCCTGTCTTCCGCAAGGCAACGCCGGAGCAGCGGAGCGATCAGCCTTCGCCAACGGATCCTGTCCGACTGCATCCTCCTTGCGCAAACGTCCACCGACCGCGGCGTCTCCATGTACAGGCAATAGTAGAGCACCGCGCCAAAGCCGTAAAAGTCCGTCCGGCAGTCCAGCACGGCTCCCGAAATCCTCTGCTCCGGCGCGGCAAAGCCCGGCGTCCCGAAACAGGGTTCGTTCTTTCCTGCCGAGTGTTCCCGGACCGCCGCACCGAAGTCAAGCAGTACAAGCCTTCCGCCCGGCCGCAGCATGATGTTCGGCGGCTTGATATCCAAGTGAAGAATCGGCGGTTTTCTCGTGTGCAGGTACTGCAGGACATCCGCAAGCTGGCGCGCGGCGGAGAAAAACTCCTCCGGTCCTATTCCGGAGCGCAGGCAATCGGACAGCGGCTTTCCGTTTATAAACTCCATGATCAGCCACACTGCCCCGCAGTCCTCAATCAGGTCGAATATCTGCGGCAATGCCGGATGCTTCAGGCGCTTCATCAGGTCCAGCTCGCGCATCCGCCGCTCCGGCGCGTCTGTCTTCAGCCTCTTCGCGGCGCGGAACTGTTCCGTCGGGACATGCCGTACCAGATACACGGTGCCGTCCCCGCCGGATCCCAGCCTTCTTATGATTTGATAATCGCGGCCGATCCGTTGCCCGGCCTCCTGATACCTCCCTTCTGTCAGTCCCATCCCTCCTTTCCTTTTTCGTTCTGTTCGGTTGCGCGCAGAGCGCCGCAGACTTATTCTGCGCGAACCGAACAGCAG
This sequence comes from uncultured Lachnospiraceae bacterium, assembly GCA_947626285.1. Classification (GTDB taxonomy): domain Bacteria; phylum Bacillota; class Clostridia; order Lachnospirales; family Lachnospiraceae; genus Choladousia. The sequence continues at coordinate 64,586 of CANQRR010000005.1, forward strand.
ACAAAATAAATTCCTGTCGGCGTTACTCCGTTTTCTCTGGTGTAAGGTGAATGATGGGCGAAGTGCCCGGACGGGAGCTCCCTCCTGCCAGAAAGCATCCCTTGTAAGATTGTTAAACTGAGACACGCATGTAGTGTAATGCGTGTCTCATATAATTTGTAGTGATATTATCGCTTATTTTAGAAAAAATGTCAAGCGATTTTTTGAAAAGATATGAACTTTTTTGTCGAAGAGCCCTACGGCTCATCCTCCTTTTGGAGAAAATACGCGTCAACGCCGTCCGCGATTCCTTCCGCCATGCGCTCCTGTACCTCTGGATCCGCCATGCGCAGATCGTCCGACTCGTTCGTCATAAACCCCATCTCAAGGATCATGACCGGCAGTCTGCTCCAGTTGATCCCGGTCATATCATCATAATACTGAACGCCAAGCGACGTAAACTCCACCTTCTCACAGTATGCGTTCAAAATGCAGTCTGCAAGCGTATAGGACTCCTCAGCCAGATCTCCCACATAGGGGTTTTGTGGGGAAGGAACCATCGCCAGCGCCCCGCTCACGCTGGAGTCATCCAGACCATTCGCATGGATTCGCAGGAAAATATCCCCGCCCTCCTCGTACGCCAGCTGCGCCCGCTCCGCGTTGCTGATCGCGGTGTCATTGTCCTCCCTTGTCATGACGACCTCATAGCCGCGCTCCTCCAACTCGTCGCGCAGCAAAAGTGAGATCGTGAGATCCAGCTCATATTCCGGCACGCCGGTAAAGCGTCCCTGCGTGCCGGTCGCCGCCTTTGCCTTCATCTCAGAGGAACCCGGGCCAAGCGGCTCCGTGCCGCTCATATCGACGTTGCTCCCCTGATGGCCCGGATCGATCGCCACCGTCCACTTCTTCCCGTTCTCCGGCTCCGTCTCAGATTCCGGCTTCGTCTCATGCTCAGTTTCCGTCCGCGCCTTCTCCGAATCCGGCATTTTCGTCTCCGCCGATATCGCCTCTGCTTCCTGTGTCTCAGTTTCCGCCTGCATCTTCAGTGTCTCCTGCGTCTCCCCAGACTCCGCTTTCAGGCATAGTCCCTGGGGCAGTGCAAAAAGAGACAGCGCCAGAATACAACCTGCCGCTATCCGCCCGGTTTTCCTTTGTCCTCTTTTCATTTCTGCTCCCCTTTTTCTTTCGCTGACATGCAGTCTTCCGCTTTGCCGGCAAAGAGACGCCTATGCCGTGAGCGTCTCCAGCTCCTTCGCGATCAGCTCCTCGCAGGAGCGCATCGCAAGGATCGTCCGCTCCATCAGTTCCTCAAGCGTCCAGCCGAGACGCTCCGCGCCCTCGCGGATCACATCTCTTGAACAGCCTGCCGCGAAGCGCTTGTCCTTAAATTTCTTTTTCAGACTGGACACCTCCATGTCCATCACGCTCTTCGACGGGCGCATTTTCGCCGCCGCTCCGATCAGCCCGGTCAGCTCGTCCGCGGCAAACAATACCTTCTCCATCTCATGCGTCGGCTCGACGTCGCAGCAGATCCCGTATCCGTGGCTGCAGATGGAATGGATCATGTCCTCGCCCACGCCGCCGTCCCGCAAAAGCTCCGGCGCCTTGACGCAGTGTTCCTCCGGGTAAAGCTCAAAATCGATGTCGTGCAGCAGCCCGACGATCCCCCAGTATTCCGCGTCCTCTCCGTATCCAAGCTCCTGCGCGAACCAGCGCATCACGCCCTCCACCGTCAGCGCATGCTGAATGTGGAACGGCTCCTTGTTGTACTTCTGCAGAAGCGCGAACGCCTCCGCTCTGCTGATAGAATTTTGCATTATGCTCACTCCTCACTTATTTACACTAATTTTCTGATCAAAGGAATTCTTTTTATCAGTACAGTTGCTGCATAGCAGATTGCCATCACACAAAGACAAACCAAAAACGCCGAGAGCATCTGATTCAATTGCAATTTTACCAAAAACAGATCCCATACCTTATAGATGCTTCTCCACTTGTTCAATACCAACAGATGCAAAAGATAGATCCCAAATGTTGCAGATCCAACCAGAAGCTACTATTTTGTTCAGCCAGGATGGGAACGTTTTTCCATATCTCAAATATATATATTTTACTGTAAGAAAAATTGTTATAGCGTTTAATGCGGCAAACGAGCTGTGAAAAGCCTGCGATACTCCTTCTGCACACTTTCCCATGTCAATTGCCCTCAAATAGGTCATGTAGCAGGAAACACAGATCGCCAGAGTATTCATGATCCACATAAGCACGATCGTTTTGCCCTTTTTTATGTCTTTGATCCTGTACTGCAAAAAGTAACCCATCAGCGGATAAAAAACTATGTTCGTCGTCACCCAGCCGATACTTAATTTCCGATTGAGCTTATGCTGTCCTTTCCAAAGAAAATATTGAAAAATGGGAAGAAGCGATACAAAAACGATATACAAGCCAATCAGATAGAAATAATGCTCATCTTTCAGGTTTTTCGCTAACGGCCTCAGTATTGGCAAAGTAATCAGGAAAGCGATATATGCGTATAAATACCAATATGAATAGTTCCAGTTCTTTTCATAAAAGCGAATGAAGAACGTCCCTACGTCAAATGTCTGCCTTCCAAGCTGGATTTCCCGTAAGTAGCACAAGGCAGAAAAGATAAAAAGCGTGCAGACTATCTTCAATATCCTGTTTTTATACAGATATCCAAGGGATTCTTTTTCCCGCGGAATGAGCAGCACTCCCGAGATCATAAAAAACAGAGGTACCGAAAATTTACAGAACACTGAGAGCCAGAGGTAACACCAAAACGGCAGCCCTCCCCATGGCCTCTGAGAGAAAAGGAAGAATCCTCTTGCGCCTGTATGATTGAAGATCACAAAAAAGCATGCCAGGATCCGCATCATCTCCAAATACAGATATTTCCGTTTTTCTTCCATATGTATTTCCCCTCCGCTCACCCTTTTCTCTCTTTTCAAATTTACTTCATGGAATCATTCCTGTCAAGCATTACAAAAATGCTGCTGCAAACAATTCACGGATCTCATCCGGATCATCTGCAACAGCACTGGAACGCTTTGTGTTATTTTGAGGCTTCACTTCATTTTAAAACTTTGCTCTATTTCAAAGTTTTACGCTGTCTCCGGGAAGCATCCTAGAAGAAATCGTCTCCCTGCAGCGCATCGAAGCCCTCTTCGCCCGTGCGCACCTTCACGACGTTCGCCACGTTGTAGACGAAGATCTTGCCGTCGCCGATGTGCCCGGTGTACAGCGCCTTCTTCGCGGCCGCGATCACGGCGGCCGGGGAAACCTTGCTGACGACGACGTCCACCTGAATCTTCGGAAGCAGGTTCAAATCCATCTGTACGCCGCGGTAGTACTCCGCCTTGCCCTTCTGTGTGCCGCAGCCGAGCACGTTCGTCACCGTCATGCCCATGACGCCGATCTTGTTCAGCGCTTCCTTCAGCTCGTCAAACTTACTCTGCTTCGCGACGATCGTGATCTTCGTGATGTTCGTGTCGCTCGCGATCGTCTCGGTCGGAGTCTTGACCTGTACCGGAACCGCGTCGTCCACATGGACCGGATTCTCCGGGAGAGGCATGTCATACGTGTCGCGCACGCCACCGAAGTTGTTGATGCTGGAGGTCTGCGCAAAGTCCGCGTACGCCGAAGCCAGACCATGCTCGTGGATATCCAGGCCCTCGATCTCCTCCGTCACAGAAGCGCGCAGGCCAACCGTGTGCTTCAGCACGTTGAAGATGATCGTCATCGTCACAGCCACCCACGCGATCACACACACAACGCCGAGCAGCTGAGTGAGGAAGAAGTGGAAACCGCCGCCGTAGAACACGCCCAGCTTCTCGCCCGTTCCGAAATCATAGTAAGCAAACAGTCCTGTCAGCAGCGTGCCGGTCATGCCGCAGATGCCGTGAACGCCGACCGCACCCACCGGGTCGTCTACCTTCAGCTTCTGATCCACAAACTCAATGCCAAGCACTACTGCAAATCCGGCTACGATACCAATGATCGCCGCGCCCACCGGGGTCACTGTGTCACAGCCCGCGGTGATCGCCACAAGGCCCGCCAGGGAACCGTTCAGCGTCATGGAGACATCCGGCTTCTTGTAGCGCACCCAGGTGAAGATCATCACCGTCACGGTAGCGACCGCAGCCGCCAGGTTCGTGGTGTAGAAGATTCTGGAAGCCCTCGCCGCGTTGTCGCCGGACATCGCAAGCGTCGAGCAGCCGTTGAATCCGAACCAGCAGAACCAGAGGATAAATACGCCGAGCGCCGCCAGCGTCATGCTGTGCCCAAGGATCGCGTTCGGCTTGCCGTCCTTGCCATACTTGCCGATACGCGGCCCAAGCACCGCCGCACCCACGAACGCAGCCACGCCGCCGACCATATGTACCGCCGTCGAACCCGCGAAATCATGGAAGCCAAGCTGTGCCAGCCAGCCGCCGCCCCAGATCCAGTGACCCGAGATCGGGTATACAAACAGGCTGATCAGCGCGCTGTAGATGCAGTACGCGGAAAATTTCGTGCGCTCAGCCATCGCACCAGAAACGATGGTAGCCGAAGTCGCGCAGAATACCGTCTGGAAGATCATCGTCGCGTAGTCGTCGGTCTTCATGCAGAACAGGTCAAGTCCGCCGATCAGCGCGCCCGTCCCGCCGAACATGATGCCGAAGCCGATGAACCAGTAGATCGGTGTACCAATACAGAAGTCCATCAGGTTCTTCATCACGATGTTGCCCGCGTTCTTCGCACGCGTCAGACCGGTCTCCACCATCGCGAAGCCCGCCTGCATGAAGAACACAAGCGCCGCGCCGACCAACACCCAGGTAGTGTCCAGTCCGGTAATCAAAGTTTTCAGTTCATCCATAATAATTCCTCCTCTCTTTCATCCGGAACAGAAACTTCTGTTCCGCTGCGCGCGAGCAAGATCCCGCGTCTGGTTAGTTGCCGTCTGGCACGGCTCATTGCATACGCGCAAAGAAGGCGCCGTGGAAATCCACAGCGCCTTCGCTTGATTGACTGTAGTCTACACCCAATTTTTGTCAGGTGTCAACGGCAAATCTAAAATTTTTCTAAATTTGGTCGTCTTGTAGAAAATGTACAAATCTGAAAATTCATTTTGTGTACTATGTACAAAATAATTTCCTACAAAAAACAGGGCTCCGCTTCTGTCCCCACCGGTGCCAGGGCCAGGAACTCCTGCCAAATCACTCCGACACCAGCATCTGTCTCAGCTCCCTGACGTTCGGCACGATGCGCTCCGGCGCGGCTCCCGCCGCGATCAGGAAATCCCTGTCCCGGAAACCCCAGGACACCAGGATATAGTCCAGTCCCGCGTTCTGTGCCGTCTTCAGATCCACGTCGGAATCTCCCACATAGACCGCGCGCTCCCTCTGTACGCCAAGCGCTGAGAGCGCCTGCAGCGCGCAGTCCGGCGCCGGCTTCCTGCGGCAGTCCTTCCGCTCCCCGATCGCCACGTCCACTAACTCTTTGAAATACACGCCCTTCAGCTTCTGCACCGCCGGGTCCGCCTTGTTTGACACGATCGCCGTGCCAACGCCTTCCTTCTTCAGCCAGTCCAGCAGAGACAGCACTCCGGGATACGGCTCTGTCGCGTCCATACAGTGCGCCTCATAGTGCTCCCGAAAGGAGTCAAAGATCTGCTCAAACTCCGGGTGTTCCTCCCCGCCGGGCACGCTGCGCTGGATCAGCCTGCGGACGCCGTTCCCGACAAACTGCCGTACTTCCTCTATCGTGTGTCCCGGAAGTCCGAATCGCTCCATCGCCGCATTCACGCTGGCGGTCAGATCCGCAAGCGTATCCAGCAGCGTACCATCCAGATCGAAGATCACCGCATCGTATCGTAATGTCTCTTCCATGTGCCGTTCGCTCTCCTTCTTTTCAGCCTTCTTCTTTCATATATCCGGAAGCATCATAGCACATATGGGCCATCTTCACAATGAATAATTCCGGGCCGCATCACCGGAGGAATACTCTCCTGCAAGCACAATACCGCACAAAAATGCCAGCGTCATGCCGCAATCTTCTCTGTGCCGCGGGCATATCCGTCTGCTGCCGCCGCCTGGCGCGCAGGTGCAGGATATACCATGACGCGCCTTTTTCCGCTCTCTGAAAGAGGCCGCAGTGCGGCAACGCGATCCGCCAGCCCGCCCGCGCCGATCAGCGCGGCCGCCGTCAGGATCACGAACAGCACCCACATAAACGCCAGCACCGGGATCGGCGCCAGGCGCACATCGATCCTGAGCACAGCCAGAACAACGATCTCCTCCAGCAGTCCCGCCGCAGCGCAGAACCTCTGTCCCTCTCTCGTCAGCTCCCTGTATATATTTTCGCCGCTTTCTCTTCCGCCCTCCTTCCGGTACTCTTCCGCGTATGCTCTTCTGTTCTCCGATCTGAAATCCCCTGTTCTCTTCATTTCCGTACTCTCCCAAAACCCCTGATTTGTCCGAACGCAAGTTCAGAACGTTTGTTCTGTTTTGCATTCTACTACATCCCAAAAGATTTGGCAAGTACTTTTTCGAACTTTTGTTCGTTTTTTACAAAATGAGACTCTCCCCGTTGCTCCGAATCACTTCGCGGTACCAGTATGCGCTGTCCTTCAGGATCCGCTCCTGCGTGCGGTAATCCACGTAGACGAGCCCGAAGCGCTTCTCGTACCCGGCCGTCCACTCATAGTTGTCCATGATCGACCAGTACTGGTAGCCGAGTATCGGGATCCCCTCGTCCGTCGCCTTCTTAAGAGACAGCAGATAACGGTGCACAAAATCCTGTCTGCCCGGATCGTGCACTTTTCCGTCGAGCGACACGAGATCCGGAAAAGCCGCCCCGTTCTCCGTGATCATCAGCGGTTTCTCGTAGCGCTCATACAGGAAGCGGCAGCACCAGTACAGCACATCCGGCGTAATGTTCCAGCCGAGCGCCGTCTTCGGACTGCCCTGATAAGAATAGCGGTCATACGCATAGGGATCGTGCGGCTGCGGAACCCCGCTCGCCTCATAGACGTTGAAACCGTAAAAATCCAGCGGCTGGGAGATCAGCTTCCACTCCTCCTGCGTGATCACAGGCAGCCTGTCCCCGAACACTTCCCTCGCCTGGTCGGCAAAGTCTCCCTTGAAGATCGGATCCGCCCACCAGACGTTGCTGAACATATAGTCCATCTCGTTCATGGAGAAGCTCTCCTGCCGCGCCTTCTCGATTCCTTCCTCCGAAAGCTCCGACGGGATCACGCAGCCCCCGGTCGGAGCCATCCCGACCTTTGCGTCCGGACAGTTCCTGCGGATGACCTCCACCGCCCTGCCGTGCGCGAGGAACACATGCTTCGTGACCTGCATCAGGATATCCGTCGGATTCTGCTCAAACGGCGCGTGGAAACCCACCGTCATCCCGCCGCCGACGAAAAGCTGCGGCTCATTGAATGTCATCCAGTACTTCACCTTGTCCCCGAGCGCCTTCGTGACGACCTCCGCGTACTGCGCGAACCACCCGACGATCTCCGGATTCTTCCACCCTCCTTTTTCATACAGTGCGGTCGGCAGATCCCAGTGATAGAGCGTCACCATCGGCACGATATCCGCCGCAAGCAGCTCATCGACAAGATTCCGGTAAAACTGCAGACCCTTCTCGTTCACCTCGCCCACACCGTCTGGGATCACCCTCGGCCAGCTGACGGAGAAGCGATAACTCTTCAGCCCGATCTCTTTCATGAGCGCCACATCTTCCCTGTAGCGGTGATAATGGTCGCACGCGACGTCTCCGTTCTCGCCGTAAGCGATGCGCCCCGGCGTCCGCGTGAACGTATCCCAGATGCCCGGTCCCTTCCCGTCCTCGTTCCAGGCGCCCTCGACCTGATGCGCGGCCGACGCTGCGCCCCACAGAAAATCTTTTGCAAATGCCATCTCTCTTCCTCCTTATTTTATCGGCGTTTTCTCACCCGCCGTGATATGTCCGCGGAATCCCCGGCTTCGCGCCATGGTTCGCGACTTCTGACTCTGCCATCATTATAAAGCATACCTGATGAGAAAAAAAGAAGAAAATTTCCATGTGCAAGTCTGCGCACAAAAAAAGACCATCGGCGCTAACCGGTGGTCCTATATCACTTTTCTAATGTCTTCGTGATAAAACCCTTCACCTCGCCGGGCTCGATCCCCAGCGCGGACGCCAGCTCATTGTGCAGCATCTCCTCCGCGCGTCTCATGCTTCGCTCATCCACCTGGCTCAGATGGCGTCCCGCGCGCGCGGCGCGTTTCTCCTTCAGATACACGGCGCGGATCAGCCGGACCAGATCCGTGCAGTTCCCGCTCTTTAAATAAACCTGATACCGCTCGTTGAGCACACGCGGATTTCTGTCCTCACAGATCTCACCCTCGATCTCCGGGATGTGTTCGATGAAAGTCAGCGCCTCTTCCTTTGTCATGACCGGACGGTTGAAAACCGTTGTATCGACCGGAATGAAGATCCTCCCGCCCTGATAGACCGGAGTCAGCGTGTAATAATCGACTCCCTCTTTGGCTCCCTGCATATCCAGAGGACCGACCGCCTCGACCCGGCACACGCCCGTCATCCCATAGACAATCTGTTCTCCTACCTGATACATCTTCCCAATCCTCCTTCTGATCCCGCAGCCGTATCCCGCCGACGCCTCGCGGAGGCCGTCCTGCAGTTCATCTGCGAACGCCCTGTCCAGCTCCCTGCATCAAAAACAGGAACCGACAATTCCACACAAATATCATATCAAATCGCAGCCTTGGAATCAAAGGGACTTTTGAACAAAATTATTATTTTTTCACCAGGTATTTTTTCCCCATAAGGATATAGATGATCACGTCCAACCGGAAAATCCTCCCTCACTCAAACTGCGACGCGTACAGCCGGTAATAAAACCCTTTCTGCACCATCAGCTCGTCGTGCGTGCCCTGCTCCACAACATCCCCGTGGTCGAGCACCAGGATGCGGTCCGCGTTCTGGATCGTCGAGAGCCGGTGCGCGATCACAAAACAGGTCCGCCCCACCATGAGGGAGCGCATCGCCTGCTGCACCTGCCGCTCCGTGCTCGTGTCTACATTGCTGGTCGCCTCGTCGAGGATCAGCATCTGCGTGTCGTAGAGCATCGCCCGCGCGATCGTCAGCAGCTGCTTTTGGCCCTTACTGATATTCGTGCCGTCCTCGCTGATCACGGTCTGGTAGCCGTCCGGCAGCCGCATGATATAGCTGTGGATCCTAGCGGCCTTCGCGGCGGCGACGACCTCCTCCATCGTGGCGTTTTCCTTCCCGTAGGCGATGTTTTCATAGATCGTGCCGCGGAACACCCAGGTCTCCTGCAAGACCATCGCGTAGGCGCGGCGCAGGCTGTCTCTGGTGAGCATGCGGATCTCATGCCCGTCCACCAGGATCGCGCCAGCATCGACATCATAGAATCGCATCAGCAGATTGATGATCGTGCTCTTGCCCGCGCCGGTCGATCCGACGATCGCGATCGTCTTCCCGGCGTCCGCTTTCAGATCCAGATTATGTAAGATCGTCTTCCCCGGCACATAGCCGAACGAGACATCCTTCATCTCAACATCGCCCTGCACGTCCGTGAGCGTCTTCGCGCCATAGATATCCTTCACCTCTTCCGGCTCGTCGAGCAGGCGGAACACCCGCTCCGCCGCGGCAAGCGCCGAGTAGATCTCGTTGATAATGTTCGCAATCTCGTTGATCGGCCCGGAGAACTTGCGGGAATACAGCACGAACGAGGAGATCGGCCCAAGATCCACGATCTTCCACAGGTAAAGCAACGCGCCTACCAGCCCGATCAGCGCGAGCCCCAGATTGTTGATAAATCCGACCGTCGGCCCCATCGTCATGCCGAGCGTGTCCGCGGCGTGGTAGGCGTCCGCGGCGGCGTGGTTGATCGAGCTGAACTCCCCACAGACCCCGTCTTCATAGGCATAAGCCAGGATCGTCTTCTGTCCGGTGAACATCTCCTCGACGAAACCATTCATGCGCCCGTAGGCTGCGCTGCGCTTCGCATAAAGCGGCCGGGTCCTGCGCCCCATCCGCGAGGTGTACAAAACGGCCATCGGGATCGTCACGAGCATACACGCCACCAGCGGCAGCGAGATCGCGCACATCATCAGGAAAGAACCGACCACCGTCACGACGCTCGTGATGATCTGCACGACGTCCGTCGACAGACTGGTCCCGAGCACGTCGATGTCGTAGCTGACCCGGCTGATGATGTCGCCCGCCTGATTGCGGTCAAAAAATCCGACCGGCAATGTCATGAGCTTGTCGAAGACGTCCCCTCGCATTTTCTGCGCCACGCGCCGGCTGACGCGCATCATCCCGATGTTCACGAAAAACGTCAGAAGGCCGCTCGCCACATAGGCGATCAGCATGCATCGACCGTAAAAAAATACAACGTCGAAGTCCACTTTTCCTACTCCAGCTCCGGCGGCGTGGATCGCATGTCCGGCAAAACCGGGCCCGAGCAGATTTCCGAAATTGCTCAGAAAGGCGCAGGCGGTCAGACCGATCACCGCCCAGCGATACTCCTTCAGATAGGACAGAATACGCCGCAGTGTCCCTTTCGTGTCCTTCGGCCGTTCTTTCTTTCCTCCGCGGTCCCCCGGTCCCGGCATCGTCCCCGCCTCCTTTCTGCTGTCTTCACGCAAGCGCTCCCATCTGTGTATGATAGATATCTTTGTACTCCGGGCAGGTCGCAAGCAGATGCTCGTGGCTCCCGTAGCCGATGCAGCGCCCGTCGTCCATCACGAGAATATTCGTCATGTTCATCACGGAGCTGACGCGCTGGGCGATCAGGATCGTCGTCGTGTCCCTGTGGCGCTCCAGTATGGCTTTTCGCAGCGCCGCGTCCGTCTTGTAGTCCAGCGCGGACGAGGAATCGTCCAAGATCAGGATCTCCGGATTCGCCGCCAGCGCACGTGCGATCAGCAGGCGCTGCTTCTGCCCGCCGGAGAGGTTCGCGCCCTTGATGTCGGCGACGTAGTCCAGCCCTTTCTCCAGTCCGTCGATGTACTCCGCGGCCATCGCATCCTGCACCGCGTCCCGCAGACCCTCCTCCGTCACCTTCCGGCCGAACGAGATGTTCTGCCGCAGCGTGTCGTTGAACACCATGTCGTTCTGGAACACCACGCCGAACCTGCGGTGCAGCTCATCCTTCGGATAGCTGCGCACGTCGCGTCCGTCCACGAAGACGCCGCCCTCCTGCGCGTCGTAAAAGCGCATCAGCAGATTGATGACCGTCGTCTTCCCGCAGCCGGTCGGGCCGATGATCCCCAGGCTCTCGCCGCGCCGGATCGCGAAGCTGATGTCGTCCAGACATTTTTCCCTGATGCCTTCTGCCTCGTCGCTCCCCGCCACACTGTCCTTGCTATGCCCCCTTCCCGGAGTATCCGTTCTTTTTTCGCCCGACCTGTCTTCAAGCATCGACGCATCCTCCCCGTAGCGGAAGCTGACGTGCTCGAAGCGGATGAACTCGTCCCCGGACGGCTGCTTTGCCTCATCTTTCCCGACCACTTTCAGGTCCTCCGGCGTCGCGAGCACCTGCGCGATGCGGTTCGCAGAGGCCGTCGCCTTGCTCAGCATCATAAAGATGCGGTTCAACCCCATGACGCCCTGCAGTACCATGTTAAAGTAAGTGAGGAAGGCCAGGATCACGCCCGGCTGGGCCGCACCGCTGTTCACACGGGCCGCACCGAGGAAGACCACGAGCGTCAGCCCGACGTTCAGGCAGAGCTGCATGATGGGCCCCGGCAGCGCCATGACCGTCCCGGCCAGAATATCGCTGTCCGCCATCGCGTCGTTGTATTCCGCGAAGCGCCGCTTCTCATATTCCGTCTTCGAGAGCGCCTTGACCACGCGGATCCCGCTGATGTTCTCCCTCATGACGCGCACGACGTCGTCCAGCCGCTGCTGCACCTTGTTGTAGAGCGGAATACCATAGCGGGATACGCCGAAGATCACGAGCAGCAGGATCGGCAGCATCACGCAGAGGATCGCGGCGAGCACCCGGTCCATCATCAGCGTGACGATGATGCCCCCGATCAGCATGATCGGCGCGCGCACGCAGAGCGTCTGCAGTGTCTGCGCACAGGACTGCACGTTGTAGCTGTCGCTCGTCATACGGCTGATCAGGCTGGGAAGCCCGAGCGCGTCAAACTGATTCCCGGACAGATTCGCCGTCCGTGAAAACAGATCCTGTCTGATGTTGTAGGAAATGTTGTGGGCGTTGTCCACGGCTCTTTTGTTGCCCGCGATGTTCAGCGCGCGCGTCACGAACGCCGTGGCGATCATCAGGAATCCCCACAGGACGACCTCGTGCAGAACGCCCCTGGGAACTGTGACGTCAATGATATGCTCAAGAATATATGGGAGCAGAAGCTCCGTCATCGTCGCGAGAAGCTTCAGAAACACAACGATGGCGATCGATCTGCGATATGGTTTCATGTAGTCGAAAAACAGTTTCATAACAAGGCTCTATCCCTGAGAGAATCACTGCGATTATACCATTTTCCTCCAAAGATGTCACCAACAATCTTGCAGCCTTTTCGCTCACTCCACCCGCAGCATGCGGTAACCGATGCCGATGTGCGTCTGAATGTACTGCTTCGCCTCCGGGCCGCTCTCCAGCTTTTTGCGCAGCGTCGCCATAAACACACGCAGGGAGGCGACGTCGTTCTCCCAGCTGCTGCCCCAGATCTGCTGCGTGATGTAGGTGTGCGTCAGCACCTTGCCCATGTTGCGCGAGAGCAGGCAGAGCAGCTTGTACTCGATCGGCGTCAAATGCAGCTCCGTCCCGGAGAGCCAGGCGCAACCGGCCGCGTAATCGATCTTCAGATCCCCGTTCTCGAAGACTGCGTCGTTCTCTTTCTCCTGTTTTATCAGCGCAAAATGGCGCTGGGTCACCCGAAGGCGCGCCAGCAGTTCCTCCACGGAAAACGGCTTTGTCAGGTAATCGTCCGCCCCCGCGTCCAGCGCGTCGATCTTGTCCGTGTCCTCGCTTCGGGCGCTGATCACGATAATCGGCATGTTCGACCAGCTGCGGATCCTCTTTATGACCTCCACGCCGTCCAGATCCGGCAGGCCGAGATCCAGAAGGATCACGTCCGGATTGTGGGAAGTCGCCTGCAGGATCGCGTTCTCTCCGTTCTCCGCGGTCAGATAGCGGTAATCATGCGCCTTCAGCGTCGTCGTGATCAGGTTGCGCACCGGCGCGTCGTCCTCGACCACAAGCACAAGATATTTATTCATGAAGCTGTACCTCCTTGACCGGCAGTGTGAATGTAAAGACCGCCCCATGCGGTTCGGCGTCTGATACACGGATCTCGCCTCCGTGCGCAGTCACGATCGACTTGCACAGCGCAAGCCCGAGTCCCATGCTGCGCCGACCGTCCGTCACCGGATGCTCCCCGGTGTAGAACAGTTCGAAGATCTGCGGTTTCATCTCGTCCGGGATGCCCGGCCCGTCGTCGGCGACGCGGACCACCGCCATGTGATCCTCCTCACGCACAGAGATCGTGATCGTCGAGCCAGGCTGCGTATATTTGATGGCGTTGTTGACCAGGTTGATGATCACCTGCACGATCAGCCGCGCATCCATCTGGACCAAGAGCAGCTCGTTCTCATTGCGCACAGTGATCGTATGCTCCGACTTCCTGCGGTCGATGTGCCGCAGCGCCTCCGCGATGACTTCATCCATCAGTTCCGCGTCCCGGTGGAGCTTCACGCCTCCGCCTTCCATCCGGGTGACCGAGAGCAGGTTCTCGACCAAGGTGATCAGCCACATGGAGTCGTCGTAGATATCTGTGTAAAGCCGCTGCTTGGTCGCCTCGTCGAAATGCTCTCCGTTCGTCATCAGATTGCTCGCGTTGCCGGAGATCGAGGTCAACGGCGTGCGCAGGTCGTGCGAGATCGTGCGCAGGAGATTTGCCCGGAGCTGCTCGTTCTGCGCGAGCACCGCGGCGGCCTCCTTCTCCCGCGCGTTCTTCTCATTCTCCAACGCGAGCGCGCACTCGCCCAGGATCGACATCAAGATGCCGTTCTCGAACGCGTCCACCGGATTGTCCTTCACATCGATGCCGGCCACTCCATAGAGCATATCGCCGAGCCGGATCGGATAGTAAAGCCTCGTGTCCGTGTTTCCGCCGGACAGAAGCTGCTCCAGATCGCAGTCCTCCGGAAGGGAGATCGCCACATCCCTGCCCGTCAGCTTCGAGAGCTGGTCCGCCGTCGCGCGGACGATCGCCTCCCGTCCGGACGCGTGCTGCAGGGACTGGTTCGTGTCGAGCAGGATCCTGGTGCTGTAGGCGCTCTGGGCCGACTGATACGCGAAATTCTTCATCCGCGCCGCCAGCGTGCCGGTCAGAAGCGACGCCAGCAGCATGACGAGAAACGTCATCGGATAGCCGATGTCGTAAGCCAGAAGCGTATAGCGGGGATCCGTGAACAGATAGTTGAACACGAACACGCTGGCCACCGACGCCAGAACACCGTAGACCATGTGCTCCGTCACGACAGAGGTGATCAAAACGCCGAGAATGTACACTGTGATGATGTTGGCCTCCGAGAGTCCCCAACGGTAAAACAGCAGACTCAGCGCGGTGGCCATCACCATGGAAAGAAGAAACTTTACCGTGTCGGATACCGTGAACCAATGCGTTCCCCGGTAGGCCTTCGCCATCCGTGCCGCCGTCCGTATGGTCTCCTCATTGTGGCTTCCAAACGTGTTGGTTCGGCCTTCTGCTGTCTGCTTTCCACTCATGTCTGACTCCTGCTTTCAGTTCTTTCGTTCGCTTCGCCGTGCCTCGCCCGAAAACGCTTCGCTTTTCCCGCGGGTCCCTCGCCGGGGCGGCATCGCTCTCTGAGCGAGAGCGATAGCTTCGCTCTATCTTCCGTCGACCGGACGCGTCCTCCCGGGAGCAAGCTCCCGCGTCCGCGCCTGTCTCCGTCCGGCACGGCTCATTGCTTTCGCGTAGATGATACCACACTTCCGGCTTTTGGAACAGCATTTGTTCCAGAAAACCCCCGCTCCTTTTCACCAAAATATATCCGGTCACGATACAGAGAATAAAGATCCCTATCAAACACAGATCCGTCATACCGATGCCCCCTCTCTTCGCATACCGTCTCCGGATCAAATGCGAAAATACTTCTGTACTTCCTGCCGGTTCCCCAGGATCAGCGCCGTCATTCCGTCCGCAAAGCCGGTCTGTGGAGTAATGTTCAGATCCAGTTTTCCGCCCTTCTCTCTGCGCACTCCCATGACGTTCATGCCGTATTTTTTTCGGATGTCGAGCTCGCCGATCGTCCTGCTGAACCACGCCTTCGGGACCTCAACCTCATACACCGCATACTCCTCACTCAGCTCAATGTAATCCAGAAGATGATCCGAGCTATACCGGATCGCCGTCCACGACGCGAGCTGTTTCTCCGGGTAGACGACCTCGTCCGCCCCGTTGCGCAAAAGGAATTTTGCGTGAACGTCGCGCGCCGCCCGGGACACCACGAGCTTCGCGCCGAGTTCCTTCACGAGGGAAGTCGTCTCCAGCGAGCTCTGGAAATCGTCCCCGATTGCCACGATGCAGACGTCGAAGTCCCGCACGCCCAGAGTCTCCAGAAACGTCCGGTTCGTGCTGTCCCCGATCTGCGCGTTTGTCACATAGGGAAGCACCTGGTTCACACGCTCCTCCGACCTATCCACCGCCATCACCTCGTGGCGCAGTTCTCCGAGCTTCCGCGCGATATGCCTTCCGAATCTTCCAAGCCCGATCAGCAATACTGTCTTCATGTCGTCTCTCCTTTTCTCCGGTCCTGCCATCCTTTTCCCGCGAACCGGTCCTCAAGCTATTGAACTATTTTTCTATATATTTTCAATCCTGTTTGCTCTTGTTCCGCGATTCCGGATCTCACGCTTCTAGCCGACCGTGATCTTCTCCTTCGGGAAGTGCAGCGCCGCTTTCTTCGTCTCAGAGAATGTGGCGAAGATCAGCGTCAGCCCGCCGACCCGGCCGAAGAACATCAGCAGGATCAGGATCAGCCGCGAAAGCATACACAGCTGCGTCGTGATGCCAAGCGTCAATCCGACCGTTCCGATTGCCGACGCCGTCTCGAAAAGCGCCGTTAAGATCGGGATCTGTTCGATATAGCTGATGACTGCGGCTCCAAAGAGAAACAGCGTCAGATACATAAAGAGGATCGCCGCCGCGTTACGCAGGCTCTCCGTCGGGATCCTCCGGCCGAAAAAGTGCGCCGACTCCTGCCGCTTGAACACTGCCACAGCCGTGGCGACCAATACGGCAGCCGTCGTCGTCTTCATGCCTCCGGCCGTCGATCCGGGCGAACCCCCGATCAGCATCAACAGGATCATCAGAAGTTTTCCCGCGTCGTGCATCCCGGTGAGATCCGCCGTGTTGAAGCCGGCCGTCCTCGTCGTCACCGACTGAAACAGAGACAGCCAAACCCGGTCTTTGAGCCCCGCCCCGCCGTATTCACAAAAGAAAAAGTAGAGCGCCGGAATCACGATCAGCACCGCCGTCGTGCACAGGATCACCTTGCTCTGCATCCGGTATTTGTGAAAATGATATTTGTTCCGGCGAATATCGTCCCAGGTCAGAAAACCGATGCCGCCCACGACGATCAGCGCCATGATCGTGACGTTCACGACCGCGCTGCTGTGGTACGCGGTCAGAGAAGAAAACGGCTCCTTCGCCCCCATCAGATCGAATCCTGCGTTGCAAAAGGCCGAAATTGAGTGAAACAGCGCGTACCAGCAGCCTTTTCCGAATCCAAATTCCCGCGCGAACACCGGGAGCAGCAACAGGAAACCGATCCCCTCGATCAGCACGACCATCCTCAGGATAAAGCCGGTCAGACGCACGATGCCGCCGACCTGCGGCGCGGAGATCGCCTCCTGCATCGTCTGGCGCTGCATCAGGCCGATCTTACGCCCGGACGCGATCGAGAACAGCACCGCGATCGTGATCACGCCCAAACCCCCGATCTGGATCAGCAGCAGGATTACCGCCTGCCCGAAACCCGACCAGTAGGTCGCCGTGTCCCGCACAACCAGTCCGGTCACACAGACCGAAGACGTCGCCGTGAAGATCGCGTCCTGAAAAGACGCGCCGCCCGGCTGACTCGTGGAGATTGGGAGCATCAGAAGCAGGCTGCCCAGAAGAATGACCGCCATAAATCCCAGGATGATGAGCTGAAAAGAGGAAAAATGCCCTGTCTTTAGCAATGTTTTCATACATACCACCTCTTGATTGCTGAGTTCAGTATCGCACAGAATTCATTAAATTGGCGTTAGGAAGCGCGCCGCGGCGTTAAGATGACGTAAAGAAAAAATACTTCCTCACATTACATGAGAAAGTATTTTTTCAAAATCTATTTTACCCCGTTTTCTTATTTTTACTTCTTCTCTTCTTCCTTAACGGTCGTCTCACGCGCGGTCCGGCTGGCGATCTCCTCTTTGATGGCTGCGAGGAAATCTTCGACCGTCTTCTGACCCTCGTCGCCCGCGAAGCGGCTGCGGACGGAGACAAGGCCCTCTTCCTCTTCCTTCGCGCCTACCACAAGCATGTACGGCACCTTCGCGAGCTGCGCCTCGCGGATCTTGTAGCCGATCTTCTCCGCCTTCGTGTCGATGCTGGTGCGGATGCCCGCGTCAAAGAGCTGTCGGTTCACCTGCTCCGCGTAATCCATGTATTTGTCCGAGATCGGGAGCACACGCACCTGCTCCGGCGCAAGCCAGGTCGGGAACGCGCCCGCGAAGTGCTCGATCAGGATGCCGATGAAGCGCTCGATCGATCCGAACGCCACGCGGTGAATCATGATCGGGCGGTGCTTCTCGCCGTCCGCCCCGGTGTACTCACAGTTGAAGCGCAGCGGAAGCTGGAAGTCGAGCTGGATCGTGCCGCACTGCCAGGTCCTGCCGATGGAATCCTCGAGATGGAAATCAATCTTCGGCCCGTAAAACGCGCCGTCGCCCTCGTTGACGACATAGTCCAGTCCCAGATCGTCGAGCGCGCTGCGCAGGCCCTCCGTCGCCATCTCCCAGTCCTCGTCACTGCCCATCGAATTCTCCGGGCGGGTCGACAGCTCCACGTGATACTTGAACCCGAACATCTGATAGACCTCGTCGATCAGCTTCGCGACGCCCTTGATCTCGTCGCGGATCTGCTCCGGCGTCATGAAGATGTGCGCATCGTCCTGGGTGAAGCAGCGCACACGCATCAGCCCGTGAAGCTGGCCGGATTTCTCGTGGCGGTGCACCAGGCCGAGTTCGCCCATGCGCAGCGGCAGATCGCGGTAGGAGCGCGGCTCCGACTGGTAGACCAGAATGCCGCCCGGACAGTTCATCGGCTTAATCGCGAAATCGGTCTCATCGATGACCGTCGTGTACATATTTTCCTTGTAATGATCCCAGTGTCCGGAGGTCTCCCATAGCTGGCGGTTCAGCATGATCGGCGTGGAGATCTCCACGTAGCCCGCCTTCCTGTGGATCTCTCGCCAGTAATCGAGCAGCGTGTTCTTGAGCACCATGCCCTTCGGCAGGAAGAACGGGAACCCGGGTCCCTCGTCGCGCATCATGAACAGCCCAAGCTGTTTGCCGAGTTTTCTGTGATCGCGCTTCTTCGCCTCTTCCAACAGGCGCAGATACTCGTCCAGATCCGCCTTCTTCGTATAGGAGGTTCCGTAGATCCTGGTGAGCATCTTGTTCTTCTCGCTGCCCCTCCAGTACGCGCCCGCGAGGCTGGTCAGCTTGAACGCCTTCACCGGCTTCGTGGACATCAGATGCGGACCCGCGCACAGATCCACAAACTCACCCTGCTGGTAGAAACTGATCTCCGCGTCCTCCGGCAAGTCCTCGATCAGCTCCACCTTGTACGGTTCATTTTTCTCCTTAAAATACGCGATCGCCTCGTCCCGCGGCTTCGTGAAGCGCGTGATCGGCAGAGCCTCCTTGACGATCTTCTTCATCTCCGCCTCGATCTTCTCGAGGTCCTCGTTCGTAATCGGCGTATCGCTGTCAATGTCATAGTAAAATCCGTCCGCGATCGACGGGCCGATCGCCAGCTTCACGTCCGGGTACAGGCGCTTGATCGCCTGCGCCATGATATGCGAGGTCGTATGGCGAAACGCGCCCGCGCCCTCCGGGCTGTCAAAGGTCAGAATATTCAGCTCACAGTCCTCCGAAAGCACCGTGCGCAGATCCTGCACCTCTCCGTTCACCTCTCCGGCCGTCGCCACGCGCGCCAGCCCTTCGCTGATGTCCGCCGCGACGTCGATGATGGACATCGGCTGCGCGTACTCTTTCTTCGAGCCATCCTTCAGTGTAATGATCATAGTCTTCTCTCCTCTTCTTAGAAATGATAAAACCCGCCTCCCGCAGTCCAAAAAAGACTGCGAGGGACGGGCAACTTACGTTACTCGCGGTTCCACCCTGCTTGTTTCACAGACCGCCGCGCGACCTGATTCCGTAAAACCACTCATTTGACGATAACGGAGTCACCGGACCGGATTGGGGCCACTCAGAGTTCGTTTTCAAATGGTTCCGCATAAGGGCTTTTCAGCCGCCGCCCTCTCTCTGGATGCTTCCGCATTTTACTCTTCTCTTCAGCGTGTTCACACAAGTTCAATTGCTTTTAACAGTATAACATCTTCGCCGTTTTTGTCAACACCCGAACGCGCGATTTTCCCGTTTTCCTCACCCGGTGTCCCAACACAGCTTTCTCCCGGTTTTCGGCGCGTCGCATCCTTGTGCGTTACCCGAACGCGACGTCCAACACCAGCATCACCATGAATCCGAGCGCAAAACCGATCGTTCCCAACTTGCCGGAAGTTCCCCGTGTAGTCTCCGGGATCAGCTCCTCCACGACCACATACAGCATCGCGCCCGCGGCGAACGCCAGAAAACAGGGCAAAAGCGGAAGAATATCGTGCGACAGCGCAATCATAAGCGTACCGGCCAGCGGCTCCACCACGCCGGAGGCGACGCCCATGCCAAATGCGGCGCGGCGGCTCATGCGCCCTTCCCCCGCAAGCGGCAGGCTGATGATCGCGCCCTCCGGAAAATTCTGGATCGCGATACCCGCAGACAATGCAAACGCCCCGGCGAGCGTGATCCCACTGCGCGCCGCAAGCAGGCCGGCGAAGACGGCTCCGACCGCCATGCCCTCTGGAACATTGTGCAGCGTCACGGCAAGCATCAGCAGATTCATTCGTTTCCGACCGGCCTGCAGCCTCCCGTCCACGCCGCGTCCGAAGATCCGACGCGCCGCACGTTCTTCTCCCACGACGCCCTCCGCCCTCTCATTGTCCCGCGAATATGGCTGCACAGCACCCCTGTCATCCTCCCCGCAATATGTCTCCATGCCACGGACATCCTCCGGATACGGCTGCGGAAAAACTCGGTCCAGCGCCAGGAGCAAAAGAAAGCTCAGTCCCAGCCCGCCGACCGCCGGCAGAAACGCCAGCCGTCCCAGGTCCCCGGACAGCTCGATCGCCGGGATCAGCAGAGACCACACGGAAGACGCGACCATGACTCCCGCGGCAAAACCCAGAAGCGCGTTTTGCAGCTTCCGATTCAGTTCCCTTCTCACAAAGAAAACGCAAGCCGCTCCCAGCGACGTGCCGAGAAGCGGGAGCAGCAGACCCGCAAATATCTCTCTCATCTCACCTTGTCATCTCCGCAGAAATCTTCTGTATTATCATATTGCGCTGAACGTGAATGTGTGAACGTCAGACCACGGAGTTTTTTTCAAAATTAAGGCTTCCGTTTGTATAAGAACAATTTACAAGCGCGCGCATTCTATGCTATAATCGTTACTACTCATCTGCATGATTATGCCATTTTGATATACCTGTTTTATCCGGAAATAAATTTGCTTGCATAACAAAATATGTTGCTAAGGGGGATCATATCCTATGAAAAGAACACGCCTGCTCTGCTTTGCGCTGACCGCCCTGCTGTCGGCGTCCTCCTGTTTCACTGTGCAGGCTGCCGAATCGGCAGGAGAACAGACGGAAGTTTTACGGGTAGGTTTTTTCGCCTTCTCAGGCTATCACACGATAGAGGAGGACGGCCGCCGCAGCGGCTACGGCTACGAATTTCTCCAGCGTCTTGCCATCCACGGCGGCTGGTCCTATGAGTATGTCGGCTACGACAGCTCCTATGCAGAATCTCTGGATATGCTGCGGGACGGAGAGGTGGACATCGTCACCTCCGTCTCCAGAACTCCGGAGCGCGAGGAGGAGTTTCTGTTCTCCGACCAGGATATCGGCTCCAATTCCACCATCTTCACCGTGAAGGCCGGAAATGAGGACATCGTGGAGGGCGATTACTCTACCTACGACGGCGTCACTGTGGGCATGCTGGAGGGCAACTCCAAAAACGAAAATTTCGAACGCTTCGCGAAGGAACATAACTTTTCCTTTGAACCGGTGTACTTCGACGGGCAGGACGAGCTCACTGACGCGCTCCAGAGCGGAGAAGTAGACGCCACGGTCACCGGCAGTCTGCGGCTGCTTGAGGGCGAGTGGGTCCTGGAGTCCTTCGACGCCAGCCCCTTCTACATCTGCACCCGAAAGGACGACGCCGAGCTGATGGAGCGGATCAATGAAGCCATCAACGAAATGGACCTCCACGACCCGAACTGGCGGAATACTCTCCACGATACCTACTACGCCACCGACCAGAGCGGTACGGTCATCATGAACGCCGGCGAGCGCGCATTTCTCGAAGAGCGCCGCGCCTCCGGCAAACCTCTGCGTCTGCTGTTCAACCCCGGCCGGGTCCCCTACTGCTACTTCCAGGACGGAGAGGCAAAAGGCATCCTCCCCTCCCTTTTCGCTACCCTTGCCGAACGACTCGGGCTCGACTATGAATTTATCCCGGTGAAAGACCGGAACGAATACTACGCGCTACGCGCAACAGGAGATGTGGACGTGGTGCTGGATTTCGCCGGAGACTATTATCTGGCGGAGGAGGAAGGTTACAAGATCACGGTCCCCTATTTCCAGACCAATTTCGCGCGGCTGACCCTGGCAGGGTTTTCCGGGGAGATTGAAAAACTGGCTGTGGTGGAACAGTCTGACGCGTTGGGGAGCACGGTCACCGATCTCTACCCCGAAGATGCGCTGATCCGTTACCCCACCTCGAAAGATTGCGTCCAGGCGGTGCTGGACGGGGAGGCGGACGCCACGATCCTCTACTCTTACACCGCAGAGCAGTACGTCCGGCAGGACGTACGAAATCGGCTCTCTTCCGTGGTCTTCGGCTACACCTCCCTGTCCTATGCCGTGGGCAACAACGTCCCCGGCGGACGCTATCTGCTCTCCCTGCTGGACAAGGGCGCGGACAGCATCACCGACGCGGAGCGGGACACCATCATGATCCGCGAGATCGACGCTGGCGCCGACACCAATGCCAGTCTGATCGCCTTCCTGTACCGGAACCCGGTCTACAGTGTGGTGGGAGTCTGTGTCGTCCTGCTGTTCCTCTTCTGTCTTGCCATGCTGGCAGTGCGCACCCGCAATCAGCGGCGGCTGGAGGAGAAGGTGGCGCAGGCCACCAGTGAGCTGGAGGAGAAAGCGCAAGAACTGACGCAGGCCCTTCAGGCGGCGGACGCGGCCAACCGCGCCAAGACCGCTTTCCTTAACAATATGTCGCACGACATCCGCACGCCTATGAACGCGATCATCGGCTACACCGCCCTGACCACCACCCATCTGGACAACCGGGAGCGGGCGCAGGATTATCTCTCCAAGATCGCGCAGGCGTCGAACCACCTGCTCTCCCTCATCAACGATGTGCTGGACATGAGCCGCATCGAATCGGGCAAAGTCAGCATCAATGAGCGCCCGGAGAATCTGGCGGAGATCCTACAGGGTCTGCGGGACATCATCCAGTCTGACGTCCACGCCAAAAACATGGAGCTGTACATCGACACCGTGGACGTCACGGACGAGGAAGTTTTCTGCGACAAGCTGAGACTGAACCAGATCCTGCTGAACCTGACCTCGAACGCCATCAAGTTCACCCCATCCGGCGGCACGGTGGCGATACGGGTCACCCAGAAGCCGTCCCGCTCTCCCAAGCGCGGACTCTATGAATTCCAGGTCAGCGACACCGGCATCGGCATGAGCCCGGAGTTCGCCCGCACCGTGTTCGATCCGTTTACCAGAGAGCAGACCTCGACGGTCAGCGGCATTCAGGGCACAGGCCTTGGCATGGCGATCACCAAGAACATCGTAGACATGATGGGCGGCACCATCAGCGTGGAGAGCGAACACGGAAAAGGCACCACCTTTACCGTGAATCTGGAGCTGCGCTTCTCCGCCGCTCATAAGGAGATGGCGCCCATCGCGGAGCTGAAGGGCTTCCGGGGGCTGGTCGTGGACGACGACATGGTCTGCTGCCAGAGCGTTTCCAAGATGCTGCGGCAGATCGGTATGCGGGCAGAATGGGCTCCGTCCGGAAAAGAGGCTATCGCGCGGACGACAGAGGCCGTGGAACTTTCCGACCCCTTCGAAGTCTACATCGTGGACTGGTCCATGCCGGAGCTCAGCGGCGTAGAGACCGTCCGCGAGATCCGCAAGATCGTGGGCGAAGACTCCCCCATCATCCTCATGTCCGCCTACGACTGGACGGATATTGAAGAAGAGGCCCGCCGGGCCGGGGTCACCGGCTTCATCAGCAAGCCTCTCTTTGCTTCCGATCTCCACCTTACGCTGGAGCGCAGTCTGGGACAGATTGTAGAGAAGACGTCCGTGATAGAAAAAGCGCTCCCGCCGGAGAACAGCTTTGCGGACAAGCGCATCCTCCTGGCCGAAGACAACGAGCTCAACCGGGAGATCGCCGCTGAGATTTTGAAAGAAGCCGGCTTTACGGTGGAGTGCGCCGAAAACGGCGAACAGACCTGCGATATGCTTCGCCAGTCCGCGCCGGGCTATTACGA
Source organism: uncultured Lachnospiraceae bacterium (assembly GCA_947626285.1). Classification (GTDB taxonomy): domain Bacteria; phylum Bacillota; class Clostridia; order Lachnospirales; family Lachnospiraceae; genus Choladousia. Next base: position 88,558 of record CANQRR010000005.1, read on the forward strand.
TCTGATCCTGATGGACATTCAGATGCCGATCATGAACGGTTACGAAGCCACGCGCATCATCCGCGCGCTGCCGGACCCGGCCCTCGCCGACATCCCTATCGTGGCGATGACCGCCAACGCCTTTGAGGAAGACCGGGAACAGGCGCTGGACGCAGGCATGAACGGCCACCTTGCCAAGCCCATCGACCTCGGCAAGATGATGGAGGTGCTGCGGAATCTGTTCAGCGAAAAACACTGATCGCTGTCACATTTCTGCACTTAGTATTCTTTTGCAAAAAGGCTGCCCGAACCGGGACAGCCTTTTATTATATGCAAACTTGCGAATGAAAATCATCTGCCGCGCAGTATGCTGGTCGCGCGGCGTGCAGAAAAAACTTCCCTGCGCGATTTAATGTCCTATGATAATATCGTCCAGTCTGCGCTTCGGCACGTAGTGGACATCGTTCTCGTCCCGGTAGTACGCGACGGACTCGCCCTCACCCACCTCTGTCAGAATGATCTTCTCCGCCGGTTTGCCAATCGCGACAATCAGAAGCGGCGCCAGATCCTCCGAAAATCCAAGCTCCTTCCGCACGGAATCCGCACTGAAATTTCCGATCATGCATCCGCCCAGTCCCATCTCGACCGCAGTCAGCAGAATCGTCTGCGCCGCGATTCCGACGTCCTTCTGGAAACGCGCCAGCGACTCCTGGATCTTCTGATCCTGACAGATGATGATAAACGCCGTCGGGCGCATGCCCTCGTGCGGCAGCGTCATCTCCGGCAGACCCCTCGCCCACGCGGTCAGCGTCTGAATGCGGTCTACCTCTTCCTTCTCCCAGGCCAGATAGTATTTCAGCGGCTGCATGTTCACGCTCGACGCGGTAAGCCTCGCGCAGTCCACCATCTCGCGCAGCTCTGCCTCCGTCACACGGCGGCTCTCATCGTAGCCGCGATAGCTCCTGTTTTTCTTCACCAGATCTTTTATCATACGTCCGTCCCTCCCTGTATGACTTAATTATATTCGTTACAGCGAAAACTTTCAACTGGATTGCATAAAAAGGCTCCCGGAGAAATCCCCGGAAGCCCCAATTTTACTGCATCAAATGGAATCGCCTCTCAGTTAAACTCAATCGTCGCTATTGCTCGATTTCGCTAAGGTTCGATGCGGACGCTCTCACTAAATTCGTGCTTCGCACTCATTAAGTGTTCACAATCACTCGATAATCGTCGCAACACGGCCCGAACCAACCGTTCTGCCACCCTCACGTTGCTACGATGGAGTGTGACATGTTGTAAATCCTGATAAAATGGGGACTTTTTTATTCATATTATCCATTATATCAGTGTATCTTTGTGGTTTTTGGAATTTTTAGAAGCATTTTAGAAGCATAAGAAATAACGTCTACACATTTCTTGAACAAAACATGCATGACTCCGCCGCATTCCAAATAGAACCACCTTCATTTCGTTATACTTCATCAAAATACGAGAAAATACGTTCAAACAACTCTTTAAAATTTGTCTTACATGTTTCACCAATTTCATATGTACCAGCCTCTATAGAATTGCTCATTAACTTTGCCATCAATGGCTTACCTATTGTTTTAGAAGTGCCCGTTTTATCACAATAATTATCAATTTCCTCTCTTGTCACAACATCTTCAATCATATATTTGAACTGTTTGTATGTCTTTTTGTCCACATCGCCTTGTGTAACATCAAACAAATAGCAATACTGACGCTTATATCCGAGCATCATATCCTTTCTCATATATTCGCCGCCAGACTGAACCCCTGCCTCATCATAATCAAATAAGGCAATATACTTGCAGCCCCATCCATGCAGAATTGAGCATATATGTACACAATTTGAAGCACCTACCGCTGGCAAAATTGCATATCTCTTTGTATCAATTTCTAATAGTTTGGCCATCGTATTCAGAAAAATATAATCACTCATCCCTTCTGTAACAATATTCAATTTATCTTTTGCAGGTCCGAATGTATCATTCAAATTCATACCAATGGCTTTTATGATTGGTGCCAATGTATCTTTTTGACTGTCAGGAGCTATTCGTGCATCATATACTGATTTATACACATAACTATATCCTTCTTTATTCTTTACTACAGCACGAATGCGATGAACTCCATTCTCTTCTAAATCGAGCATATATGGAGAGTGCGTAGTATATACAACTTGATTTCCCTTTTCAGACAAATCTTGAAATAACTTCAACAATTCCCTTTGTGCATTTACATGTAATGATGTCCCCGGCTCATCAAGAAGATATACTATATTGCTTTCACGAGCATTATTAGCTTGTGCATCAATAAATGTTTCAATATACCATCTCAAGCCATTGCTTCGTTCAGATAACAGTAACGTCTCCCCTTCTTCTGACTGTACCACAAAAGAAACATTACCTGCGTTAAAATTCGCCTCCAAAGTGATTCTCTCTGTTTGATAAAAATCATTAAATGGTTTATTAATCTTCGCTTCTATTAATTTGTTGATCTTTTTTCTCAGGGACTCTTGTTTCGGTTTTATGCCAGAACGTGCCGCTACTACAAAATCATCGGCAGATATGGCAAGCAATTTTACAAAATCATATAATAAACTATTTGGTGCAACATTGGCATCTTTCACTTCTTTTTCTACATCTTCTATTTTATATACATTTTTTAACTTCTTGTCTGTTTTTCTATAAAAAATTCGTGGAAAGCATTCCAATACCTCATTCCACTTTTCTCGTGCCGTCTTTATCTTTTCTTGGAATATATCTCTGCGCTCAACTGATATTTTACCAATTCTCGCAGTAAAATAAGCTAATGCTGAAGTTTTTCCATAAATATTTAAAGCCTCTATATCGGTAAGCTCTTGCTTATTTGCTCTATAAGTTGATAAATCCTGACCACTTAATTGAAACGGATTACTCCCAATTTCGTCCAAAATATTCGAAAACTCTTCAAAATACTGTGATACGTTTTGTTTATAGTACTCCGCAACCCCACCAGTAACTTCACACTTCGCCTTAGTTATTGTAGCTTTGGTATCAGAACTAATACCCTTTTTAATATCCTCTGATGTAGGTTTGAGAGTTATTTCATATACATTTTCAGTCCCCGATGCACTATTTCTATTAATCACACCTTCTATAAACGCTGCCTGATTCGGCTTAAAAAAATCAATGTATGACAATCCTTCCAGTACATTACTTTTTCCGCTTTCATTTTTTCCTATAATAGCAGTAACTCTAGGCTCAAGAATCACTTCTGACTCTGGATAATCTCCTATCGATTTAAAATTAATCAGCTTTACAGAATGAATATGCAAAACATATACCTCCCATCGACTTCTATTTTTCAAGCTGCATCTTTACAATATATCCCGCTTTATTTGTATTTCCATCGGGTTCAAGGACATTTGCTTTTATCAATATCTGAATATAACGCCATGCAGTTGCCAATGATTTCCCTGTTATTTGCTTTACTATCTGCGTTGTAATCGTAGAATTAGTTTCTAAATATTCAATTATTGGCGATATCTTTTCATAATCTTTGGGGACTAAAACTTCTTTCAAAACTTCTTTCAAACTTCTTTCATTTTTTTGAATGAAGTTTGTATCTTCATTCATTTTTGTATCATTTCTTTTTACAAAAGAAAGCGTCAGCACCGTCCTATCCGGATCAAATCGCTCCTCAATGATTGGCTCCTCCCAGTCTTCATCTGCCCAGACATTAAAAATATTCGGCACACCGCTTCCGGCGCGCTCTCCGATATTGATAAGGTTAAACATCTTCATAAGTGCCTTGTTTCTCGGATCGGATTCACCACCGAGACGCATCTGCTTTTTACCGGTCCTGATGTAGCCAGGATTTGCCAAGATAAGCTTGTCTGCTTCTTTCCTAATCACAATTCCTCGCAAACCATGATAATCTGCATGAATCAAACAGTTAGCTAACGCTTCACGAAGCGCTTTGTGTACGGGCGTATCGTCTATCCGTTCACCACCAGACATTTTGAACGGCACCTTAACGTCTTTGATGATCTTATTATAAACACGAAAATAAAAATCGCACACATTGCCGGACCATTCTCCAGAACTAGACTGCAGCCTATCACTCCAACGCGTTGTGGGGTCTAATTCCTCTCTGTAATCCAAAAAATACTCAGGAAAATGTCTTACAATGTTGTACTCATCCCCAAACATCAGCATCCCCGCTGCCGTTGGATGTAGCTTCCCATCTTCATCAGAAATTGCAGCCGCGCCAATGCTTCTTAAATATTCGTGATCGCTCAGACGTTCAAACGGATGTCCCTCTTTTAAAGAGCGGTGGCTATTACGATATCCATGAACGGTGTCATAATCCAGATCTTCCATAGGAACCTTGTCCAACACTTCCATGTCTACCGTTCGCTCCGCCTGGTCACGGAGCATAGTCTTCACCTGTAATCGGGTACAATGATAATCTCCCTCAAAATTGCGCCGAAAAGTACCGTTAAAGATATCATCATTAATGTATACCGGTTTCTGCTCCCGCTTTGCCATCGGCACATAAATCACCATAATGACATCTTTCTTATCGCCCACTTCATATGTCTGAACATCATCTTCCGATAACAAGTTGACACTTACTTTCTTGGGATTATTGATCGTATCCCAGAAATCCTTGCAAAGCTTTAACGCATTCTGAAGCCCTGTGGATTTCCAACTGCCGTCCTTTTCCTCTTTAACACCCAGTATGATAACGCCGCCGTAGCAGTTCGCAAAGGCAGAATAAGTATCCCAAAGAGAAATCGGCAAACCTTCGCCTGCCCTTTTTACCTCTCTTCGGTTACCCTCTCGGTATTCATTAAATTTTGCTAAGTCAAACACATCTGTCATATTTGCTATTTCTCACCTAACTTAAAGTTGATTTTGACGATTTAACATTTTAAATTAGATAAAGCTAAGCTAAATCTATAACCTCTGGATACACAAAGAAAACACTCATAATCTCATGTTTAATCTTCTCTATTAGATTGATGGCATATCATTTGAATGAGGGTTATATTTTACATCGTTTTACTTCCCTAGTTCATACTTTATCTCGTTTTTGATTAAAGAATAGTTTTTCGTATACAAGTCAGCAATTTCCTCTTGAGAATACGTTTCTTCATAACTATTATATAATTGATCTTTACAATTCATCAATTTCAGCGAACCAAATTCTATATCATAGCCAAATGACATAATATACCTTCTGTTATTTGCATAGAGATATAATACACCCGAAAAATATCCATCCAAATTTTCTGTATCGTAAAATTCACATTTCCACATTATTCTGCTACCTCAGCTTTACTTATATTGCATTAATTAAAAAAATATTTTAATCTTTTCGTCCCAATTCCCCTTTCAGTTCCTCCACTGTTGACAGCATAGTCATATATTTAAAAGCAAATATTTGCTCGCTCTCATTTAATGCAGAAAAAATAATCATCGTTTCATCTTTATCTGTGCAAAAAATATCAATAGTTTTGGATTCTACTCAATTCAATATACGCATATTGCGGGTTTAATTTGATAAATAATCATTAATCAACACTTTCAATGAACTCTTTAATACAAGAAATTTCCCCATGTTTTAATAATACCGATGCCAATATTCCATATATATCACTATTCAAATCTTTTAAAATTGCATCATATTCAGAGCAAGTTTCCCCTTGGTACAAGCCTACAGAATTTGCCATATTTGACGCTATTATATGCATTTCATCTATCTCTGGGTAATCCTCAATGATTCTTTTATTCAACTGTTTTGCCAAATTGACAAACTCCACAGTAGGTTTTGCAGTATTAATCATCATATTTATTTCGCTTACATCATTCAGTGCTTTTATATCATCATATTTACTTTTTGCATCAATTAATTTTACCGCCAATTCTACTTTTTCCCTATAAAAATGTATCATTCCCATTTCTTTTCCTTACCCATTATTACATATTTAGCTTTTTTCTGTTACAATCCTCACACAGCATCTGCAAATTATCGTCTACTGTCTTGCCACCCTTACTCCAAGGTATAATATGATCTCCTTGCATTTGTTCATATTCAAAATGCCTATGGCACATATTGCAAATGCCTTTCTGATATTCATATATTCTTCGCTTTTGGCTTTCTGTAAATGCCCTTATATTCAAGCAACGTTCCTCACCAGACAAAACAAATTCATATACCCCTTTCTTATTCGTAACATCATCATCCATCATTAAATCTGCAATGCGTTTTTCTAAGTCATTGGTGTCATATAGATTTGAACCATATATATCGTATAATTTACCCCAATCAATACCCTTCATTTCCTTACGGTACTTAGGAAACGTCAGCATAACCCAGTTGATAACATTCTGAAAATATGTCCAAAGTTCATTAGCATTTGGATCATGTTGATGAATAGACATATATTCTTCAATATTGCCTCTATTTTTCCAACTGATAGCTGTCTGCAAAAGTTCCTGTCTTATTGGTGAACCTGTTACATACTTGTTAGACAAATTATAAGCTGCACATTGCGTTTTACTGAAAATACTTTTTGCTGACGTCAGCCACGTTCCAGTATAAACTGCATTTCTTAATTCCTGATCTGTTAGTTTTTCTCCGGCAATATTGATAATCTTAAACCAATCAAGTTTTTCCTTGTCATTTCCCTCGCAGAAATATATCATACACTGATAATCAAGAATCTGCTGCTGTTCTGTTACTGTCAAGTTATGAAATGTTCGATTATTAACCGAAAAGTCACCCGCAACATACTGACAAAAGCTAATCGTTCTCTGCTGTCCATCTAAAATTTCAAACGTTCCATCATCGTTTTTTACCCAATACATGACATTTAAAGGGAAACCTTTCATTATTGTATCAATAACAGCATTTCTCTTCTTTTCATCATAAACAAATTCTCGCTGATATTTTGGACGGATATTCAATTTTCCATTATATCCGATAACCCCCTCTTCATCGTTATCAACGTAATTATCGGCAATTTCTCGTATAGTCATCTTATTCAGTTCGATCTTCATCTCGCATCCTCCTTCTTACAAGGACTCTTGCATACTGTGCTTTTGGCTTCCCATCTATCATGAGAACACTTGCTGCATTTAATATGCTAAAATTCTTTGCATCACTAATTGTATAATTTTTCGTTTTGATTCCCCAAATATTTTCTTTATCATTAGTAGTTATCCCAACAATTTCAAATTGATCTGGGCTGTACTTATCCATAAATGTAATTGGAACACCCATCACTCCATAATAATCATCTGGAATTTCCGCCACTTTACTAATATGAATCGCTGCATAATTATCATACGTTGGATAATCGGACTCCGTATAGTGTTTATACAATATCAATGGTTGATGTTTTTTTTCAATTTCCAAATTTGTAAACCAACATATATTTCCCAGTCTTCTCCACTTTTGTCCACTTTCATCTATCTTAAAATCTGTATTTTTTTCTTCATAATAATCTGGTACTTTAAACCAAAAATGTCCTGAATTATAGCCCAGCCATATTCTATTTTCCTTGAAAAATGGAAATATTTCTTTAAATGTAATATGATTCATATTTCCGAGAACAAGGAATTTTTTCTCCTTGTTCATAAGCAAAGGTATATACTCTTTCATTAACGAAAACGGGGGATTGGTCACAACAATATCCGCTTCCTCAAGTGCAGTTTGACTTTCTTTCCCTCTGAAATCCCCATCATCACTAAGCACAGTCAGAACATTCCTTTTATTTCTTATAAGCAGTTCAACATCTGCCAAATCTATTGCTCCATCGCTATTTTCATCCGTAACTTCTGAGATTTCAATCTTATATGGATGACGCATAACTTTTGGTTCTTCTATATCATCAAATAGAGAAAGTTGTGTATATACAATTGGCGAACCAGTATAACCAATTGAAATCAATTTCTTCAATCCTAGTGCATTAAAATTCATAGCAAAATACTTAAAGAAATTGCTTTCATAGGGATCATCACAATTACAGAAAATTACCTTATCTCTAAAATGCTCTTTGTAATGTTTTAGTTCATTCTCAATAGTTATCAAATCAGTATAATACTCATCTTCCCTTGTGCCTCTTGATGCGTAAAGATTCCCGTTTCCTGCCATTTTGTCACCTCTCTATACTTTACCTGATTTTCTACCCCTTTTCATGTTTTCAGGTTTTTGTGCATTATCAGGTATCAGCCAAACACCACTCTTTTGAATGGCCCCACTTATTCTACCGCCCTTGCATAACGTGGTCACACGCCGTGATGATATATTCCATTTCTGTGCAATTTCTTCAGAAGTTAAATATTCCATACTAACCCTCCAAATTTGTATATATTATATTCCTTTCTCGGAACAAATTCAAGGTCATATTATATTTCAAAAAGGACTACGACATGTTGTCATAATCCTTTTCATTTGCCCTATAAAGTATATACAATCTCTTCCCTCACAACCTCCTCCGCCTTCTCCCGGATATTGTTCATCTTCCTCACCCAGAGCATCTGGTCTACCGCCTTTAACTGCTCCGTCACACCCTCTGCCGCTGCCATCTGCTCCACCAACACATCAAACCGCTGCTCCGCCTGCTCCTGCACCATCAGCAGATGTTCTTTCAGCTTCCCTGTCAGAAGCAGTCCCGAATAGATCCCGGAGCGGTATTCTTTCAGGTAACGCCGCCTCATCAGCCCAAACTTTCGCAATTCTCCCTCTGGCTCCCGGCTGGGGATTAAGTTCGGGATCAGATAATCCCCGCATTTTTCATAAGTCAGTTCCATTTTCATATCCTCTCTTTCTTCATTTTTTAACGATATTCTTACAGTTCCTGCTCTTGGTATTTCTCTTTTTCCGGCATCCGGCGGATATTGCCCGCCCTCTGCCGGTTATGCTCTTCTGCCTTTGCCCCGGCCTCTTTCAGCTTCTGCTTCATGGTCTTAGGTGCAAGGGATCTCAAATATTCCGCAAACGCCTCACCCAGTCCTCTGGATTCCACAAACCGTTTCAGCTTCTCCAACTGTCCATTCAGGGCATCGAGCCGTTTCTCCAGTCCGGCTATCTTCTTTTCGTACTTTTCCACCAGATGATTCTGCTGCACCGCCTTATGGAAAACATTCACGATCTTATTCCAGTCCGCCTTTTTCACCTTCACATATTCCTCGCCGCCGAACAGGCTGTTGACCGGAACCGCAGTGCTTTTTACTGCCTTAGTCTCCGCATCCGCCTCCCGCTCCATCAGCTTCAGTTCCGATGCCCTGAGCGTATGCTGTTTCAAAATATCCCGGCTGTCCCGCTCTTGTTCCTCCAGCTTTTGAATTTCCTGAAAAAGATTTTCCGTCTGTGCTTCCAGTTCCTGATTGCGGGTTCCGATCTGCTCCGCCTGTTCTTCCAGCGCCTCCACCTTCCGCATGGCAGCCTTATACTCCGGCAGGTTCAGGTTCTCCCGCTTAACTCCCAGCGTTTCGATCTCTATGCCACGCTCAGCGCAGAGATCCTCCAGATACGCCCTTTCCCTCTCCTGCCATGCCACCGTCTCATTCTGTTTCCTGCTGACTGCTTTGGCAAATCCCATCTGCTGAAATGCTTTCGTCAGGCTGTTTCTTGTCTCCATTCCTTTTTGATATCCATGTGCCACCGGAATGTAATCTATATGCAGATGCGGTGTTGCCTCGTCCAAATGCAGGACGCAGTTGAACAGATATAAGTTGGGATTGCGTTCCTGAAAGGTAAGGGCATACTGCTCTAAAACCTCAATGGCAGCTTCCGCCTCTTTGGTCAGGTTCCCGTTTTCATCCACCACCGCCGTATCCGTCTTTTTCCCGATCTGCACCACATTTTCATAAAAGACTTTCTCTCCGTTCCCGGAGTTTTCTATTTCTTTCAGGTAATTGTCCTTCTTCCTGTCCTTCCGCTTCTGCGCCGCATTGTATTTCCTGAGAGCCTCCCCGAAGCATTTCTCATAGGCATCCGGCAGGGATTCCCTGATATATGTCCGATTCCAGCCTGTTCTTTTCGGACAGACATTTGCGGCTGTAAACTCCCGGTTGTTATGCGCCAGGCTTCCCCGCCCTTTGGGAAAAGAGATTGTCTTTGCCGCCATTTCCCGCCTCCTTCCTCTTTCTTTTTTCTGGTATGCTGCTCTCTATGGTCTTGTTACTTCTTCCAGAAGTAACGCCTTATTACTTCTGACACTGCGTATCAGAAGCAAGGCGCCCTGCGGGGCTAATGCCGCAGAAACTGCGGCATGGTCTGCCGGAAAAAACATCCGGCAGACTGCTCCTTCCGGCATAATGCCGCCGTCATCCGCTGTGGGCGTCGGTACCGTACAAAAGACTTCGGTACCGCATCACAGGCGCCGCCGAAAAACCGGGTACCGGATAACTCCATTCCGGCACCCATCCGGCAGGCGTCTATCCGCCCATTCCAAACGCAAAAGCCATCATGTCCTCCGACAGTTCCGGCTCCTGCGTCTGTTCCCGCGCTTCATCCGGCCGTAGGAGAATCGTTCTTCCGCCCGGATCGGAAGCGCAGGCATACTCTGCAAAGCTCTGCCTGATCTCTGCCGCCAGCGCTTCCCGCATTTCCAGAAACATCCCTGAGAGCATTTCCGCTAAAAACTGCTCCATCTTCTCTCCCGCCATGCCTGGAACTGCCGCCTCTGCCTCTGGCGGATTTTTCTCCCCGGCTTCCTGCCCTGCTCCGTATCCGTCAAGATACCCCGCAAATACATCCGAAAGCACTTTCCCATAAGAACCGTCTTTCCGG